>NZ_LMCG01000004.1:0-119717 GCF_001623065.1 Pseudovibrio sp. Ad46 | reverse complement strand
ACAAACTCTTCTCGAAGTTTCATTGTTGAACACTCTTTCCAAGGCATCCCGGTCCCTCCCTGAATGCCATGTTAATGTGTCAACCATCTCTCCGAACACCTGTCACCTATGTCTCCGGTATGTACACCCGAGCCGGGATGACACCGGTGGGTGGGGCAAAGACTGTCTTAAAAAACTTATTCCCCTTCTGAAATCCTCCCATATTCTGAACCTATGCCTACGTAACGGGCTGCTGGCGGAGCGACCGTCAGTTTGTCGTAGGTTGGGCGGGGCTATTGGAAGACGTAACGCACCTTTCAGTGGTCCGGTGAACCGAACTTCAAACGTGACCGCATGGTTTGAGGGGAAGGGCCCAGGACTATAGGGTATCACGCGGTGACA
The DNA here is from genome assembly GCF_001623065.1 of Pseudovibrio sp. Ad46. Classification (NCBI taxonomy): domain Bacteria; kingdom Pseudomonadati; phylum Pseudomonadota; class Alphaproteobacteria; order Hyphomicrobiales; family Stappiaceae; genus Pseudovibrio; species Pseudovibrio sp. Ad46. The sequence goes on along the minus strand of NZ_LMCG01000004.1, from coordinate 119,336 downwards.
GGTGCAAATGTACCGGCAGTAAAACCTGCTTTTGCAAATGGATCTGTCAAAGACGGAGGAACTGTTTGGGCATGGAAACGTGTCTGGATAAGCCATTGTCTTTTCAGGAAACTGACTATCGTACCTTATAGGCAAAAGAGGCGACGTAGTTCATTCCAAAAAAGCCCGGGCAAGGCGTGCAGCCAATGCCGAAGAAACTAACTTAACAAACAGCGCAGGTATTGCCTGCCGCCTTGCTCATCCCGACTTTCGGGTTTCACATGAAAACACCGCCGGAAATCTCCAGCGGTGCTAAAACTGTTTGTGCTTTCTGTACTCAGCTCAGTTTGAGCTGAGCTCTTTGTGCTTTTGCTTGAGAGCGTAGAGCGCTTCCTGAGCCTGACGAGGCGTCATATCATCAGGATCAAGGGTCTCCAACAGTTCAACAAGCTCATTGGAAACAGAGGCTTCCTCATGCTCTTCCGGCTCCGGAATGGTTTCCAGAGGTTGCGAGAAGGATGCAAAGAGCGGCAGATCATCCAAAAGTGTCTCAGCAGGCTTGTTGGTGTCTTGCTCTTCCAGCTGAGTCAGGATCTTTTGCGCGCGGCTGACAACAGTCTTCGGCAGACCAGCCAGTTTTGCGACCTGAATACCATAGGACCGATCAGCAGCGCCTTCGACGATTTCGTGAAGGAAGACAACATCGCCTTTCCACTCTTTCACACGCACGGTCGCGTTGTTGAGACGCTCCAAACGCTGTGAGAGTGCTGTGATTTCATGGTAGTGCGTCGCGAAGAGCGAGCGCGAGCGATTGGTTTCATGCAGATGCTCAATGGCAGCCCATGCAATGGAAAGACCGTCAAAGGTCGCCGTTCCGCGTCCGATTTCATCCAAAATAACCAGAGAGCGGTCCGTGGCCTGATTGAGAATGGCCGCCGTTTCCACCATCTCAACCATGAAGGTTGAGCGGCCTCTGGCAAGGTCATCAGCCGCGCCAACACGAGAGAACAAGCGATCGACGATGCCAATGTGGGCAGTCGTTGCAGGAACGAAACTACCCATTTGAGCCAGCACTGCGATCAATGCATTCTGGCGCAGGAAGGTTGATTTACCAGCCATGTTAGGGCCGGTGATCAGCCAGATCTGGCCGTTTTCATAGCTTTCCTGCGGGCCGAGGTTGGCATTGTTTGCCACAAACGGTTCGCCAGATTTGCGAAGAGCTTGCTCCACCACCGGGTGACGGCCACCTTCAATCGTGAAGGCGAGCGAACCATCAACGATTGGACGGATGTAGTTTTCCGCTTCCGCCAAAACCGCGAGAGAGGTTGAAACATCAAGGACAGCAAGAGCTTCAGCCGCAGCTTTAATCAGGCCACCGGCCTCAACAACGGCCTTGGTCAGCTCGTTGAAGATTTCCAGTTCAATCGCAAGGGCGCGTTCTCCTGCGCTTGCAATTTTGCTTTCCAGATCAGCAAGATCGGTGGTCGTGAAGCGCATGGCACCAGCCATAGACTGACGGTGAATGAAGCGGGCAGAGTCATCCTTCATCGGATCACACTGCGCGGTCGGCGCTTCCATAAACCAGCCAAGCACGTTGTTGTGCTTGATCTTCAGTGAGCGGATGCCAAGCTCTTCAGCCAGATCCGCCTGCATCTGTGCGATGACTTTTCGGCTCTGATCGCGAAGTGCTTTGAGCTCATCGAGGTCTGGATGATAGTCAGGAGCAATAAAACCGCCATCCCGCTTGAGAAGCGGCAGTTCTTCTGCAATTGCGACGCTAAGCTTTTCACCCAGCGCATGCGGTGCTTGCTCCAGCTTTTGCACGGCAAAGCCAACTTCCTGAGGGAAGGCACCGCCAGAGGCGAGCAAACCTGCGATTTCCCGCGCAGATTTCATTGCAGACGCGATGGACTGCAAATCACGCGGGCCACCACGGTCCACTGCAAGACGGGACAGTGCACGAGACATATCCGGCGCGGACTTCAGCAGGCTGCGGATATCCTCGCGCTGCATGGTGTCGGATGCAAAAAACGCAATGGTGTCCTGACGATGACGGATTTGTTCCGGATCCGTAAGGGGACCTGACAGGCGACTGGCGAGCAGGCGGGAACCCGCTCCGGTCACGGTTTTATCAATGGCAGACAGCAAGCTGCCTCGACGCTCGCCGGACAGGGTACGGGTCAGCTCAAGGTTTGCGCGGGTTGCCGGATCAATCAGCAACTGTCCTGCAGCGGCTTCTTTGACTGGTGGGTCGAGAGGAGGGCGCTCGCCGAGCTGGGTTTTGTCGATGTAAGCCAGAATGCCACTGGCTGCGATCAGTTCAGCACGGGTGTAGTTGGCGAACCCGTCCAGCGTACCGACGGAGAAGTAAGTGGAGAGGCGATCCTGAGCGTTTGCGCCATCAAAAAACGTGCGTGGAACAGGAGAAAGGGCAGCGCCAAGTCCTTCGACTGTCGCTCGCAACTCGGTTTCCTGAAGAAGTGCGTCAGCAAGCACCAATTCTGATGGATCAATGCGCGCCAGATCAGCAGCAAGGCGCACATCGTCACTTTCAGCCACGCGGAACATGCCCGTGGACATATCAATCCAGGCGAGACCATAGAGGTTTCCGTCAGCCGTGCTTCCACCTTTGACCCGCGCTAACGAGGCAAGGAAGTTGTTTCGTCTGGCATCCAGAAGGCGATCTTCCGTGATCGTACCCGGTGTCACCAAGCGCACCACATCGCGGCGAACAACAGATTTGGAGCCACGCTTTTTGGCTTCTGCCGGGTTTTCCGTCTGCTCACAGACAGAAACGCGGTGGCCAAGACCGATCAGTTTTTGCAGATAGTCATCAGCGGCATGCACAGGAACGCCGCACATGGGAATATCATCACCATTATGCTTGCCGCGTTTGGTGAGCGTAATTCCTAGAGACTGAGATGCAACTTCTGCATCTTCAAAAAACAGCTCGTAGAAATCGCCCATTCGGTAGAACAGGAGACTGTCCGGATTAGCCGTCTTAATCTCAATATATTGCGCCATCATGGGTGTGACGCGGCCTTTTGCTGGGGAAGGCTTTTCGATATCTGCTGTAGTCATGGCGCAGACACTAGCAAATGGTTCTATGTGTTTCACCCGTGTCAGTTTAGTTCACAGCTTGAGAACGAGATTTTACGGGGATAATGTCGTCCAGTGATATTTGAAAAGAACACTGCGCTTAAGGGTGAGGAATTTTTCGCATGCCAACCACTGATAAAACAGCAAGCTCGCAGGTCAGCTTTACTGACCAAGACGCGTTAGCCTTCCATAACGAAGGCAAACCGGGCAAGCTTGAAATCTCGCCAACCAAGCCAATGGCCACTCAGCGCGACCTGAGCCTGGCCTATTCTCCTGGCGTTGCTGTTCCTGTGCTGGCAATTGCAGAAGACGCAAGCAAGGCTTACGACTACACCACCAAAGGCAACATGGTTGCGGTTATCTCCAACGGTACTGCCATTCTTGGCCTCGGAAACCTTGGCGCATTGGCTTCCAAGCCGGTGATGGAAGGCAAATCAGTTCTCTTCAAGCGCTTTGCTGATGTGGATTCCATTGACCTTGAAGTGGACACTTCCGACGTTGAGGAGTTCATCGACTCTGTAAAGCATCTCGGCCCTTCCTTCGGTGGCATCAACCTTGAAGACATTAAAGCGCCGGATTGCTTTATCATCGAGCAGCGTCTTCGTGAGATCATGGATATTCCGGTGTTCCACGATGATCAGCACGGCACAGCTATTATCGCTGCTGCAGGCTTGATCAACGCAGTTCATATGACAGATCGCGACATCAAAGATGTGAAAGTGGTCTGTAATGGCGCGGGCGCGGCTGGCATTGCTTGTATCGAGCTTGTTAAAGCGATGGGTGTTCCGCATGAGAACGTTCTTCTCTGCGATACAAAAGGCGTGATTTATCAGGGCCGTGAAGCTGGAATGAACCAGTGGAAGAGCGCCCATGCTGTGAAGACAGACAAGCGCACTCTTGAAGACGCGCTGGATGGTGCAGATGTATTCTTTGGAGTTTCCGTGAAGGGTGCTTTGACACCTGACATGGTGAAGACCATGGCGCCGGACCCAATTATCTTTGCGATGGCGAATCCGGATCCTGAGATTACGCCAGAAGAAGCGAAGGAAGTTCGCCCGGATGCGATTGTTGCAACGGGTCGTTCTGACTACCCGAACCAGGTGAACAACGTTCTCGGGTTCCCGTATATCTTCCGCGGGGCGTTGGACGTTCATGCAACAACCATTAATGATGAGATGAAAGTTGCCTGCGCTCGAGCGCTTGCAGAACTGGCTCGTGAAGATGTTCCTGATGAAGTGGCAGCAGCTTATCGTGGCAGCCGTCCTCGTTTCGGCCCCGAATACATCATTCCGGTTCCGTTTGATCCTCGTCTGATTTCCCGTATTCCTCAAGCAGTTGCACAAGCTGCTATGGACAGCGGTGTGGCACGTCGCCCAATCGTGGACATGGATGCTTATGGTGCGCAGCTGCAGGGTCGTCGTGACCCAATTGCCGGCACTTTGCAGCGGATCATCTCCAAAGTGCGTCAAAATCCGAAGCGCATTGTGTTTGCGGAAGGGGAAGAGCCAGCGGTTATTCGCGCAGCTTCCGCCTTTGTTGCGCAAGGGCTGGGTGAAGCGATTCTTGTTGGCCGTGAAGATGAGATCCGCGCCAATGCGACATCTGCCGGTATTGATGTAAACCGCCCGGGCATTCGCCTTGAAAGTGCGCGATCCTCCACCCGCAATGCGGATTACGCGGAATATCTGTACTCTCGCCTGCAACGTAAAGGCTACCTGCAACGTGATTGTCAGCGTCTCGTCAACAATGACCGTAACTACTGGGCGTCCATTATGGTTGCGCGTGGCGATGCTGATGGCGTTGTAACGGGAACAACACGAAACTATTCCGTTGCGCTGGAAACCGTCAGCCGCTGTATTGATACCAAACCGGGGCACCGCGTGATTGGTGTTTCACTTGTTGTGACACCGGGCAAAACCGTTCTTGTGGCCGATACGGCTGTTCATGACATGCCGACCTCAGAGGAACTGGCGGATATTGCGGAAGAAGCAGCGCATGTTGCCCGCCGTCTTGGGTCCGAGCCTCGCGTTGCTATGCTGGCGTACTCTACATTTGGTCACCCGAAAGGTGAACGGACTGAGCGTCTTCAGGAAGCCGTTAAGATCCTTGATCGTCGCCGTGTGGACTTTGAGTATGATGGTGAGATGGGTGCAGATATTGCACTTAACATGGAGAAGATGGCGGCTTATCCGTTCTGCCGTCTGAATGGACCTGCAAACGTGCTCATTATGCCTGCGTTCCACTCCGCTTCCATCGCGACGAAATTGTTGGAAGAGCTTGGCGGATCAACGCTTATTGGCCCATTGCTGGTTGGCATGGACAAGCCGGTTCAGATTGTACCGATGGGTGCCAAGGATAGCGAGATCTTCAATATGGCAGCTATTGCGGCCTACAACATCACTTAGGTCTGACGGAATTGTGAGATCAGGAAAAGCGTCGCTTCTGCGGTGCTTTTTTATTCCCTAAGCCTCTGATGAAACTACACTTCTATCTGAAAGAAATTATATTAATTACAGATCTCTCAAAAATGGCCAAACAGTCTCAAACCTCTCTTCACCTTGCTATCTAAATGCATGCGAATTGGGTCCGTATTTATAGATATTGTTGGCCTCAACATTGATAGCCTTAAGGGCCTGGGAAAGTTGGGAGTCGATCTATGGTTAAGGGTACGCTCGAAGTTACTGAGTACCAATGGGCGCAGAAGGTTTACAAGCAAAACTCATGGCCGTTCGATGCATATGACGGCGACCCCACTCCTGCTTCGATTGAGGCTCACTGCAAAAGTCGTTCTGCTCAATACAAAGCAGAACTTAAGAGCTACAAGGCGCTAAAACCCACTCTCCAAACAGACGCTCAAATGCAAACATTTGATAGTCTTTGCGAGCAAACTCAAAGTCGCATGAAGAATGCAGACTATCTATCGCAAACTGGCAATTTTCTTGATGCGGATAGCACACTGGATGACATAGCAGCACTTGTTGATGGTGTTGGAATTTTAGTAGGGAAGAGCAGGGCTTCAGAGCAGCAGAAAAACGGTGTAGATGGCAAGCAAACTGCTGATAAAGCAGCTACACGCGTTGATCCTCTACTCGCTGTACAACAACGAGTAGCGGAGTTTTCTGCAAAGTTGAAAGGCTACAAAGCTGAGAGGAAGATACTGGTCTCTAAAGATCAGAAAACCTTGTTCGATCAACTCTTCAAACAAGCTGCTTCAACAATGACATTCGTCACCAGTTTGGTAAAAAATAGAGATGCAGATGGTGCTGATCAGCGACTTTTTGATGCTGAAGCGCAATTGCAAGGTGTGCAGCAAGTACTTGAAATACAGAAGCAAACTGTTCGCGATTCGGAAAGTATCAAAGCCGCTCTAAAGGATGCAAATGCTCGGCTTTCAGGAGTCAATGGGCTTCGCAAAACCATTAAATCCCCTCAGGAGCAGAAAGCGTTCACGGATTCTTCAAAGCAAGCAAAAGGGCAAATTAAGCAGGTTGAGGGCTTACTTAAACGACATGAATTTGATGCCTGTCAGGCTGAGTTGAAAGTCCTTAATAACCTAGTTGAAAAAGCAGAGAGTTACGTCAAATTTGTTCCCGTTGATCCGAGTCTTAGCAAACAATTGAAAACGACACGGATTGAAATCCAATCTTGCTATCAGCAGGTAAATGAAGTTCCTGATAAAACTCTCAAACGGGATTTTGAAAAGAACTATCAAGTCGCGATCAACTTACTTGCAGAGACAGAGGATCTGATTGAAGGGCATGGACGTTCCTCTGAGGAAGATATTGCAGCCAATTTAGCTACACTTAAGACCTTAACTGAAGCATTGATAGATTGCGTGGTCAGCACAAAAGAAGCTGCAAAAAAACAAGCAACTAATCAACCGACAGGAAGACGGTCGCGGCCAAACTCAGCTTCGAAGAATGCAGCTCAAAATGCGCTAAATAAAGCTCTTTCCGATTGCACAGGATCTTTGGATGTGGCTCAAGAAAATCTCAACGAGCTTTTGAGGTCTGGGTCCGAGATCAAAGATGCTGCTCTTGCCAGCAGCTTTGCTCAGTATAACAGTGCGGCGCAGACCTATATCACCGAAGGCAAGCAGTATGTAGCGGATCGGAAACTTCAGGAAGCACGAGGCAAACTTGCTACTTGTGAGGATGCAATCAACTCAATGCGGTTCTTCTTAGAATCCGCTCAAGGTTCTCCCGATTTGCAGGCGTCAGAGCAGCAACCATCGCCTCACGATCAAACTGCCTCACCTAGTCAATCAGATCCCATAGCTTCGCACCAAGAAGCTCAGCTTAATGAAGAACGTCTTTTAGAAGAAACAAGGCAAAGAGCTAGCTCTATTCGCAACGCATTGAAAGAAGCAAGAAAGAGGGAAAAGCGTCTGAAGCAGCAACAGGCATCGATCACTGACCAGCAGCTAATGGCACAATTTGTCTCGATGATTGAGCAAGCAGACAAAACAATCCGAGATGTAGGCGTTATGCTTTCTTCAAGACGTGACGGTCGTATCGAATACTCTGAGCAACGCTTACCCTTGATTGATCAGCTCTATCAAAGAGCCCAGGAAATCCTTGATCTGAATAATACTCCTCAACAACACCCCAAAACGCAGGGTGCTCAAAAAACTAGTGATGATGGAGCAAAACAGGCCTTAACTGATCAACTGAAACAGTTAAAAAATGTGATTGCAGTCTCGGTAGCGAATGAATCCACGATTTCAGATCCAAAAATCCTGGATGAAATTGCAACCTATAAAATGCTTTCTGATCAGATGGTTAGTCAGATTGAATTGTACCTGGAAAACAATGACACAAAAGCTGCCCGAGATACTCTGCAGCAACTTCAAGATGTCAGCAAAAACCTTCAGGCCTGTGTAAAGCAGCAGCTGGGACCGGCACAAGAAGAAAAGCGCGCTGAACCAGAACCCATCACTACTCCAAATATCGCTGAGGCCAAAAAATGGGCAAAATCCTTGAAGGGGTTGAAAGCAAGCATACCTAATGAAGACAAAATCCCAGTTTTTGAGAATTGCCAACTGTTGAGTTCAGAATTGATACCGATGATTGAACGTTCAATTAGATCAGGTAACATGGCAGAAGCAGAGGCTCTCCTTGAGCAAGTTGCTGGCTTAATGCGTGAAGTTCAAGAAATAATGTCGGAAAAGAAGTATATTCTTGTACCTTACAAGCATGCAGCCCCGGGCATTCTGAACAACGTCGACTCTCGCAAAACGCCTAGCGGCCCTAATCCAGAACTCTACTGCGAGGAACAAGACGGTAAGTTTTGTCTGAAGCATGCTCTTAATGCGTGTTTGGGTTTTGGAGCAGTATCTCCGCAAGACATGGAAGATGCTCTTTTACAAAATACCTGTGAAGGTTACAAAAACCAGTCCGATATCATAACTTTTGGGGAAGTACGCGAGTATTATCCTGGCTTAACAATCGAAGAGATGCGCCGTCAGATTTCAGAAGACGCTGATGGCTTTTTCCTTAAATCCGCAAAAAAGCAATTCGAGTTGCTCTACGAGGGAATGACACCTGAAGACTATATTCGAGAACGTGGAGCAGATCCTCATACTGGTATGGCCATAATAAAATCAAAACAACAACAACTCGGAGTGCCTAACCTAAAGGATACCCATCTTGATAAGCCTAACTCAGAAGCAGACCTTCAAGCTAATGTGAAGAAAGTCACAGACCTTACGAAAGACGGCGCCGTAGATCGATTGATTGTAGGAGCAGGAGCTCATTTTATTGCTCTTCGAAGGAATACTGAAGGTGAGTGGTTTGAAGTGGATAGTAAATCCCCCACGGCGAGAAAAGTTGAACTAGAAGAATATGTTAGACTGAAAGCTAAGCAACACAAGGATGAAGCAATCACAATTATGCACTTTGATGGGGATGTGAACGCTGATGCCACCAAGGGAGCTTCTCAACCAAGGAGATGAGTTGAGAAGCTGACAAGGAGGAGTGAGTGCGTCGGTCAGACGCGCCGCATGTAGCCTTTGTAGACCCAACCGATTTGCTCGGAGGTTTGGGCGTCGCGGATGCCTAGCCAGTTGCCTTTGCAATCGGCGATGTTGATTGCTTGATTTGGGATAAGGCGGCCAATGACGTTGTAATTGGTTCCGGGGCCGGTACGAAGGTTAAGCACGCCTGACTTCAATGGCTTAACTGCATACGTGCCTGCACATGCCTGATCAAACCCGATGGGCACTTTTGGTTGGTGCTGGTAGACTGTCTGTGCTGGGGAGCTGCTTGCAAAAGCAACGAGTGCTCCACATATACCAAGGGTCATCAGATGACCGCGATAAACTCCAGATTTTCTCATTGGTCCCGTCCAGTTCAGGTTCCATAAATGACCAGAACAGGGTGACAAACCCCGATAATTTTGGTCTAACGGTCATTCTGGTATTGCTTGAACACGGTGCAAATATGGTCTCTTCCGCTATGATAAAAATCTGCGGCATCTCTACGAAGGAAACTGCGGACGCGGTTACGAAAGAACAAGTCGATATGATCGGATTTGTCTTTTTTCCGAAAAGTCCGCGCTATGTTTCCATGGCTAAAGCCAAAGAGCTGGCAGACCACGTGCGCGGTAAGACGCAAATTGTTGCACTTACTGTGAACATGGATGATGCAGGCCTGAAGGAAATTGTCGACACTATCTCACCAGATGTTTTGCAGCTGCACGGGAGTGAAACCCCTGAGCGCTGCTCTGAAATTCGTGAGAGTTTTGGCGTTCCTGTGATGAAAGCCTGCGGGATTTCCTCTGCAGAAGACGTGGAGGCACTTACGCCCTATATTCCGCACGTAGACAGATTTCTTCTAGATGCAAAACCACCAAAAAATTCCGATATTCCGGGAGGAAATGGTGTCAGCTTTGACTGGAAACTGCTACAAGGCCTAGAACTTGGAAAGCCTATCATGCTTTCTGGCGGCTTAAGCCCTGATAACGTCCGCGAAGCTTTGGCAATCTCCGGAGTGAGTGATGTCGATGTTTCATCCGGCGTCGAACGCGAGAAGGGCGTTAAAGACATCGAGTTGATTGAGGCTTTTGTGCGTGAAGCGCGCAGCGTTGCCGAGTGAATTTGGGAAGAATTAATGAACCAGCAAGCCAACACATTGCGTTCCGGTCCGGATGATCGCGGCCACTTTGGTGATTTTGGGGGTCGTTTCGTAGCTGAAACGCTCATGCCTTTGATCCTGGATCTGGAAAAGGCTTACAGTGACGCAAAGGCTGACCCAGCATATGCGGCAGAGCTGGAAAACCTGAACACCCACTATACTGGTCGCCCATCTGCGCTTTATTTCGCTGAACGCCTGACAGAAGAGCTGGGCGGTGCGAAGGTTTACTTTAAGCGTGATGAGCTGAACCACACCGGATCTCACAAGATCAACAACTGTATTGGTCAGATCCTGCTGGCTAAACGTATGGGCAAAACCCGCATCATTGCGGAAACCGGTGCTGGTCAACACGGTGTTGCGACCGCAACAGTTTGTGCGCGCTTTGGTTTGCCATGCGTTGTTTACATGGGTGCTACCGACGTTGAGCGTCAGAAACCAAACGTGTTCCGCATGAAGCTTCTGGGTGCTGAAATTGTTCCCGTTACTGCGGGTGCTGGTACGCTCAAGGACGCGATGAATGAAGCGCTACGTGACTGGGTAACCAACGTGGATGACACGTATTACCTGATCGGTACAGCTGCTGGCCCGCATCCTTATCCAGAGATGGTTCGTGATTTCCAGTCTGTGATTGGAGAAGAGACCAAAGAACAACTGATGAAAGCAGAAGGCAAATTGCCAGATGCTCTCGTTGCTGCAGTTGGTGGCGGCTCTAACGCGATTGGCCTGTTCCACCCGTTCCTTGATGATCCATCCGTTGAAATTTACGGCGTTGAAGCTGGTGGTAGAGGCCTGCAGGGTGAAGAACACTGTGCCTCGCTAAACGCAGGTAAGCCGGGTGTACTGCATGGTAACCGCACCTATCTGCTGCAGGATGATGACGGACAGATCCTTGAAGGACATTCCGTTTCTGCAGGTTTGGATTATCCTGGTATCGGCCCAGAGCACTCCTGGCTGAAGGATACAGGCCGTGTGAACTACGTGCCTGCGACCGATGAGGAAGCTCTGGATGCATTCCAGATGCTGACCCGCGTTGAGGGTATCATTCCAGCTCTGGAGCCAAGCCATGCGCTTGCTCAGGTGATCAAGATGGCGCCGAAGATGGACAAAGACAAAGTGATCGTCATGAACCTTTGTGGTCGTGGTGACAAGGATGTCTTCACTGTTGGCAAGATCCTTGGATTTGACCTGTAAGTCATTTGATTTTCAAATGAAAAAGGCGGGCCTTGTGCTCGCCTTTTTTGTTGCCTGACATTGAATCGGAAATGAAACGATTAGCCCGTGGCAGCAATGCCATCCAGAACGCCGGAAACGCCAGCTTCCCAGCCTAAAATGGCGCGCTTACGAGTGATGCCCCAGTGATAGCCACACATATTGCCCTTTGCCCCGAGGACGCGGTGACACGGAACGACGAAGGACAGCGGGTTCTTTCCAACGGCTGTTCCGACAGCACGAGAGGCTTTGGGATTGCCAAGGTTATTCGCGATCTCCGAATACGTGGTAGCCTTGCCTAAAGGAATTCTCAGAAGTGTTTGCCAAACGCGGATTTCAAAGTCCGTACCAATGAAGACAACACGAAGCGGCTGTTCTTCCTTCCATTTATTTGGTTCGAAGATGCGGGAGACGTAAGGAGCGGTGAGTTGCTGGTTCTCTTCAAACTCAGCAGCTGGCCAGCGTTCGCTCATGTCAGTAAGTGCTTTTGCCTCTTCACCAGCATCAGCAAAGGCAAGACCTGCCAGACCACGCTCTGTTACCATCAGCAGGACAATCCCAAACGGGCAGGGATGGAAGCCCCAACTGATCTTTACGCCTGCACCACGCCGTTTGTAGTCGCCAGGCGTCATCGCCTCATGGGTTACAAACAAGTCGTGCAAACGGGCGGGGCCTGAGAGGCCAACTTCGAGCGAGGCTTCCAGAATACTAGCGGAATCTTGTAAAAGGGCACGTGCGTGATCGATGGTGATGGCTTGCAAGAATTGCTTGGGTGTAATGCCTGCCCATCTTGAAAACACCCGTTGAAGCTGAATTGGCTGAAGGCCAACGCTGTAGGCAAGCTCTTCAAGGGAGGGTTGTTCCCTCCAATTCTCGGAGATGCCTTGAAGGGTTTTCTGGACGACACGATAGTCCTCAAGAGCAGAACTGTCTTCTACAAACGTGCCATTTGCGAGATTGGCTGCATTAAACATCTTGATTCATGGCTCTTAGATTTCGTTTCTCATTTGGTAAAATCTAGATGATCCTCAGCCTAAGAGCCACCCGAAACGCGAGTACATGGGAACAGAGTATTTCAGGCTCAGGCGTGATCAAACCCACGATTGCGTGCGGAGTGGATTGCCTGAGAAAACGCAGAGGCGAAACTTGTCCGGTCATCCGGGTTCAAAAACGCTCCAACAATGAGGAAAAGTTGATCAGAACGCACCAAAATGCGGGTAACTCCAACATCATCATCCCGTTCAATTTGGAGTTTCATGTGAAACGGATTGAGCACATACTCCTGCACTTCGCCTTTGTACGTGACATGCTTCAATCTAACCTCAAGCGGAGAAACGCTGATTTCCTCATAGGTTTCAGCCGTCGCAAAGTTGTGCCTGAACGCGAGCCAGAGAAAGAGAACAGGTAGTGATAGGAGGATAGGCGCGGGCCATAATCCCATCAAAACAAGCACGAGCGAATAAAAGCCAGCAATCAAGCCGGCGCACCAAAGAACGATGTTCACGCCCCGGCGGGACAGTGAGCGGTGCGGGGTTAGAACAGCCTGAAAGAAAGGGGGATAAGGCTCCCGCTTTTGAAGATCATGGGGCATTGGTGCTATTTCGCACTCTGTTTCATTGCTACTCTTTATCGCTTAAGAGTATAGAGCTTTCAAAGCCTACGCAAAGTCACTTATTTCCTTCGAGAGTCCTATGGTTGACGCTACCAAAACAAAGAAGGTTGCATCTTCTTCCAGTACACGCAAAAAGCCGGTTTCCAGATCAAGGTATTCTAAAGCCGAGATCTACGAAATCTTTGCGGCATTTGAAAAAGACAATCCAGAACCGGAAGGGGAACTTAATCATTCCAACGAGTTCACACTGCTGGTTGCTGTTGTGCTTTCCGCTCAAGCAACAGATGCCGGGGTGAACAAAGCAACGAAACATCTCTTCCAAATTGCAGATACGCCAGAGAAGATGGTTGCTCTTGGAGAAGATAAGATCCGTGAAGAGATCCGCACAATCGGGCTCTATAAAAACAAAGCAAAGAACACGTTTTTGCTCTCTCAAATGCTGATTGAGCATCATGGTGGGCAAGTTCCGCAAACCCGTGAAGAGTTGGAAGCTTTGCCGGGTGTTGGCCGTAAAACAGCTAATGTGGTGCTGAATATTGCTTTTGGGCAGCCGACGATTGCGGTCGACACGCATCTCTTCAGGATAGCAAACAGGTTAGGGCTTGCCCCCGGCAAAACACCGCTGGATGTTGAGTTGAAACTGGAAAAGATAATTCCGCAAGACTTTATGCAGCACGCACACCACTGGCTGATCCTACATGGCCGTTACATCTGTAAGGCGCGCAAGCCGGCGTGCGATCGCTGCATCATCTATGATCTTTGCAAAAGCAAAGAGAAAATCTTGAAGGAAGTTGCCTAAGTAAAAGCAGAGGCTCTTAATGCATCTGCTTTTTACGGAGACGAACAACCACTTCCACGCGGGAAATTTCCATTCCTTCAGGTGGGACTGGCAAGTTGTCTAGTGTCAGGCCACTGTCTGGAATATCGATTACACGGTTCTCATCTTCCAGGAAGAAATGGTGATGCTCAGAAGTGTTGGTGTCGAAGTAAGTCTTTGTTCCTTCAACAGCAACTTCACGCAGCAAACCAACTTCAGTGAACTGATGAAGTGTGTTGTAAACTGTCGCCAGAGAGACGGGCACATTCGCTAGGATAGCTTCTTCGTGAAGGACTTCCGCCGAGATGTGGCGATTACCCTGAGAATAAAGAAGCTCAGCCAGTGCCACGCGCTGACGTGTAGGGCGCAGACCTGCGTCTCTTAGCATCCCTGTTACATCTTGATGTTCGTTAGCAATCTGCGAGCTCATTTTTTCCTACTTTAGTTCTTTAGGGTGCTGATGTTTTAACACCTACGCACCAATTCTACCAGCATTAGATTAAAAGCAACCTATTGACCTGCACCCAAGCACTCTCAATATAAGGGAGCATAACCCTTGATACATCAAGCTAAAACCAAGCAGGATTAACCGGACTGCTTATAACAATAATAAGAATAGTATAAGTTTAACACAACTGCGTACATTGAGCACACGCAAACTCACATACATCGCTCTTTCGATATTCGGGCTCGTGTGCTAGGAAGGCCCGAACAGTTAATACTTAGAACCATCGTTACGTTTAGGTAAGGTGAACCCTACGTTTTTCTGGCCTCAAACAAACGACAAATTATGCGGGAATAGAATGCACGAGAAGCGTTCAAGCTACGATAAAGAAGCTCTGCTGGCCTGTGGTCGCGGTGAGCTGTTTGGCCAAGGCAATGCACAGCTGCCACTTCCTCCTATGCTGATGTTTGATCGCGTCACCGAAATTTCTGAGGACGGCGGCGAGTACGGCAAAGGCGTAATTCGTTCTGAATTCGACATTAATCCAGATCTCTGGTTCTTCGAATGTCACTTCCAGGGCGATCCTGTTATGCCTGGCTGTCTTGGTTTGGACGCTCTGTGGCAGATGACTGGCTTCTATCTTGGCTGGCTGGGTGAGCCTGGGCGTGGTCGTGCACTTTCTACCGGTGAAGTTAAGTTCACAGGTCAGGTTACTCCTGACGTAAAAATGCTGGAATTCGGTGTTGATATGAAGCGCGTTATGCGCTCCCGCCTGAAACTGGCAATTGCTGATGGCTGGGTAAAAGCTGACGGCGAGACTATTTTTGTTGCGAAAGACCTGCGTGTTGGTCTGTTTCAAGACGAAGCGAAATAAGTAATCAAATTATGCGAGGGTTTGTCATGTGGAATGATGAACCCTTTTTTGGAATTTGGTCCGAACGGACCACTTAACCCACGGGAGACCTTAGATGAGGCGTGTGGTTGTTACTGGTATGGGTATTGTTTCACCTCTTGGCAACAATGCTGAGGAAGTGAAAGCAAGCCTTTACGAAGGTAAATCCGGTATTGTTGCAGCTGAAGACTACGAGAAGCTCGGCTTCCGTTGTCAGGTTCATGGCGCACCTACCCTAGATCCATTGGAAAAACTTGGCCGTCGTACTTCTCGCTTTATGGGTGAAGGTGCTGCATGGAACTACATTGCCATGGAGCAGGCCATTGAAGATGCCGGTCTTTCCGAAGACCTGGTTACCAATGACCGCACAGGCCTGATCATGGGTTCTGGTGGACCATCCACCAAAGCGATCGTTGAAGCTGCGGATATCACCCGTGAAAAAGGCCCACGCCGCATCGGGCCGACCGCTGTTCCGAAAGCTATGAGCTCTACGAACTCAGCAACGCTTGCAACACCATTTAAAATTCACGGCGTCAACTACTCCATTTCCGCAGCTTGTGCGACAACCAATATCTGTATTGGTAATGCCTATGAGCTGATCCAATGGGGTAAACAAGACGTGGTATTTGCGGGCGGTGGCGAAGAACTGGACTGGACACTCTCCAACCTGTTTGATGCTATGGGCGCAATGTCTTCCAAGTACAATGACACTCCTTCTACTGCTTCTCGTCCATATGACAAGAACCGTGATGGCTTTGTTATTGCTGGCGGCGGCGGCGTGCTGGTTCTTGAAGAACTTGAACATGCAAAAGCACGTGGCGCAAAGATCTACGCAGAAATCGTTGGTTACGGCCAGACTTCTGATGGTCACGACATGGTTGCACCAAGTGGTGAAGGCGCAGCTCGCTGCATGAAGATTGCGCTTAAAGACGTTGATTGTGACATTGACTACATCAATCCACATGCAACCTCTACGCCTGTTGGTGACATCAAAGAAATTGAAGCGATCCGCGCCGTGTTCGGCGACAAGGTTCCGCCAATTTCTGCGACTAAAGCGCTTTCTGGCCACTCTTTGGGTGCTGCCGGCGTTCATGAAGCGATCTACTCTTTGCTTATGATGGAAGGCAATTTCATTGCGGCTTCTGCTCATATTGAAGAATTAGATCCGGATTTTGAGGATATGCCAATCGTAAGAGAACGCGTAGATAATGCAGAATTGAATTGCGTTCTTTCAAACGGCTTTGGATTTGGCGGCACCAACGCGACCGTCGTGTTTAAGCGATACAAAGACTGAGTTTGAGGTCCTGAGCTTGCTCAGCTCCTTTAGCTTTTGATTAAAGGAGTTTTCTATGAGCAAGCTTATGCAAGGCAAGCGTGGTCTGATTATGGGCGTTGCCAATGACCACAGCATTGCCTGGAGCATAGCCAAAACTCTTGCAGAACAGGGTGCAGAAATGGCGTTTACCTATCAAGGTGACGCCTTCGCCCGACGCGTAAAACCACTGACAGACAGTGTTGGATGCGATATGCTTCTTCCATGTGATGTGGAAGACATTGATAGCGTGGACAAGGTTTTCGCTCAGCTCCAAGAAAAATGGGGGAGCATTGATTTCCTCGTGCACGCGATCGCGTTTTCAGACAAGTCTGAACTGCGTGGCCGTTATGCAGACACTACCCGCGATAATTTTGCCCGCACCATGCAGATCTCCTGCTTCTCATTCACAGAGATTGCAAAGCGAGCGGCTGATTTGATGCCGAATGGCGGTTCCATCCTGACACTAACGTATGGCGGCGCGACAAGCGTTATGCCAAACTATAACGTCATGGGCGTTGCCAAGGCCGCACTGGAAGCATCTGTGCGCTATCTGGCTATGGACTTTGGAGAGCAAGGCATCCGCGTGAATGCTATATCTGCAGGGCCTGTTCGCACGCTGGCTGGCGCAGGTATCTCTGACGCTCGTTTGATGTTCAACTTCCAGCAGGCAAACTCTCCGCTGAAGCAGACTGTTACAACCGAACAGCTTGGTGGTTCTGGTCTTTATCTTCTCTCAGAGTTATCTGGCGGAGTGACTGGTGAGGTTCACTTTGTGGATTCTGGTTACAACATCGTTTCCATGCCACGCATGAAAGAGTTGAAGACCGCCGACAAGCTGATGCGAGAAAAGGAAACTGTCTAGATTTCTTTGATTGTTCAGGTGAATAGCAAAAAGCCTCCAAGTTTCCTCAGAGGCTTTTCGTTAAACTGTTGTTGGAACTGAGATCAATTATTGATTGTCTCGTTTTTATAAACACCAAACAATCTGCTCTGATCAATCCAACCTTCAAAATCTTTGCCGGAAACGCGGCAGTAACCATCCGTGCATTCGACAACACCAGCAAGAACCAAAGGCTCAAGAAACGCGATGATCTCTTCATTCGGACCAGGCCGCTTACGGAGAGGGGTGGTTTCAACGGTGTTTTCCAGCCAAGGCGTTACCAGTGCAGAGCGGTAGCCAGTCAGCAAGGTTTTGAAAACCCAGCCGTCTTTGCCTTCCCAATCGCGAATGCGGCGCCAGTCGTCATATTCCTGAATGACTTCAACCGGCAGCCTGCTGCGAATGAAAGTCCAACCAATGTCGTGGTTTCTGCTTGGACCTTTGCGAACGTTCACTCTATCAGATTTAAGACTGACAAAACGCGGAACTGGAAGACCAGATACACCAGAACCTGCAGACTGGGCCTGAGCGGTGATTACGAATGGGGAAACAAAAAGGAATAATAGAAAAGTAGCTGCAAGGGCACTAAGAGTACGAAAGCTTTTATTTTTCATAGTGATACCAAAACTTCCCGTAGGCTAATCCGTAATTTTCACTAAAATCGAGACACAAGTATCATACCTTAGATCTCGCGATTTCCGATAGTGGCTGCTATTAGATGTAGACGTGTTTGACAAGTCTTGTTTTCACCGGAACATTTGGTAATGAAACTTTGACAGCCTGTAAGACCTTTGAGTCATTGACTCATATGGTGATTAGGGCAGGGTTAAAAAACTTCGAATTTTTGACAGAAGGCGGGGACGATGCCAAAAAAGAAGCCTATTGTGGTTGTGACGCGGAAACTGCCGGATGTTGTTGAAACACGCATGCGCGAGCTTTTCGACACACGGTTGAATGAGCAAGATAAGCCGTTTACACAGGCTGAGCTTGTGGAAGCCGTCAAAATTGCTGATGTTCTTGTCCCCACTGTTACAGACCGCATTGACGCTTCGGTTTTGGCTCAGGCTGGCCCTAATCTGAAAATGATTGCCAACTTCGGTAATGGCGTTGACAATATTGACGTTATCTCTGCCAACAATCGCGGTATTGCAGTTACCAATACTGCTGGTGTGATGACCGAAGACACCGCAGACATGACCATGGCGCTTATTCTCGCTGTTCCACGTCGCCTTTCTGAAGGCATGAAGAAGATTGAGAACAAGGAATGGGACGGCTGGTCTCCAACCTGGATGCTTGGTCGCCGTATCTGGGGTAAACGTCTCGGTATCATCGGCATGGGCAGGATCGGTCAGGCGGTCGCCAGACGCGCAAAAGCGTTTGGTATGTCTATCCATTACCACAATCGAATTCGTGAGCCTCTGGAGCTTGAAGAGCAGCTGGAGGCTACTTTCTGGGAGAGCCTGGATCAGATGCTTGCGCGCATGGATGTCGTCTCCATCCATTGTCCGCATACACCGGGTACCTACCACTTGCTTTCCGCACGCCGTTTGAAGCTGATGAAGCCTGATGCGTACATCGTGAACACCGCTCGCGGTGAGATCGTGGATGAAAACGCGCTGATCCGTCAGATTGAATCAGGTGAACTTGCAGGGGCTGCGCTGGACGTGTTTGAGCACGAGCCTGCGATCAATCCGAAGCTTGTGGCATCCGATAAGGTGGTTGTGCTGCCTCACATGGGGTCGGCAACAATCGAAGGGCGTATTGATATGGGTGAGAAGGTCATCATCAATATCAAAGCCTTTATGGACGGGCATCGTCCACCGGATCGCGTTTTGCCATCTATGCTCTGATAACAGTTTGAAGCGCTTCAGAAATCTGGAGCGCTTTTTGTTTGGAACCTACTTCAGATACTTGTTCCAGGCAGGGTCAGATTTCATTCCAGCAAGGAATTTGGCGTGCGCCTCAATTTCTTCCTCTGACAGGGAAGGGGAGAGAGGGTTTGGGCGTTGCTTGGCTGCGTCGCGCTTTTTCGGCTCATCATTGAGTTTATCCAGATCGATCGCTTCATCGTCTGGCACCAGACCAAGATTTTTCTGCTTACCGCCGTTCATCTCCAGATAAACTTCAGCCAGCAGTTCCGCATCGAGCAACGCGCCGTGGTATACGCGCTTTGTGTTATCCACGCCGTAGCGCGAACACAAAGCATCCAGAGACACCGATCCGGTCGGGAACTTTCTGCGGGCGAGCTTTAGAGTATCCAGCACCTGCGTATTTGGGATTTTCGGTTTATTACAACGTCCAAGCTCCATATTGATGAAGCCCATATCGAATGGAGCGTTGTGAATAACCAGGCGTGAATCTCCAACAAAATCAAGAAATTCGTCAGCTACATCGACAAACAGCGGTTTATCGGAGAGGAACTCAGCAGAGAGGCCGTGAATACGGAACGCTTCTTCTGGCATATCTCGTTGCGGGTTGACGTAAAGATGGCAGGTCCGGCCCGTTGGAATGAAATTTATGAGTTCCACTCCGCCGATTTCAACCAGCCTATCCCCATCAAGCGGATTCAGGCCTGTGGTTTCAGTATCGAAGGAGATTTCGCGCATAATTACACCGTTCTAGAAGCGATAGAAGACACAGCGCGCATAATGGCACCCACTGCACGACGGGCCGGCTCAACGCCTCGGCCAGTGTCGACAATAAAATGCGCTTTTTTGCGTTTTTCTGCGTCGTTTAACTGTTTTGCGTAGATAGCCTCAAATTTCTCTTCTGTCATGCCTGGTCTTTCAAGAACACGCTGACGCTGCACATCATATGGTGCAGAAACCACGACGACTGCATCAACGGCCTTGTGTTTGCCGACCTCGAAGAGGAGAGGGACGTCGAGAACAACGACCTTACGACGATCTAGTTTTGCTTGATGCAGAAACTCAGTTTCAACTTCCTGAACGAGCGGGTGGATGAGGCTTTCCAGAAGCATCATCTTTGCTTTGTCGTGAAGGACGATTTTACCGAGGGCTTCGCGGTCAATCCGACCATCTTTAGCAGTGCCGGGAAAGGCGCTGCCAACAGGTTCAACAGCTTTGCCAGTGTAAAGTGCATGGACCGCAGCATCTGCATCATAAACAGCGGCTCCAGCCTCTGCGAAGAGCTTTGAGGTGGTTGATTTCCCCATTCCAATCGAGCCAGTCAGACCGAGAATAACCATTCAGGTAAGTCCCATTTCTCTCAGGATCATCTCACGAAGCTCGTCGGTGACTTCCGGACGAACTCCAAACCATTTTTCAAAACCCGGTACAGCTTGGTGAAGTAGCATTCCCAGACCATCAACCGTCGAATTGCCACGCTGAGCAGCATCACGAAGCAGTTTGGTTTGTAACGGAGAGTAAACTATATCCGTCACAACTGCTGATTTCGACAGGTTATCAAGATCAATGTTTAATTCTGGTTGTCCAGGCATACCAAGAGAGGTCGTGTTCACCAGAAAATCCGCTTCTCCAAGCTTTTCCCCCAGACTATCCCATTCAATTGCGATGGTATTTAGGCCAAAATGATCTGCAAGTTTCTGCGCTTTTTCTAGTGTTCTATTGGCGATATACACTTCTGTGTATCCTCTGGACAGCAACGCCCAGATAATCGCTCGGGAGGCCCCGCCAGCACCCAGAACAACGGCTTTATTCCCGTTGTTATCCCAGTTGGGCAGCATTTGGTCGAGATTTCCCAGAAAGCCAAGACCGTCGGTGTTTGAGCCATTCAAGACACCTTCATCATCCAACCAAAGCGTATTCACAGCTCCAATCATTTTGGCTGCATCATCCAACATCTCAGCAGATTTATACGCATGCTCTTTGTTTGGAATTGTCACGTTACAGCCAACAAACCCATGCTCGGCCAGTGCGCTGTAAAAGCTTTCGGCAGTCTCAGGAGGTACATCCTGTGCAATGTAGCTGCCTTTTATGCCGTGCTGCTTGAGCCAATAACCATGTATCAGAGGAGATTTTGAGTGGCCAATTGGATGTCCTGTGACAGCTGCATTCCTCATTTCTTCAAAACCTCAATCTCGCGCAAGAATGAGAGGAGGCTCAGGAGAGGCAGGCCCAACACTGTAAAGTAATCACCCTCAATCTTATCAAAGAGCTGTACGCCTTCGGCTTCCAGCTGATACGCACCAACGCTGGAGAGAATTTCGGACCCGGTTCGCTCAATGTACCAGTCCAGAAAATCTTCTGATAACTCACGTACATTCAGAATTGCCGTCGAAATACCTTCCCAGACAACTTCACCGTCTTTAACAACACATGCCGCAGAATGAAGCGCGTGGCTTTTGCCGGAAAAGCTCATGAGTTGCTTGCGGGCTGCGTTCAGATCTTCTGGCTTAACGAGGCGTTTCCCTTCGAATGCCAGGATCTGATCAGCGCCAACGACGTAAGCACCATGATTTCGGGCGGAAACTTCTTTCGCTTTCGCAACGGATAATTTAGCTGCAATCACTTCTGGGTCCACACCAGTGGAAAGCAATGGCTCTTCTATCTGTCGTTCATCAACATTTGCTGGAATACGATCAAAAATTAAGCCTGCGTTTTCTAAGAGAGTCGCGCGAATTTTACTTCCGCTCGCTAAAATCAGTCGAGTCATACTCTGCTTTCTCAATCTGAGGATTTCTTGTGCTGTTTATTGGGATAAAGCGCGATGCTTCTCAATATTCTTCTGTCTCTTTTTGCTCATTTTTATGTTTTCGGAGCAAATCCATGATCTCAGCTGCCGTTTCTTCGATTGAACGGCGCGTTACATCGATGAGCGGCCAGCCATTTTCAGCACACAACCGTTTCGACATCGCAATCTCCTGAGCAATTGATTTGCGATCAACGTAGGTGTCGTTGTCTGTTTTGGCATCCAGCGACAATATGCGGTTCTGGCGGATATCCCGAATACGTTCGGCCGTGGCCATCAGACCGACCACGAGAGGTCTTTTGGCTTTCAGGAGCTGACGGGGAGGGCGCATATTGGGAATAAGCGGGATGTTAGCCGCCTTAATACCTCTATTTGCCAGATAGATAGAGGTTGGCGTCTTAGAGGTTCGGCTAATGCCGACGAGAATAACGTCTGCTTCGTCCAAAGCCCCTGCGATTTGGCCGTCATCATGCAGCATGGTGTAGTTCATCGCTTCCATGCGCTGGAAGTATTCCTCATCCATCACGTGCTGTCCGCCCACACGCCACGTTTCTGTGACGTTCAGATAGCTATGGAAGACCTGATAGACGGGCTTGAGAACATTAACGCATGGCAGCCCCAAATCCTGGCATTTACGCTCCAGACGGCGGGCATAGGATTGTTCCACAAGGGTGTAGAGAACAATTCCTGGTGCAGATTCAATCTCTTCCAAGACTCTACTCAACTGTTTGTCATGCCGGATCAGCGGGTAAACATGCTCGATGGGCTGAATATTCTCATATTGCGCGGTCGCAGCACGCACAATTGTCATCAAAGTTTCGCCTGTTGAGTCCGAAACCATGTGTAAATGGAAGTAGTTAGAGTGGTTACCCAAGGTATCATCCTCAACATTCCTAAGAGACTTGGAAAAACTAGCCAAATCTCACTGTGCTTTCAAATTAATGCCCGCTGACCCTAATCCGTCAACAATTCCATATTTTGAGAATACTGATTTCGAAACGACTTGGATAAACGGGATTGCACATTGCCCACGCAAAAGATTCACAGCACAGCATACGGGATAAACTGTGATCTGTGGTTATTTTCCAGATTGTAACCTATTGAATCTTTAGAAAAAACAATTTGTTTTCGACTCCTGTTGAGAGTCTTGCTTGTTTTTGATCTGTGACTTTTCCTATTAGGGTTTTCTCAGTTAGGAATTGTGGAATTAAATTGATCCCTGCTATTCACTCACTAATAGAAATAGAAACTTCCAAATAAGAAGATTCTTTTTAAGCAGGCTTGGGAAAAAGAGGCGATTTATGGAATCTCATGAAAGAGCGGTAATGCGCGTTTTGGCAGGCGAGAAACTAGAGCGCCCACCAATCTGGATGATGCGCCAGGCAGGACGGTATTTGCCTGAGTACAGAGCTGTACGAGCTCAAGCACCGAATTTTCTCGACTTCTGCTACAATACCGATCTTGCGACAGAAGTTACTCTCCAACCCATTCGCCGGTATGGCTTTGATGCTGCCATCCTATTTTCTGACATCTTCGTTGTTCCAGATGCGCTTGGCTACCCTGTAAATTTTGAGGAGGGTCGAGGACCAGTTCTCGAACCACTTTCGACAGAACTCGTTGATAAGCTTGATCAAGCTAGGACGATGGAGCATTTGGCTCCTGTTATTGCCACAGTCGAGCGTTTGAGAGCGGAGTTACCGACTGAAACCACCCTTCTGGGCTTCTGCGGAGCCCCGTGGACGGTTGCTTGCTATTCTGTGGCTGGTCATACCACCCAGGACCAGTTTGCCGCTCGTATCGGCTCCTATCAGGATCCTGAGCTTCTGACTGCATTCATTGATCAGCTGGTTGAAGCTTCGATCACGTACCTGGTGGCTCAGTTTGATGGTGGTGCAGATGCGCTGCAGATCTTTGACACCTGGGCAGGTGTTCTGGATGACATAGGTTTTGAGCAGTGGTCCGTTGGTCCAACCCGCAAGATCGTTGATGGTGTGAAAGCTCAGCGTCCAAACGCGAAGATCATTGGTTTCCCGAAAGCATCAGCTGCTCGCTTGAAGCGCTATGTTGAAGCCACTGGTGTTGATGCAGTTGGTCTGGACTGGACTGTTCCGGCAGAAGTGGCGCAGGAAATTCAGAAAATTGTTCCTGTACAGGGCAATATGGATCCAATGCGCCTAGTTGCTGGTGGACGTGCGCTGGAAACTGGAATAGATCACGCTCTCGAAGTTTTGGGTAATGGTCCGCACATCTTTAACCTTGGTCATGGCGTTGTTCCGCAAACTCCGCCAGAACATGTTGCTGAGATGGTGAAGCGGGTTAAAGGCCTGTAAGCAGACACTGCGAATTAGATAAGGCGCGGATCATGGAAGATGCATATTCCTGGGCGAAGTCCCTCCACATAATTTCTGTGATTGCCTGGATGGCGGGATTGTTCTACTTGCCGCGCCTTTTCGTTTATCACACGAACGCTGAAATCGGTTCTGATAAGAGCGAGACCTTCAAGATCATGGAGCGCCGATTGCTTAAAGCGATTATGGCTCCATCCATGATGGCCACCTGGATTTTTGGCTTGTGGCTGGTTTATCTGCTTGATGCTTATTTTGATCTTTGGTTTATGCTGAAGTTTTCACTGGTTATACTGATGACGATATATCACGTGATGCTTTCACGTCATGTCACTAAGTTTGCGCAGGATCAAAATAAGAATAGTGAGCGCTACTTTAGAATTATTAATGAACTACCGACACTATTAATGGTTGCAATTGTGTTCCTGGTGATCTTTAAACCCTAGGTGATCCGAACATTCGAATTTTAATATTGGAAAATTAGGAGAATTAGTGGGCAATAAGCACTTGCCGAATTCAATTCGATTAGTTATTGTCCCCGCAACTTCACGATGTAGCTTATGTGATCGCTGATCTCCTAGCGATTTTCGAAGGTCGATAAATATCGTATCTAGATGAGCTGCTATTCCCCCCTAACGTTTTGTGTTCGAAAGTTCTTGATCCTTCTAAAGCTAAATCAAGTCCAGAACCCATAGTAAAGACGATCCCTATTGATGCGGGAAATGAAACTCAGAGACCTGAAAACTAAGAGCGCAACTGAACTCCTTGCTTTTGCTGAGGAACATGACGTTGAAAATGCAAGCACCATGCGCAAACAGGAACTTATGTTTGCGATTTTGAAGAGACTTGCAGAGCAAGATATTGAGATCATCGGCGAAGGTGTCGTAGAGGTCCTCCAAGATGGATTTGGATTCCTCCGCTCTCCTGATGCGAACTACTTGCCAGGCCCAGACGATATTTACGTTTCACCTTCACAGATCCGTCGCTTTTCTCTGCGCACCGGTGATACTGTTGAAGGCCAGATCCGTAGTCCTAAAGAAGGTGAGCGTTATTTCGCCCTTCTGAAGGTCAACAAAATCAACTTTGAAGACCCTGAAAAAGCGAGACATAAGGTTCACTTTGATAACCTGACACCGCTTTATCCAGATGAGCGCTTCAATCTTGAAATCGAGAATTCTACCTCCAAGGATATTTCTTCTCGCATTATTGATCTTGTAGCTCCGCTCGGCAAAGGCCAGCGTGCTTTGATCACTGCGCCTCCTCGGACAGGTAAAACAGTATTCCTTCAGAATATTGCGAAATCTATTACCACCAATCATCCTGAATGTTACCTCATCGTTCTGTTGATCGATGAACGTCCGGAAGAAGTAACGGACATGCAACGTACAGTTGATGGTGAAGTTGTATCTTCAACCTTTGATGAGCCAGCTACTCGTCACGTTCAGGTTGCTGAGATGGTTATTGAGAAGGCAAAGCGTTTGACCGAACATGGTCGCGACGTTGTTATCCTTCTGGATTCTATTACTCGCCTTGGCCGTGCTTACAACACCGTTGTTCCTTCCTCCGGTAAGGTTCTGACCGGTGGTGTTGATGCGAACGCCCTGCAGCGCCCTAAGCGCTTCTTCGGTGCTGCGCGTAACATTGAAGAGGGTGGTTCTTTGACCATCATCGCAACGGCGCTGATTGATACCGGTAGCCGTATGGATGAAGTTATCTTCGAAGAATTCAAGGGTACCGGTAACTCCGAAATCATCCTTGATCGTAAGATCTCTGATAAGCGCGTCTTCCCAGCAGTTGATATTCAACGCTCTGGTACTCGTAAGGAAGAACTTCTTGTTCCTGCTGATAAGCTCAAGAAGACTTTCGTTCTGCGCCGTATTCTCAGCCAGATGGGTACTGTTGATGCTGTTGAGTTCCTGCTCGACAAGCTGCGTCAGACCAAGTCCAATGATGACTTCTTCGACTCTATGAATACCTAGGTTTACTGCCTACCGAATTTTTCAGCCCCGCTCGTCAATTCGGTGAGCGGGGCTTTTTTATTTTTTAAGCCAATGTATTTGAATAAAAATGTCTACTGATGAAGCATCTGCAACTTCTGGGAAGGGTACAATGCTTAATATCTTTTGCAAATGTGGTTGTGTTCTCAGAGAGATGCGGTTTTTTATCTGAGGACCTTGGCAGCAAGATTAGATGAGACACTCATGAAAGTAGTAGCTTTGGATAAATGTCCGCGGATTGAAACTGATCGACTTGTTTTGCGGAAATGGGAGCCACGGGATTTAGATGGTCTCTATCGCCTAAATACCGATCCCAAGGTGGGAGAGTTTTTCCGCACACTAAACTCTCCGGAAGAAACACCTTTGCTGCTGGAAGTACATTTGCTCAAACAACAGAAAGATGGCTTCTGCTTTCCTGTGATCGAAGATAGAGCCACAGGAGCTTTTCTCGGGTTCTGCGGGTTTAACGTCCCTCTGTACCAAGAGCCGATGTTTTTTGAGCCGTGCACTGAAATGGGCTGGTGTCTTATCCCTGAAGCCTGGGGGAAGGGGATTGCAGTTGAGGCAGCTAACATCTGGCTTAAATTCGGATTTGAAACTCTTCAATTAGAAGAGATTGTATCTTTTACTGTTGTTCAAAATCATCGATCGCGACGTGTAATGGAGAAGCTTGGCATGATTAATGATCCTGCCGAAAATTTTGACTTTCCTGGTGTTGAAACTGATGATCCGTTATGTCGGCATGCTTTATACCGGCTTTCCAAAGAGCATTATTTTAGGCAATTGAATGATGGAAACTTTAATCGATAAATGCCCGCGTGTTGAAACCGAAAGGCTTGTTCTTCGTAGATGGGAAGAGCGTGATCTGGATGGTGTCATTCGCATGAATGGTGACCCGAGAGTGATGGAGTTTTTCCGATCTCTGAATACGCCAGATGAAGCGCGGCAGTTTCTTGATATTATGATGAGGCAGGAAGAAAAGCATGGTTTCTGTTTTCCCGTGGTGGAAGACAAAAAGACTGGTGCCTTTCTCGGTTTTTGTGGGCTCAATGTTCCTGCGTACAGTGGGCCTTTGCCATGTGAGCCCTGTGTTGAGATTGGTTGGCGGCTTACCCCTGAGACATGGGGCAAGGGCATTGCTGTCGAAGCGGCTAAGTTCTGGCTTGGATTCGGATTCGAAACGCTTCAGCTTGATGAAATTGTTGCCATCACGGTCGTGCAAAATCACAAGTCCCGGAGAGTGATGGAGAAGGTTGGCATGACACATGATCCTGCTGAGGACTTTGATTTTCCGAATGTTTTGGTTGACCATCCTTTGTGCCGGCATGTTTTGTACAGGCTCTCTGCAGCTCAGTTCGTTGAGCAAGCTAATGGTTGATATCGCGATTGATCGGTGTTCGCGCATTGAGACTGAGCGATTGGTGCTGCGGAAGTGGGAGCTTGCTGATCTGGATGGTCTTGTCGAGATGAATGCTGATCCGCGGGTGATGGAGTTCTATCCATCGGTGCTGTCTCGTGCTGAGAGTGAAAAGATGTTGGCGCGTTACATGGATGCGCAACAGCAGCATGGATTTTGCTTTTCGGTTGCCTCTGAAAAACGGAGTGGGCGGTTTCTTGGATATTGTGGGTTGAAGGTTTCGGGATATCAGGAGCATCTTTTATTTGGTCCCTGCGTTGAGATAGGCTGGCGGCTCTTACGCAGTGAGTGGGGAAAGGGCTTTGCTACTGAAGCCGCACAAATGTGGCTTGGATTCGGACTCGAAACTCTTAAGCTCAATGAGATTGTCAGCTTTACACCCGTGCAAAACTCTCGCTCCGAGAAGGTAATGCAGCGTCTTGGTATGGTTCGTGTTGAAGAGTTTGCGCATCCCATGCTTGAGGATGGGCACCGGCTTAAACGCCAAGTGCTCTATAAAATGACGCGACAACGGTAATTGGGGCAGGGCTATGATTGAAGACGTCATCGACAAATGTCCGCGTATTGAGACTGAGCGGCTCGTGTTGCGGAGATGGGAAGAGCGGGATTTGGAAGGGCTTGTTCAGATGAATGCAGACCCACAGGTGATGGAGTTCTTTCCGGCGGTGATGTCCCGGCAGGACAGTGAGCGGATGTTTGAGCGGCTCATGGCGAAGCAGGTGAAGTATGGGTTTGGTACTCCAGTTGTTGAGGAACGGGCGTCAGGGAGGTTCTTAGGGTTTTGTGGGCTCGGTGTACCGACCTACCCAGAACCGCTGCCCTTCGACCCGTGTGTGGAAATCGGATGGCGTTTTATACCCGGTGCATGGGGGAGGGGGATTGCTCAGGAAGCCTCGCGGATCTGGCTTAGATTCGGATTTGAAACTCTTCGTTTGGACGAGATTGTAAGTTTCACTTCTGCTATCAATCAGCGTTTTGAAAAAGTAATGCAGAGGCTGGGAATGGTGAGGGATGCTTCGGCAGACTTTGATCACCCTTTGATTGAAGAGGGGCATCCATTGAGGCGGCATGTTTTGTACCGCCTTTCTAAAGAGAAATATTTGGAACGGAAAAATGGTTGAGACATTAATTGATAAGTGCCCACGTATTGAGACCGAGCGTCTCGTGTTGCGAAAGTGGGAAGAGCGTGATCTGGACGGTATGGATGAGATGAACTCAGATCCGCGCGTCATGGAGTTTTTCCCAGATGTGATGTCTCGCGATGAGAGTGCCCATATGCTTGAGCGTATGATGGCTAAGCAGACTGATCTGGGTTTTGCATGTCCTGTTGTTGAGGATCGGGCTTCTGGTAGGTTTCTTGGTTTTTGTGGTTTGAACATTCCGACCTATCCAAAACCACTTCCGTTTGATCCGTGTGTGGAGATTGGTTGGCGGCTTATCCCTGATGCCTGGGGGAAGGGGATAGCGCAGGAAGCAGCTCGTATCTGGCTTGGATTCGGTTTCGAAACTCTTGAGGTTGATGAGATCGTCAGCTTCACGACGGAGACAAACTTGCGTTCGCAAAAGTTGATGCAACGGTTGGGTATGATGAGGAACCCAGCTGATGATTTTAATCATCAAATGTTGGAGGATGACCACCCGTTGGTGCGTCATGTGCTTTACCGATTGATGAAGGATCGTTTTGAAAGCGTATCTAAGAGCTGAACGTAATTGAATGCTCGTGTATGGGTGATCTGTGAATTATGTGATGTTTCACGTGAATCACCCATGTTTTCAAAAGTATATTTATGAGCGCTGACTCACGTGAAACTGTGAGTCAGCGTTTAGTTCATTTGCGGATCAGATCTGCTCTTTCACCTGTTCAGGTGCTGTTGTTGGCAGAGAGCATCCTTTTTCGGAGCAGATGAAGACAGTGGTTTCATCCGTGTTCCAGGATGAGTTTTCCAACTCCACCGGCTTAGCCACACCAGCAGGAATAACATCCACATAGAGGGCAGGATCAGCTTGAGAATGTAGAGCCTGCATTATTGGATTCGCGTCCGAACCAGTTCCCAGAACCACAAGCGCTTTCTTGAATCGGGTACGTGCATCAAGTGCTGTAAGCAGTGATGCTGTGCCGAAGATGTTGTTTGGAACATCCGCTGCAAATGCATTCAAGGTTCCATCGGCGACATCACGAGAAGATGCGTCACCTGTCAGGATCCAATGTTCTGAGAAGGCAAAAGCTGCCACGGCGTTGTAGTTTGGTGTTGCTTCATCATAGGCGTGGTAGGGGCGGAGGATGAGATCGTCGGCGTCCTTATCTGTCATGTAGAACGCACCGTTGGAATGGGTGAAGCGCTCTTTCAGAATATTCAGGAACTCTTCTGCCTGTTGCAGGTAGCTCTGCTTTTCGGATGGATTCGGTTCCGATCTGTACAAGGCAAGAGCTGCTCTAGCGGCCCATGCATAGTCAGCGGCAAAACCGACTTCCAGTCGTTGGCCCTGACGCCAGGAATGACTGAGCTTTCCATCAACAAACATATGCTCTGTGATGAAGGCGAAAGCGGCCTTGGCGGAAGTGCGCATAGTTTCATGTGAGGTAAGAGCACTTGCTTTTACCAGCGCACAGATGAGCATACTGTTCCAGTCTGCCAGTACCTTGTCGTCTTTGTGAGGCGGAATGCGTTTGCTTCTGTGATCCAACAGGATTGCTTTGCAGGTTGCCAGAGCTTCTTCTTCAGCAGCTTCCAGAAGAGTAGGGGAGTGGCGTCGGTTGAGGATGATGTTGCCTTCCCAGTTTCCATCCGGGGTGACGTCGTAGACATTAGAGAACAGCTCGAAGTGTTCTGCCAGAACGAGGTTCTTCAACTCATCATAGGCCCAGACATAAAACTTGCCTTCGACACCTTCACTGTCTGCATCCATGGAAGATGCAAAGCCACCTTCAGGAAGCTTCATGTCACGCTCAAGCCAATCGGCGACTTCCTGGATTCGGATGTGAAACAGTTCATCGCCCGTTTCCTGATAAGCCAAGCACAGGTGTTCGATAAACTGCGCGTTGTCGTAGAGCATCTTTTCGAAATGAGGGACCAGCCAAATAGAGTCGACTGCGTAACGAGCCAGGCCACCTCCCACATGATCATAGATTCCACCTTGCGAAATCGCTCGCGTGGTTTTCAAAAACTGCTCACGCATGAAGGTGTTTTTTTGCGCCTTGGCGGTTCTGAAGATGAGCTCCTGAACGGAGGCTTGAGGGAACTTTGGTGCACCCTTCATGCCGCCTTCTTCCTCATCCTGTATGTTGAAGAGTTGCTTGCCGGCAGCGGTGATCAGGAAGCCAGATAGAGGGGAGGCCTCTGATGGCGGCTTGTTGAGAGCCTGGCTGATGGCTTGCCGGTTCTCTTCAATAGTGTCGCGATCAGCAATGAAACTTTGTGAAATTGCGGTCAGAATATCCTTGAAGGCAGGAGAGCCGTGTCGTGCTTCATTCGGGAAATAGGTACCACCCCAGAATGGATCACCCTCTGGAGTGAGGAACATGGTCAGTGGCCAGCCACCCTGTTGACCAAGCATATGGAGTGCTTGCATATAGATCTGATCAATGTCCGGGCGCTCTTCGCGGTCTACCTTGATGTTGACGAAATGCTCATTCATGAGAGCCGCTGTTGCTTCATCCTCAAAACTTTCATGGGCCATAACGTGGCACCAATGGCAGGCGGAGTAGCCAACAGACAGCAGAATTGGCTTGTTTGTTTTTTGCGCTTCTTCCAGTGCTTCCTTACTCCACTCCCACCAGTGGACAGGGTTATTTTGGTGTTGAAGAAGGTAAGGGCTTGAAGCGTTCGTTAAGCGATTTCTGCTCATAAAGAGGTGATCCTGAGTTCAAGGTATTGCTTGGCGTAAAGGCTAGGTTTAACGCAGTTCATACGAGATCATACAGTTAAAGAACCGGACGTGGAATGAATACACAACAGGAAACCATCTACGCAGTTTCTAGCGGCGCACTTCCTTCAGGCGTTGCTGTTATCCGTTTATCAGGTCCACAGTCCGGGCCAATCCTGAGAAAGCTGATTAAGGGTAAATTCCCCGTTTCACGTGAATCATGCCTTAAGAAATTATGGGACCCTGTAGATGGTTCTGTTTTGGATCACGCGCTGATTTTGTGGTTCGAAGGCCCTGGAAGTTTCACCGGTGAAGACACTGTCGAGCTACATTGCCATGGCGGGCGAGCTGTTGTTGCGGCGGTGCTACGCGCACTTTCCACCTTTGAAAAGACACGACCAGCTGAACAGGGTGAGTTCACGCGCCGGGCATTTCACAACAACAAACTCGACCTGACTGAGGTTGAGGGTCTCGCTGATCTGATTGATGCAGAGACTGATGCGCAACGTCGACAGGCTCAGCGTCAGATGGATGGGGCGCTTGGTGACCTCTATTCGCAGTGGCGGGAAACACTGATCCGCAGCCGTGCGATGATTGAGGCTGAGCTCGACTTCTCTGATGAAGATGACATTCCAGATTCTGTGGCCGATGAAATATGGGTGGAGCTGGCGAAGCTTCGGGACCAGATTGTCGCCCACCTTTCTGATGCGCGGAGAGGGGAGCGTCTGCGCTCAGGTCTGCAGGTTGTTCTGCTTGGTCCACCGAATGCGGGTAAGTCCAGCTTGATGAATAAACTGGCTCAGCGTGATGTGGCGATCGTGACACCGGAAGCTGGAACGACCCGCGATGTGCTTGAGGTGCATCTGGACCTTGGCGGTTATCCGGTCACGCTGATTGACACAGCGGGCATTCGTGAGAGTGCTGGCATGATCGAGAAAGAGGGCATTCGCCGTGCTCTTGTTCATGCTGAAAAAGCGGATCTCATTCTCTGGACACATGCGCCGAATGTGACTGCTGAGGAGTTGCCGGAGAGCTTGCTGAAGAATGGTGCGGAGATCTGGCGTCTCAATACCAAGAGTGATCTGGGTCCTGATGCTGATCATGACTCCTTCGAAACGACAGAAGAGATCAATGTCTCCGTTCGTGAAGAGGGCGGCATGAACGCGCTGCTATCAAGCCTCGAGTCGTTTGCGGAACGAAATATCGGATTGATCGAAAACCCGCTTATCACTCGTGAACGTCATCGTTCTCATCTGACCCAATGTGTGGAAGATCTGAACCACGGTATTCAAGCGGAGGGCTTTCCGATTGAATTGAGAGGTGAGGATTTGAGACGAGCAGCTGATCAGCTGGGGCGTATCACAGGTCGAATCGACGTTGAAGATTTGCTCGATGTCATCTTCCGTGACTTCTGCGTTGGTAAATAAAAGATGTAGAAGTGCCATGTTTCACGTGAAACATTTATTGGGAATCGTGAGTCAGTGGGGAAAAACTGGTGAGTCTCGTGGATAACTAATGCTGCGGCATTGGCGACTCATTGCGCTGTTTTCTTTGACCCAGCGCGTGACCTGTTGTATCAAGTCTTCAAGAAAATAGGTAGTTGCCCTTCTAGTTCCCCCAAGTTTTATCTGCGGCCTTCATATGGTCCAGAGGCTCGCAGAGAGTGTGGCTTGTCCTTTCTCTGTTTTTAGATGGGCGAAATGCAGGACCGAAATGTCTGATAATTTTGATCTTGAGTTTGACGTTGTCGTGATTGGCGGCGGCCATGCAGGCTGTGAAGCCGCGGCTGCGGCTGCGCGCATGGGTGCCCATACAGCGCTTATAACTCATCGCTTTGACACCATTGGTGTGATGTCATGTAACCCAGCTATTGGCGGTTTGGGGAAGGGGCATCTGGTTCGAGAAATCGATGCGCTGGATGGATTGATGGGCCGGGTGGCTGATGCTTCCGGTATTCAATTCCGCATGCTCAATCGCCGCAAAGGGCCAGCTGTGCAAGGGCCGCGCTCTCAGGCTGACCGCAAGCTTTATCGCGAAGCGATGCAGGCTGAGATTAAAGCGATTGATAATCTCGATGTGGTGGAAGGTGAAGCTGACACGCTGATCCGTGAGGGTGATATCCTCAAAGGCGTCGTGCTTGGTGATGGTCGTCGGGTTTCGGCCAAGGCAGTTGTGATCACGACCGGCACGTTCCTGCGTGGTCTGATCCATATCGGCGATAAGCAAATTCCTGCGGGTCGTGATGGTGAAGCGCCAGCGCTTGGTTTGTCTGTATCTCTGGAAGAGATTGGTCTGCGTCTTGGTCGTTTGAAGACAGGCACTCCGGCACGTCTGGATGGGCGCACGATCAATTGGGATATCCTTCAGCAGCAGCCAGGTGATGAAGAGCCTATTCCATTTTCAACACTGACTGACAAAATCCAGATCCGTCAGGTGCCGTGTTACATCACACGCACGACCCCAGAGACGCATCAGATCATTCGCGACAACATTAAACGTTCAGCGATGTATTCGGGCGAGATCCAGGGCAGGGGTCCTCGGTACTGTCCGTCTATTGAAGATAAGATCGTTCGCTTTGGTGATCGTGACGGTCATCAGATCTTCCTTGAGCCAGAAGGATTGGATGATCCAACGGTCTATCCGAATGGTATTTCGACCTCGCTGCCTGAGGATGTTCAGATCCAGTTTCTGCGCACCATTCCGGGTTTGGAGAAGGTTGAGTACTTCAAACCGGCTTATGCGATTGAGTACGATCACATCGACCCGACTGAACTGACAAATACGCTTGAGGTGAAGAAGCAGAAGGGCCTTTACCTCGCGGGTCAGATCAATGGCACGACCGGCTATGAAGAGGCTGGAGCTCAGGGATTGTTGGCTGGTTTAAATGCTGCCAGAACGTCTCAAGACGGCGCTGCAGTGACTGTTGGACGTGCTGACGGGTACATTGGTGTGATGGTGGATGATCTCATTACACGGGGCGTTTCTGAGCCGTATCGCATGTTCACATCCCGCGCTGAGTATCGTCTCACACTACGTGCAGACAATGCGGACCAGCGCCTCACACCACTTGGTCTTGAGTGGGGATGTATTGGTGATACGCGTCGAGTCGCTTTCGAAACGAAGATGGAAAAACTGCGGAAAACCAAGGATTTGATGCAGTCCGTCAAAATTACACCCAACGAAGGGCGCAAGCATGGCTTGCCGATCAATCAGGATGGTGTGAAACGCTCTGTCTTTGATTTGTTGGCCTATCCAAATATCACTCTTGAAGACCTCATTGAGATCTTTGATGAGATGAAGGATGTCGATATCAAATGTGCCGAGCAAGTTTCTATAGATGCGATGTATGCCGTCTATCTGGAACGTCAGGCAGCTGATATTGCCGCTTTGAAACGGGATGAGGACTTGGTTATTCCTGAGCGGATTGATTATGCCTCATTGACCGGACTTTCCAACGAGGTGCGCCAGAAGCTTGAAGCTTTGCGCCCTTCAACCATCGGGCAGGCATCGCGCATGGATGGGATTACCCCAGCGGCGCTGACTTTGCTGCTTGCGTATATTCGCCGCTCAGGCAAAAACATTGCTGGTGCTGTTTAGTATGTCATTCGAAAAAAGGGCTGATTACAGCCAGATTACACCTGTCATGCGTATGTATGAGGATGTTTCACGTGAAACGTTTGAGCGTCTAAGTATCTATGTGGACCTCGTTCTCAAGTGGCAACCTGCACAGAATCTGATCGCACCATCTACGATGAATGATATCTGGATGCGGCATGTGGCCGATTCTATTCAGATTCAGCGTAGTTTGCCGGATGCACGTTCCTGGATTGATTTCGGAAGCGGTGCAGGTTTCCCTGGATTGGTGACTGCGATGTTGCTGAGGCAGGAAGGGGGAGAAGGCATTGTGCATATGGTTGAGAGCAACCAGCGCAAAGCAGCTTTCCTTCGGACTGTGGCACGTGAGACTGGCTGTAACGTCAAAGTTCATGCGGGTAGAATCGAAGCCGTTACGAAAGACTGGCAGGCTCCGATTGAGGGTGTTTCGGCGCGTGCACTAGCTTCTTTACAGGTTCTCTGCGGGTTTTCTTCGCAATTTGTACAGCGTGGCGCGACTGCTGTTTTCCACAAAGGTCAAGATTTTCGCCGCGAAATTGAAGAAGCATCTGCCGATTGGTCAATTGATCTGGTAGAAAAAGTAAGTCTAGTAGATCCGCTAAGTCGCGTTTTGGTTCTATCTAAAATTGACCCGAAAACCGCTAACTAGGGTGCTGTCGGATGAGCTTACTGCCGCAATCTCCACGTGTATTGACTATCGCCAACCAGAAGGGTGGCGTAGGCAAGACGACAACAGCCATTAATCTTGGCACAGCGCTTGCTGCAATTGGCGAACGCGTCCTGATTATTGACCTGGATCCGCAAGGCAATGCGTCGACAGGGTTAGGGATTGATCGCGTCGATCGTGAATATTCTACCTATGATGTTTTGAGCGGAGATTCGACGCTAGAGCAAACTGTTCTGGAAACCGCTGTTCCGCGTTTATGGATTGCTCCATCAACTATGGATTTGCTGGGTGTTGAGTTGGAGATTTCTTCTGCACCTGACCGGACATTCCGATTACGGAATGCAATTTCAGGTATGGCGCAGGCAGCTGAGATGGGTAGGGCACAAGGGTATTCATATATTCTAGTGGACTGTCCGCCGTCGTTAAACCTCTTGACTATCAATGCCTTATCGGCATCTCACAGCATTCTTGTACCGTTGCAGTGCGAGTTTTTTGCTCTGGAAGGTCTAAGCCAGCTGCTTAGCACCGTTGAGCAGGTGAAGCAGTCTCTCAATTCAGAGCTGAGCATCCATGGCATTGTGTTGACCATGTATGACAGCCGTAACAATCTCTCCAGTCAGGTTGTACAGGATGTGCGTGAGACGATGGGTGATGCAGTCTATGAGACTGTGATTCCACGGAACGTACGTGTTTCCGAGGCTCCATCTTATGGCAAGCCTGCTTTGCTTTATGATTTGAAGTGTTCCGGTTCGCAGGCTTATTTACGACTCGCTTCCGAAATTATTCAGCGAGAGCGTGACATGCGGATGGCGGCTGCCTGATCTGGCTGCCGCTTCTACTTTAAAGAGATTTGTTATTTGACCCGCAGAGCGTGCGGGAAGGGGCTACCGACTCCCGAGCTCCTAGAATGTAGATAGGTGGAATTGAAATGGCGAAAACTGAGGAAGCAGGGCGTACCAATAAGCGACTAGGGCGCGGCCTTGCAACGCTGTTGGGTGACGTAAACTCAGAGCCAGCTGTCTCCACTCCAGAACGTAACCGTGATGTACGGAAGGTGCCGATTGAGTACCTTCAGCCGAACCCACGTAACCCACGCAAATCATTTGTAGAAGATGATCTGAACAACCTGACCGAATCCGTTCGTCAGAAGGGGATTGTACAGCCAATTCTGGTGCGTCCTCGTCCGAATAAGCCGGGTCATTTCGAGATCATTGCTGGTGAGCGTCGTTGGCGCGCAGCTCAGAAGGCTGGTTTGCATGATGCGCCTGTTGTCATCCGTGAGGTGACTGATCAGGAAGCGCTGGAACTTGCGATCATCGAAAATGTTCAGCGTGCAGACCTGAATCCTATCGAAGAAGCGTTGGGTTATGATCAGCTGATCGAAGAGTTTTCTTACAGCCAGGTTGAACTCTCCAAGGTTATCGGTAAGAGCCGGAGCCATGTGGCCAACACACTGCGTTTGCTGAAACTGCCAAACTCTGTGAAGGACTATCTTGCAGAAGGGCTTCTCACTGCTGGTCATGCACGTGCATTGATCACTGCAGAAGATCCTGCGGCTTTGGCTGAGCTGATCGTGGAGAAGGGGCTCACAGTTCGTGATGCAGAGCGTCTGGCTCAGAACCCGGATTTGTTCCAGAAGAAAGAAGCTGCTCCGAAGCCTGAAAAGGATGCGGATACACGCGCTTTAGAGAAGCGTCTGGCCGATGGTCTGGGTCTTAAGGTGGCTATTGCTCACAAGACTGATAAGGGCACTGGTGAGCTTAAGATCAAGTACAAGAATGTAGAGCAATTGGACGAAGTCTGCCGCTTGCTGGGCATTCAGAACTGATTGTTTCTGTTTTCGGAAATTTAGAAAAGGCCGCGTCTCTTAACTGAGGCGCGGCCTTTTTAGATTCGGAAAAGAAATGATTTTTTTGACCAGCAGACTTAACCTACGACTGGAAGCAGTTTTTCAATGCGTGCATTGACTTCTGCTCTCTTCTTCTCAGCCATATTGCGACGGCCGAACATCAAGCCCAGGCAAATGAAGTACCAACGGAAAACCCAATAAGCTAAGAGGATCAGCGCGGGCAGGCCTATGATCAGATTTATGACTGATCCCAGTGCCGCGTAGTTCTGCATGAGGTAGCCGATTAAAACACCAAAGCTGAGCAATGGCGGGAAAATCCAGGCCCACAATGATGCTGCTCCAAAAAGCGACAATTGAGGGCGTAGGAGCGCGAAGTTGATTGCCCAAAGTTCGTGTTGAGCAAACTTCAGCCTGATCCAGTGGATGAGTGAGTGAGACATAGGAGTGCCTGTGATTTCGCTTTGTGCGAATATTGTTGTTGTCTGTGAGGAAGGTGGCGACCCACCTTCCGCGTGTTTATCGTCGTCTGTTTGAGGCTTTAGCTACCTGAGCAATTGCCAAAAGGGTATGAGACACAATCGCAGTTGAGAGATTGGCGTTGAAGCGGGCTTCTTTGACAGCGTCGTTGAGACGGGTCAGAGCGCGTTCCAGAAAGTCCTCATTCCAGATCTCAACCTGTCTAACAATCTTCGAGCGACGCTTCCAGAAGATTGGAGGACGCACGCCGCCAATAACATCTTCTACAGCAATGCGTTGATTGGCTTTTAAGCGGCACAGGTGAAGCATTTGGAAGTGTCTGAGGGCTTGAGAGGCTATCACGCCAACGTCCGTCCCTGAGGCTGAGAGGCGCTCCAGGCCGTGGTCCAATGTGATCGTGTCACCCAATGCAGCGGCGTCGATTAGTTCATCCATGGCGAATGCAGAAGCATCGCCAATGATCTCTTCGACATGATGCACCTCAATGCGATTGTCATTCATCGCGTAGAGGCACAATTTCTTGAGTTCTCCGCGGCTTGCAATGCGGTCAGCGCCAAGCAGAGTGTGAAGCGCCATACGGGCTTCTTTGCTGATTTGCAGGTTTGCTGACTGGGTTTCTTCATCAATCAGACGATCTACATCGCGTGCCGTATCTGCAAAGCAGGGGATGGCGACAGCGGTTTTGCTGGCTTCAATCTTCTTGCGCAGGCCTGCTGTCTTCTTCAGGTCTCCGGCCTCAATCACGATGAAGGCAGAAAAGTCGTTGTTTTTGAGAAGCGGTTCGACGGCTGGCAGCACGCTCTTGGTGCCGTTTTCGCGGACCCAGATTGTGCGACGGCCACCAAAGAGGGGAATAGTCAGTGCCTCATCAATCAATCTGCTTGGGTCTGCAGCGATATCAGCAGCATCCAGTTTGACTTGGGAGAACGGATCATCATTCTCGGAGGCTGCTTTGGAGATGAGTGCTTGCGCTCGCTCATTCACCAACCCGGTGTCTGGTCCATAAACAAGAATGAGGTTTACGGAGTCTGGCGGGTTGGCGATGTACCGGTCAATTTCAGCAGCTTTGAGGGCTACCATAGTGGTCCTATTCTACAGGCTCTACAGGATGTGTTGCAAAGAAGCTTGCTATGCGGGTGTTGATGTCGGCAGCGACAACCTTGGTAGCACGGTCTTCTGCATCTCGTTCTGCTCTCAGGTTTGCAAAGCGCTGACTGGAAAAGTCAAAGGATGCAGAGGCAAAGGAGCGGCCAGTGTAGAGCGTACGATCTGTCTGGATATCTGCCAGAACGAAGCTGGTGTTGACGGTGATGTTGTAAGCGGTTGGCACGTCGGCCAGCTGCTCAACACCCACTTCAGCACGGCGCTTGTCTGTCAGGATTTCCAAACGATACTTTGGCGGCAGAGCATCACCACCACGTGTGAATGCGAAAATCAGCTGATTGCGCAGGACCTGATTGATACGCTTGATAGACCCTGAATCCCCATAGCTTGGGAACTTCATGGAAATTGCCGCCATTTGAGCCTGGACGGTCTGGGTCTGCTCTGAACCATCGCCTAACAGCGTTGGGCTAACGCCATAGAGCGGACGGAACTGGCAGCCAGAAAGAAGAAGGGCACCCGCAACAATTGTTGCCCCGCCGAGTAGAACCCGGCGGGAAGGGCGACCTGATTTAGCAGGGCGATCAAACAACGACATTTACAATCCTCTGAGGTACCACGATGATTTTACGTGGGGCCTTGCCATCCAGAGCTTTCTGAACAGCCTCATGTGCCAGAGTAGCTTCTTCTACCTGCTCTTTGGAAGAGTCTCTTGCTACAGAAAGCTCACCTTTTTTCTTCCCATTGATTTGAATCGGAAGCGTAATGGTGTTTTCTACCAGGAGATCCTCTTGGACAACTGGCCAGTTTGATGTGGATACCAGTCCTTCATTGCCGAGCATGGACCAGCATTCCTCAGAAAGATGAGGCGTGATTGGTTCCATGAGCTGCAGGAGGAAGCCAGTTGCTTCGCGCAGAGCATACGCCATGTCCGGTTTGGACAGGTCTGATTGAAGCGCCTTGCTGATCGCGTTGGTGAACTCATAAAGACGGGCAACAGCACGGTTGAAGCCAAGGCCATCAAAGTCTTTTGTGATGGCAGCCAGAGTTTTATGAGAAGCACGGCGCAGGGCTGTTGCTTCATCACTGAACTCAGCAGGTCTTGCGATGTTGGCTTCGGTCTTTTCTGAGACTTCACCAATGGTACGCCATACGCGCTGTACGTGACGCCATGCACCGATGACACCATCTTCAGTCCAGATGATGTCGCGTTCTGGCGGGCTGTCAGACAGAACGAAGAGACGTGCTGTATCAGCGCCGTAGGTGTCGATGATGTCGGTTGGGTCAACAACGTTCTTCTTCGACTTGGACATCTTCTCGATGGAACCAATGGTAACTGGAGCGCCGGTTTCTGCGTGAACCGCTTTTCTGTCGCCTTCGGTGCTGATGATGTTGATCTCAGCTGGTGTTACCCATTTCCCATCAGGGTCTTTGTAGGTCTCATGGTTCACCATGCCCTGTGTGAAGAGGCCTTTGAATGGCTCTTTCACATCCAGATGCTTGGTGATCTGCATGGCGCGTGCAAAGAAGCGGGAGTAGAGCAGGTGCAGGATCGCGTGCTCAATGCCACCGATGTACTGATCAACCGGCAGCCACTCAGAAGCAACCTTTGGATCGGTCGGATTGCTGTTCTTCGGATCGGTGAAGCGTGCGAAGTACCAGGAGGAATCCACGAAGGTGTCCATGGTATCGGTTTCACGTTGAGCATCCTTGCCACAGCATGGGCATTTCACGTTGCGCCATGTTGGATGACGATCCAGCGGGTTGCCCGGACGGTCGAAAGTGACATCTTCCGGCAGAACGATTGGCAGGCTTTCTTTTGGCGCAGACTGAACACCACAGTCATCACAGTGGATGACAGGGATCGGACACCCCCAGTAGCGCTGACGGGAGATGCCCCAGTCGCGCAGACGGTAGTTGGTTTCGCGGTGTGCCTGCTGTTTGCCTTTGGCTTCTTGTGCTTCTAGCTTGTCAGAAACAGCATTCTTCGCATCCTCGATGGACATGCCGTCCATGAACTCGGAATTAAAGATGGAGCCTTCGCCGGTGTAAGCTTCGGTGCCAACGTCGAATATGGCCGGGTCTTCACCTTCTGGCAGCACAACTGCTTTGACTGGCAGTTTGTACTTGTGAGCGAAGTCCAGGTCGCGCTGGTCGTGTGCAGGGCATGCGAAGATCGCGCCTGTGCCGTAATCCATCAGGATGAAGTTTGCGACATAGACTGGCAGTTCCCAGGACGGATCCAGTGGGTGTTTCACGCGCAGACCGGTGTCGAAGCCGAGCTTTTCTGCGGTTTCGATTGCTTCAGCTGTCGTGCCGATACGGCGACATTCAGCAATGAACTCCTGTAGTTCTGCGTTGTCTTCAGCCAGTTTCTGCGTGATCGGATGATCTGGTGACAGGCCCATGAAGGACGCGCCGTACAGCGTGTCTGGACGGGTCGTGAAGATCTCCAGAGTCTCATCACCGGTTGGAGCGGTTTCGGTGAACTCGAAATTGACCTTCAGACCAACCGATTTGCCGATCCAGTTCTTCTGCATGAGACGAACTTTTTCAGGCCATTCGGTCAGAGTGTCGATTGCTTCCAACAGCTCTTCGGAATGATCTGAGATCTTGAAGAACCACTGGGTCAGGTCTTTCTGCTCAACAACTGCGCCAGAGCGCCAGCCTTTGCCGTCGATCACCTGTTCGTTTGCCAGAACGGTCATGTCGACCGGGTCCCAGTTTACCTTCGCGTTTTTGCGGTAAACCAAACCAGCTTCCAGAAAGTCCAGAAACAGGGCCTGCTGTTGTGCGTAATAACTTTCATCGCAGGTTGCGAATTCGCGGCTCCAGTCAAAAGACAGGCCGATTGTTTTCAGCTGACCGCGCATTGCTGCAATGTTGTCGTAGGTCCAACCCTTTGGGTGTACCTTCTTTTCAGCTGCCGCGTTTTCCGCAGGCATGCCGAATGCATCCCAACCCATCGGGTGCAAAACGTTGTAGCCGCGTGCACGTTTGAAGCGTGCAACCACATCACCCATGGAGTAGTTGCGCACGTGCCCCATGTGTAGACGACCGGATGGGTAAGGGAACATCTCTAGTACGTAGTATTTTTCGCGCGGATCATCGTTGTCCGTCTCGAAGACGTTCTTTTCGTCCCATACTTTTTGCCAGCGCGCTTCCGTTGCGCGTGCATTATACCTATCCGTAGCCATTTATTCCGCCGTGTGTTTGATTTTTGCCCTGATCAAGCAAATTAGGTTTGCTCGGACTGTCACCAGAAATTGCCAGCTTGGTCAAGCGGTAGACAGAGGAAAAACCAAGAAGATTTGTCAGAAATTTCTCAATGAAGTGCAACTACTCTTGCATTTAGACCTTAGGGAGCGCATTTCATGTCTCCAATATGGATTTTTCGCTGGAGTTAGGAATGAGTGACGCTGCTGCACTTCGCCTTAAAGAGGTTAAGGAAAACATCGGAAAAGCTGAGACGGATGTTGAACGTCCGAACGGCTCTGTAACGTTGATTGCAGTCTCAAAAACATTCGAAGCTTCAGATATTAAGCCGGTTTTAGAAGCTGGACAGCGTGTGTTTGGTGAAAACCGGGTTCAGGAAGCGATGGGCAAATGGCCTGGGCTTCGTGAGGAGTTTGAAGGTGTTGAGTTGCATCTGATCGGCCCGCTTCAGTCTAACAAAGCGAAAGAAGCTATTCAGACCTTTGACGTGATCCACACTGTGGACCGGGATAAGATTGCTAAAGCGCTGAAAGTTGAGATGGATAAGCAAGGCAAAGCGCCAAAGCTGTTCATTCAGGTTAATACCGGGGAAGAAGACCAGAAGGCTGGTATTCCTCCAAAGGAAGCGGATGCGTTTATCGCGAAGTGTCGTGATGAATATGGGCTGGAGATTGAAGGCCTGATGTGCATTCCGCCAGTTGACGAAGCACCGGGCATGCATTTCGCGTTGCTAGAGAAAATCGCAAAGCGGAACGGTCTGGAAAAGCTCTCCATGGGAATGTCTTCTGATTACCCAATTGCCGTTCAACATGGTGCAACACATGTGCGTGTCGGTTCTGCGGTATTTGGTGCGCGCGATTATTCGCAGTAAGCATCACTGAAAATCTTGAGTTTTGAACGGGCGAGGGATTTCTCGCCCGTTTTTCGTTTGTATTAAAGTAGTTGATCGCTCAGCCATTGGACTGTGGTGGAGACCACGAGGTCGTTGTTTTGTGGGCTGATGATGTTGCCTG
Source organism: Pseudovibrio sp. Ad46 (assembly GCF_001623065.1). Lineage (NCBI taxonomy): Bacteria > Pseudomonadati > Pseudomonadota > Alphaproteobacteria > Hyphomicrobiales > Stappiaceae > Pseudovibrio > Pseudovibrio sp. Ad46. The sequence continues at coordinate 75,723 of NZ_LMCG01000004.1, read as the reverse complement.
CGATGACGTGGTTGTTATCGTCACCTGAGCTTTTGATAAGCAGACGCTGTTTTGGTGCGCCCCATTTGTCATAGGCGACATTGGTGAGTGCTGCGTCGATGGTTTCATCCTTTTCACTGTAGATGAACAGGGCAGGTACGCTTGCTTTTGCGGGGTCTTGTTCCTGCAAAACTGAGATTGCGGTTGCCATTGGGAGGAGGGCTACACTTGGGTAGCTGATGGTCCAGCCCATTTGCTCTTCTTTAGATGGTGCCTTGGAAGATGAGCGGGTTTTGCCAATGATCAGAGGGACATAGTGTCTTGCGAACGGCATATCGAGCAGGAAGCCGCCTGCTGCTTTGACACCGAAGTTTGGTGAGACAAACACCATCGCGGCCACATCATCTTTCAGCGGATGGTCCTGCATGGCGAGCCAGGCTGCAAGTGAGCCACCGGTTGAGGTGGACATTATGATTGTCTTTTCACCAATGCGCCGGCCAATTTCGACTGCTTCAGCGAGATCATTGACCCAGTCGTTCAATGAGGCTTCTGCCATCGCTTCACCCGAGCGGCCATGGCCAGTCAGGCGGGTGAAGAAAAGATTGGCGCCCATCTCATTTGCAACGCGGTCCGGTACAGGGCGGATCTCGTGTTTGCTGGCGGAAAAGCCGTGGACGTAAATGATTGAAAGAGGTGTTTTGCTGTTCTTCTCACCATTGAACCAGATGATCTCTTTGGCCGTGTCAGAACGAATATCCTGAAACCTGGCCTCACTCTCTGAAAGATACACTTCGAGATCATCACCCATAATTTCGGGTTTGAAGGTGATCTCTGTATCGCGTGGTTCTCTTGGGCCTGTCATGAAGGCAATTGTGCCTCCTACGAGTAAAATCAGTACTACAAAAATAAAATATCGAAAGAGCATATGGGGTGCCTTTGTTCCTTAGCGGCACCAGCTTATTCCAGCTTGGGTTGAAATATCAAATCAGAGCATCAAGAAGTTTTATTGAGAGAAGACAGTGGGTACGCCTCTGGAGCCAAGCCACTCGATGATACCGTTGGAGACGAGGAGGTTGTTTTCCGGATTGATGATGTCGCCTGCTATGACGTGATGGTTGCCTGCGGACTCGGTTATGAGGAGGCGGTGCTTTGGTGCGCCCCAGTTTTCGAAGAACTTCGCTGTGGTGTGCTCATCTGAGGTTTCGTCACGGATATCGTAGATGAACATGGTTGGGATGGTTGCGTTTGCTGCATCCAGACTGCCCACGAGTTTGACCGTTTCGGCAAGTGGAAGTAAGGCGGTTGCCGGATAGGCGTTGGTCCACGCGTAGATCTCCTCAAACTTGGCATTCGGATCAGCGACCCGATAACGGCCCACGATGATTGGGGTGTAGTACTCTGCAAGCGGATATGTAAGCAGGGAGGTTCCTGCTGCGGCCAGTTCAAAAACGGGAGAGATGAGGACGATTGCTTCTATGTCCTCCTTTAGAGAATGATCAGTCAGATCCATCCATGCTGTCAAAGAACCTCCGAATGAGGTGCTGATAACTATGACTTTGTTGCCAATGGCTTTCCCAATTGTGAGCGCTTCTGCCAAAGCATTGAAGTAGTCATCGACCTTCGGTTCTCCCATAGCAGCAGGTGTACGGGCGTGACCGGGAAGTCGTGTGTAATAGAGGTTGGCCTGAATGGAGCTGGCGACGAGATCGGGAACGGGCCTGATTTCATCTTTACTGGCAGAAAAGCCATGCATGTAGACGACGGCAAATTCGGTTTTGGCCTTGGTGTCTGGGTTTTGCCAGATGATTTGCTTTTCGAGGCCGGGCTTAATGTCTGTAAAGCGGCTTTCTACCCGTGCGATGTATTCTTCAGGGTCTTCGCCAATGTCACTTGGGTTGAATGTGATAGAGGGAGACACATAGGTGTTGGTCCAGTAGAGCAGGAAGCCGATGATCAGCACAATAAGAGACAGCAAAAACAGATAGTTCTTTCGGAAGAGCATCGTTAAATCGCCTCTTTTTTTGCTGATAGTGAGTCAGCTTGGCAGGAAACCTAGTGCATCTTTGAGTTTTCCTTTTTATCCAAGCTTATACAATCTCCAACAAATGGCGGTTTTGCTTGACTCGGCACCTGTATTCTCGTAGATACCCGACCTAACTCCTTCTATGTGAAGACCGGAGCCACTGACTGGGACCCGAAAAGGTGTAAAGAGATCCCAGAAGTCAACACCCGACAGCGCGTTGCGCCCTCGGGTGATTTTTTGCTATGTGCAATCGATTTGCCGTGGCAATTTTGGCTTGGTGACACCAAATTCACTAGGAACGAGTGTACGGCACCAGTTGGTTTTCTTCAGGTGTTTGTGCAGAAACGAGATTTTAAAGGAACGACATGTTCGATAATCTGTCAGATCGCCTAGGCGGCATTCTAGATAAGCTCACAAAACGCGGTGCGCTTTCTGAATCCGATGTTAATGAAGCGCTGCGCGAAGTTCGCCGCGCGCTCATTGAGGCTGATGTGGCGCTGCCGATCGTGCGTTCTTTTGTCGACAAGGTGAAACACCGCGCTGTTGGCGCAGAGGTTGTTAAGTCCATTAAGCCGGGTCAGATGGTCGTTAAGATCGTGCATGACCAGCTTATTGAGATGCTCGGTGAGGAATCTCATCCGATCGACCTGAATGCGCCGGCTCCGGTTTGCATCATGATGGTTGGTCTGCAGGGTGCGGGTAAAACCACTGCAACCGGCAAGATTGCACGTCGTCTGACACAGCGCGATAAGCGCAAAGTTCTGATGGCTTCTCTTGATACGCGCCGTCCGGCAGCGCAGGAGCAGCTGAAAGTTCTGGGTGAACAGAACGAGATTGACACGCTTCCTATCATTGAAGGGCAGCAGCCGGTTGATATCGCAAAGCGTGCGCTGAATGCAGCGAAGCTTGGCGGTTATGACGTGGTCATGCTCGATACAGCGGGTCGTGGTCACATTGATGAGCCTCTCATGATTGAGATGGAGCAGATTAAAGCTGCGTCCAACCCGCATGAAGTCCTTCTTGTTGCCGACGCTCTGACTGGTCAGGACGCTGTTAATCTGGCGAAGAGCTTTGATGAGCGTTGCTCTATCACAGGTATCATGCTCACCCGTATGGATGGTGACGGTCGTGGTGGTGCGGCGCTTTCCATGCGTGCTGTTACCGGCAAGCCGATCAAGCTGATTGGTACCGGTGAAAAATCTGATGAGCTCGAAGATTTCCATCCAAAGCGTATTGCTGATCGCATCCTTGGAATGGGCGACATTGTTTCGCTCGTTGAAAAGGCTGCTGAAGCGATTGATGCGGAAAAAGCCGCAGAGATGGCTCGGAAGATGCAGAAGGGTCACTTTGACCTGAACGATCTTTCTGAACAGCTGAAGCAGATGGAAAAGATGGGCGGAATGTCCGGCATGATGGGCATGCTTCCGGGTGTTGGCAAAATGAAGAAGCAGCTTGCTTCCGCCAACCTTGATGAGAACATGTTCAAACGCCAGATGGCGATTATTTCCTCTATGACCAAGAAAGAGCGTGCCAAGCCTGAACTGCTTAAAGCAAGTCGCAAAAAGCGTATTGCTGCAGGTTCTGGTGTGCAGGTCGCTGAAGTTAATAAGCTTTTGAAAATGCACCGCCAGATGGCCGATATGATGAAGGCCATGGGTAAGGGCAAAGGCAAGGGCATGCTCGGCAAGATGATGGGCGCTATGGGTGGCGGTATGCCAGGCATGGGCGGCGGAATGCCGAACATCGACCCTAAAGCGCTTGAGCAGATGGCCAAATCCGGTCAGCTGCCGGGCGGCATGGAAATGCCTAAAGGATTACCGGGTGGTGGGCTTCCCGGGGGATTGCCAGGAGCTGGCGGCCCTAAATTGCCCGGTCTTGGTGGAGCATCTGGTTTGCCAGGGCTCGGCAAGGGGAAAAAGTAATTGAGCGAGATCGACAAAACTGAAGAAGCCAAGGCGATCCTTGGTGGACTTCGCTCCAGCATCGACAACATTGACGCTGCTCTGGTGCATATGTTGGCTGAACGATTTCGTTGCACACAGGCTGTTGGGGAGCTGAAAGCTACCCATGGTCTCCCACCGGCTGACCCGGCCCGTGAAAAACTTCAGATTGAGCGTCTGCGCCGCCTCGCGGCCGAGGCCAATCTTGATCCTGACTTTGCTGAAAAGTTCCTGAACTTCATCGTGAAGGAAGTCATTCGGCATCATGAAGCTATTGCTGCTGAACACAGCACAGACTGAATACCTAGGAGTAAATAAACAATGGCTACTAAAATTCGCCTCGCACGCGGTGGCACTAAAAAGCGTCCTTTCTACCGTATCGTAATTGCAGACGTTCGCTCCCCACGCGACGGTCGTTTCATCGAAATCGTTGGTCGTTACAACCCAATGCTTCCTAAAGATGCTGACAACCGCGTTGAGCTGAACGAAGAGCGCGTCAAGCATTGGCTTGGTCATGGCGCACAGCCTACTGACCGCGTTCTCCGCTTCCTGGACGCTGCTGGCCTGATGAAGCGTGAGCCACGCAACAACCCAAATAAAGCTAAACTCGGCAAGAAAGCTCAAGAGCGTCTTGACGAGAAGCTGGCTGCAGAAGCTGAAGCAAAAGCTGCTGCTGAAGAAGCAGCTGCAGAAGCACCAGCAGCTTCCGAATAATATAAGCATACCCGATCTGAGAAGGAGACGCCGGCAATGGCAAACAAGCCTGAAGACCGCATTCTAATGGCTCAGATCGGGGCTGCTCACGGCATACGTGGAGAAGTGCGGGTCAAACCATTTGGTGATGACCCGCTTTCTTTTGGCGATTACGGTAAGCTCGAAAGTGCTGACGGTAGCCGCAAATTTAAAGTTAAGAAGGCTCGCATTCAAAAAACTGTTGTGGTTACCAAGTTTGAAGGCGTGAATACCCGCAATGAAGCAGAAGTCCTCAATGGGATGAAGCTTTATATTGCTCGCGAAAAACTGCCTGAAACAGAAGACGAAGACGAGTTCTATCACACTGATCTCATTGGCCTGAAAGCCATTGATGAGAACGGTGAGGCAATTGGAACTGTGATGGCTCTTTTGAACTTTGGCGCAGGTGATTTGATTGAAGTTGCCCCGAAGAGCGGCAATTCTCTTATGTTCCCATTCACAAAAGCTGTTGTTCCTACCATTGATCTCAAAGAGGGATATGTGGAGGTTCATGCTCCAGAAGGCTTTTATGATGAAGGTGAAAAAGAACCTGAAGACGGCTCCAAGCCGGATGCAGACTGATTTTTCACATGACCAGATGCAGACATTGCTGAGATCATCAGCGTGATTTTTGCAGTTTGTGCATCAAAATACATTCCAGAGACTGACCTTACTTAAGCAACGGGTATCCTATGGCCTTTCGTGCATCCATCTTGACGCTGTATCCTGAGATGTTTCCGGGAAATTTGGCAATGAGCATGTCTGGGCGGGCGATGGAGCGCGGGGATTGGTCTCTAACAGCGAACAACATTCGCGATTACGCGACTGATAAGCATCGCTCTGTTGATGATACTCCTGCTGGCGGTGGCGCTGGTATGGTTCTGCGTCCTGATATTCTTGGCAAAGCAATTGATGATGTGACTGAGGATGAGGATACACGTCCACGGTTGCTCATGAGCCCACGCGGGAAGCCATTTACGCAGGCAAAGGCTCGTGAACTGGCTGATGGACCGGGTGTGATCATCGTTTGTGGTCGTTTTGAAGGTGTTGATGAGCGCGTCATAGAAGGGCGCCAGCTCGAGGAAGTGTCTATTGGCGACTACATTCTCTCAGGAGGAGAAGTTGCTGCTCATGTGGTTTTGGATAGCATTGTTCGGCTTCTTCCCGGTGTTATGGGAAATAAAGAGAGTGGTGAAACTGAAAGCTTTGAGAATGGCTTACTTGAGCACCCGCATTATACGCGGCCTGTAGAGTTTGAAGGACAGGAAGTCCCATCTATTCTTAAAAGTGGTAATCATAAACTGATTGATCAGTGGCGCCTTGAGATGTCTGAAAAGATTACTCAAGAAAGACGACCAGATCTTTGGAAGGATTACCTAGAAAATAGCCGTGGATAGCGGGTTTTCTACACTTTTTTCATGACAAACCTACAAAAATCGGCTAAACCCGCGCCGACTGGAGTGGATTCTGTCTGGCGTTTGCCGCTAGGGTCCTAGTTCCACTTCACTTCCCGGCATAATGCCAAGGTTTGGTGAACACGTCCCGGTGGCTCGACCACTGAGGGACGCTCTGACCAATATTTAAAATGGAAGAAACTGCCATGAATATCATTGAGCAGCTCGACGCCGAAGAAATGGCTCGCATCGAAGAGAAGCGTACGCTTCCTGAGTTCTCTCCAGGTGATACCGTACGTGTTCTCGTACGCGTTACCGAAGGTACTCGTACTCGTGTGCAGGCCTACGAAGGCGTATGCATCGCACGCTCCGGCGGCGGCATCAACGAAAGCTTCACCGTTCGTAAGATTTCTTACGGCGAAGGTGTAGAGCGTGTATTCCCAGTATTCAGCCCAATGCTCGAAGGTCTGGAAATCATTCGCCGCGGTAAAGTCCGTCGTGCGAAACTCTACTACCTGCGTGAGCGTCGCGGTAAGTCCGCACGTATCGTTGAAGCTACCAACGTACGCGCAAAGCGCCTTAACGAAGAAGCTCGTGCGGCTGCTAATGCTGCGAAAGCTGCAAAAGCTGCTGAAAAGGCTGCTGAAGCTAAAGGTTCTGCAGAGTAAGATTTACTCTTCGGCCTCTATGGTTTCTAAAACCCCGCTGAGAAATCAGCGGGGTTTTTTGTGTTCATGGTCGGGTTTTCTGCAGGTTCTGCGGTTTGGTTGGCTTCAGGCATCGCAGCTCTCTCGGTGTCATCCCGGGCAGAGCATAGCGGAGACCCGGGACTCATGAGTGCCTGACGGCAAACGCTACACTCGCGATATGCAGCAATTATCGTATAGGTCCCGGCTCGGGGACCGGGAAGATAGTGGCGGGCGGGCTTCTTGCTCCGCAGCCAGTCGGCTTCCCTTGGTGCCGTCCTAGCTTTTGAGCTGGGATCCATAACCTCTTGCTTTTTCACCAACGCGTTTGGTCAATTTCTGACACTGGGGGTATGGGTCCCGGGTCTTCGCTTTGCTGTGCCCGGGATGACACCGCTGGGTGGGGCAAAGGCTGTCTCAAAAAACTTATTCCCCTTCTGAAATCCTCCCATATTCTGAACCTATGCCTACGTAGCGGGCTGCTGGCGGAGCGACCGTCAGTTTGTCGTAGGCTGGGTTGGGCTGTTGGAAGACGTAACGCACCTTTCAGTGGTCCGGTGAACCGAACTTCAAACGTGACCGCATGGTTTGAGGGGAAGGGCCCAGGACTATAGGGTATCACGCGGCGACGGATACAAGAGCACCGGCAGGGAGACTTGCTTTTGCGAAGGTGTTTGTCAAAGACGGAGGAACTGTTTGGGCAGGGAAACCTGACTGGATAAGCCACTTTCTTTCCGGGAAACCGGCTATCGTGCCTTATAGGCAAAAGAGGCGACGTTGTTCATTATAAAAAGCCCGGGCAAGGCGCGTAGCCAATGCTGAAGAAACATTTTTAAACAAGTAGCGCAGGTATTGCCTGCCGCCTTGCTCATCCCGACTTCCGGGTACTCTGGTTCAACACTGCATGGGATGCCATGTGGTGATGTTGGTGTTTGCAGTGTAAATGTGACAGGCTCTGGTGCGCATCCTTTGCGCAAGTTTTCAGGGGGATATTCCGGGGAGCTGCCAGAATACAATTAATCCAAGTGGGTTAGGTTAGTACTGAAAGATGCATTGAGTAGGGAGCTTGAAGGCAAATGGTGATCGCATTCATCATCATTTTCATCGTGTTACTCGGTATCTATGCCGTGTTTGTAGAGCCTTGGCTGCCTCCGAAAATTACCCGGCATAAAGTTGTTGTTTCTCCGGAAGCTCTTGGTCAAAAACCTTTGCAGATTGTTGTTATGACCGATCTGCATGCCTGCTGGCCGTGGATGCGCCCTGAGCGGATAGCCCGCATTGTAGAGCGCGTGAACAGTCTGGAGCCTGATCTTATTGCGCTTTTAGGCGACTACCACACAGCCATGCACCCGCCGTTTGCAAAGCCGTTAGCTTCTGCCGCCGCTTGGGCGCGACCTATGCAGCATTTGAAGGCGCCTCTGGGCGTTTTTGGTGTGTTGGGTAACCATGATTGGCTTGAAGGTGGTGAGGACGCCAGAGAGGCATTGGAAGCTTCTGGAGTATCTGTTCTTGAGAACAGAGCTCAGCGTGTATCTACGCGAGGCAACTCTCATGTCTGGCTCTTGGGGCTGGATGATCAGTATGGCGAGGCCTGCCAGTTGCACGGGACGGGACGCCGGGATGATCTTGAGGTGGCCTTAAGTCAGGTTGAAGATGACAGCGCCCCGCGGATTTTGCTTGCCCATGAGCCGGACATATTCCTGGACGCCAAGAAGTCCGTAGATTTGACCCTAAGCGGGCATACGCACGGAGGGCAGGTTCGCTTGCCGTTTATTGGTGCACTGACAATACCATCGCGGCTTGACCGGAAGTATGCGAAGGGCGCTTTTGAGGAAAATGGAAGCACTCTTATCGTTGGCAGTGGGCTTGGGTGCTCGGGACTTCCAATCCGTTTTCTGTGTCCGCCAGAACTTTTGCTCATAGAAATATATGCTTAGGCTACAGGGTATTGATCGCATCAAAAGGATTGTTTGATTGCGTCTAACTTGCTTTCATTACCTTTCCGTCTTGAGAGAATCTCAAGGCAAAGAAGCTTGATATTTTGGCGATCTGGGCCGATTAATAGAGCCAGTATAGCGGGAGCTTCGTTTATAGTTGTTTCCGTATTTTCAAGATTTATGCGGCCGCAGAGAGCTGCAAGTAATAAGTGAGTGGTCCTGTTTTCTCGGATCTTGAGCGCTTGGTAGGTGCGATCAGAGCCGAATTTGAAACAAGGATCATTCGTTTCCAGGAGACAAGCGCAATGTCGCAGGCCAAAACTCTTTACGATAAGATCTGGGACCACCACGTGGTCAGCACGCAAGAAGACGGCACTTGCCTGCTTTACATTGACCGCCACCTGGTACACGAAGTTACGAGCCCGCAGGCATTTGAAGGCCTGCGTATGGCTGGCCGTCAGGTTCGTCACCCAAAGCGTACACTGGCTGTTGTTGACCATAACGTTCCAACCACTGATCGCTCCCAGGGGATTGATGATCCTGAAAGCGCGTTGCAGGTTGATACGCTTGCGAAAAATGCTGCTGAGTTTGGCGTTGAATACTATTCAGAGCTCGATCAGCGTCAGGGCGTGGTGCACATCGTGGGTCCAGAGCAGGGCTTTACACTGCCGGGTATGACGATCGTTTGTGGTGACAGCCATACATCCACGCATGGTGCGTTTGGTTCTCTTGCACACGGTATTGGTACTTCTGAAGTTGAGCACGTTCTGGCGACCCAGACGCTGATTCAGAAGAAAGCGAAAAACCTGCGTGTGACTGTGAATGGTCAGCTGCCGGAAGGTGTGACAGCGAAAGATATCGTACTGGCGATCATCGGAGAGCTGGGTACTGCTGGCGGTACTGGTTACGTCATTGAATACGCTGGTGAAGCGATCCGTAACCTGTCTATGGAAGGTCGTATGACCGTCTGTAACATGTCTATTGAAGCTGGTGCACGTGCTGGTCTGATTGCTCCGGATGAGAAAACCTTTGAGTACCTGAAGGGCCGTCCTAAATCACCAAAGGGTGCTGCGTGGGAACAGGCACAGGCTTATTGGGAAACTCTGTTTACTGATGACAATGCAGAGTTCGATACAGAAATCGTTCTGGATGCAGCGAACCTGCCTCCAATCGTGACCTGGGGTTCTTCTCCTGAGGATGTTGTTTCCGTTACCGGTGTTGTTCCTAATCCGGCTGAGATCGAAGACGACAACCGCCGTGCTTCTAAAGAACGTGCGCTTGAGTACATGGGTGTTGAAGCTGGTCAGAAGATCACTGACATCAAGGTTGACCGCGTGTTTGTTGGTTCTTGCACCAACGGACGTATCGAAGATCTGCGCGAAGCTGCTGCCGTTGTTAAAGGCAAGAAGGTTGCAGACACCGTTAGCGCGATGATCGTTCCGGGGTCTGGTCTGGTGAAAGCACAGGCTGAAGCGGAAGGTCTGGATGAGATCTTCAAAGACGCTGGTTTCGAATGGCGTGAGCCTGGGTGCTCCATGTGCCTGGCGATGAATGCTGACAAATTGAAGCCGGGTGAGCGTTGTGCTTCAACTTCCAACCGTAACTTTGAGGGCCGTCAGGGCTTCAAGGGCCGTACGCACCTTGTTTCTCCAGGAATGGCGGCAGCGGCTGCGATTGCCGGACATTTTGTTGATGTGCGCCACTGGAAGTAATCGCAGATAAAATTTTGTAAATGAGCGGGAGTAGGTGACTACTCCCGCTTTTTTTATTTTGGGACCGACATTGCGACAAAGTGTGTCGTGACGGGCTAATTATCTGATCCATAGCGGGTTTCTGCTGATGTGCTTGGCCTGTATTTCGATTTCCTTAGGGTAAGGAGGATTGTCAGACTTCACATAGCTGTCATTTGCTGACTACAATATCAAAACATCTCAAGATGATTTCCGCTCAGGCGCTTGTGTTCTGAGCGAGACTCGGGAGCATGTTGTGAACGCAGTCGTTTCAGAAGGCGCATTCCCGGCGCTTGTGTTGAATGCAGATTATCGGCCTCTGTCTTACTATCCCCTGTCTCTATGGGGGTGGCAAGATGCGGTGAAGGCTGTGTTTTTGGATCGAGTGAGTATCGTCTCTGAATACGATCAGGTTGTGAGAAGCCCAAGTCTTGAGTTTCAACTCCCCAGTGTGGTGGCACTAAAGTCCTTCGTAGAGACAGAGAGAAACCCAGCCTTTACGCGGTTTAATGTGTTTCTGCGGGACAGGTTTCAATGCCAGTATTGCGGTTCCCTTAAGGATCTGACTTTTGATCACCTCATCCCGCGCAGTAAAGGAGGCCTGACCACTTGGGACAACGTCATCACGGCTTGCTCTCCTTGTAATTTACGCAAGGCAAACAAATCCTGGCAAGAAATGAATATGCAGCCCATGCAAATGCCGTTTGTCCCACGTGTGCATGACCTACATAACAACGGCCGCCTGTTCCCGCCCAACTACCTGCACGAGAGCTGGTTAGATTTCCTCTACTGGGACAGCGAGCTTGAGCCGTGAAACGCGGTTAATGTTTTGTTAGCCATTAGCCCGAAAACTTTCAGTAAAGTTGAGTGATTAATACCCGAGATACTACCCTTATATTATGCTAGGCATAATTACATGGGCGTCGATGGTGGACATCTCGATGGGTTATTTCAGACAATTCTCTACACTATTCAAAAGATTCAACCGCTCCGAAGACGGGATGGTGGCGGTTCTTGTCGCAGTGCTCATGGTTTTGATGATTGTGTTCGCTGGAATGGCGATTGATTTCGGCATGGGCTTCAACACTCGCCGCGCGGTAAATCAGGCATTGGATGCAGCAGTGCTAGCTGTTGCTAACAAACTCACTATTACGGAGATGAGTAAAGCAGAAGTGCAGGAGATGACCGAAGAGTACTTCGAGGCTAATATTAAAGATTCAATCGGTGAAGATGTTGAAGTAACTAAGCCGATCGTTAAGTATGAGATTGGTGGCGATACGATCTCCGCGAGTGCATCTGCAAAACTCAATAACAGCTTTTCTCCAATGATTGGCCTGCTCACTGGTGGTAATGGCGATGAAGCTAGTGAACTTGCTGTTGGTAGTAGTTCAACTGCAAGATTTCCACGGAGTAATGTTGAAGTCTCGGTGATTGTAGATGTTACTGGGTCAATGAGCTCCCACATTGGTGCTCTAAAAAGGGCTTCAACCAGTTTGCTTGATGCACTGTTGCCTGAAGACACCGATATAGCGAAGAGCCGTATTCGTGTATCTTTCATACCATATAGCAACGGGGTGAAACTAGACACGGCACTTGCTGAAAAAGCGACTTTTGATGTCAGCTACTATGGCTGCGTACATGAGCGGATTATGGATCAATCCACAAGTGAAGTTCCATATGACTTTGAAGATGATGAGGGCAACACAGATTATATCGGATCTGGTTATAGTTATTGCCCACGGAATGCAAAAGTAGTTCCGCTGACTGCAGATCGAAATAAGATTAAAAACTCAATTAGTAGATTATCTGCTGGTGGCGGGACAGCAGGTCAAATCGGGATAGCTTGGGGGTGGTATACAATATCTCCGAGATGGTCGAATTTTTGGCCTTCTGATAGTGAGCCACTGCCTTATGAAACAGAGAATATTCGAAAGTACGCGGTGTTTATGACTGATGGTGACTTTAACGTACACTATCGAGATGACTATAATTATAGTCGCGTAGAACAGGCGCGCGAAGAGAAAATTAGAGAAAAAAAACGAAATAATACTTGGACTGAGGGACCGAATCCTGATGGGTCTAACAAGTTCACCTCAGATGAACATGAAGAGTTCGCTAACTTAGTTGAATGGAGGTACGCGTCTTCATATGGTGAGTATGGTATTTCATCTGTTCGTGCTAAAGAAATATGTGAGAATATGAAGGAAAAGAACATTACGGTGTATTCTGTTCATTTCGGGAGTTCTTATGCTGCTAAAAGAGTGATGCAGTCTTGCGCAACAAGTAACAGCACCTTTTATAAAGCTGATAATGAAAGTGAACTGATTCAAGCCTTTGAAAAAATCGCTAATGATATTAAGAATATATATTTATCTCAGTAGCTTTAGCGTAATAAAAAACCCCGCCAAATCAGCGGGGTTTTGTTTTCTGGGCTGAATTCAATAGGCGTGGCCTACACGGTTTCAGCTTTGTTTTGGCGGTTGTCGATTAGGTCGCCTACGACGGTTGGGTCGGCTAGAGTTGAGGTGTCGCCCAGGTTGTCGAAGCTGTCCTCTGCGATTTTGCGGAGGATGCGGCGCATGATTTTACCGCTACGGGTCTTTGGTAGGCCCGGGGCGAACTGGATGAGGTCTGGAGATGCAATTGGGCCGATTTCAGCGCGAACGTGCTTCACCAGTTTCTTCTTCAGTTCTTCAGATGGTTCCAAGCCTTCCATGAGGGTGACATAGGCGTAGATGCCTTGTCCCTTCACATCATGCGGGTAGCCAACGACAGCAGCTTCTGAGACCTCTGGATGGGCGACGAGGGCGCTTTCAACTTCAGCAGTCCCCATGCGGTGACCAGATACGTTGATCACATCGTCGACACGGCCTGTGATCCAGTAGTAACCATCTTCGTCACGACGGCAGCCATCACCAGTGAAGTAGAAGCCTTTGTAGGTGGCGAAGTATGTTTGGACGAAGCGCTCATGGTCTCCGTAGACGGTTCGCATTTGACCCGGCCAGCTGTCTGTTATGACGAGGTTACCTTCAGTTGCACCTTCTTGGAAGTTGCCTTCAGCATCAACAATGGCTGGCTGAATGCCGAAGAATGGGCGTGTCGCTGAGCCCGGTTTAAGATCGGTTGCCCCTGGTAGAGGCGTGATCAAGATACCGCCGGTTTCGGTTTGCCACCATGTGTCAACGATTGGGCAGCGCTGCTCGCCGACCACGTTGTTGTACCATAGCCATGCTTCTGGATTAATTGGCTCGCCGACTGAGCCAAGAACGCGCAATGACTTGCGGGATGTATTGGTTACATATTCATCACCAGCACCCATCAATGCACGGATTGCTGTCGGGGCGGTGTAGAAGATGTTGACGTTGTGTTTGTCACAAACTTCCCAGAAACGGCCTGCTGTCGGGTAGGTAGGTACACCCTCAAACATGAGTGTTGTCGCGCCGTTTGCGAGTGGACCGTAGAGGATGTAGCTGTGGCCGGTGACCCAACCAACATCAGCAGTACACCAATAGACCTCGCCTGGGTGGTAGTCGAAAACGTATTGATGCGTCATGGAGGCATAAACGAGGTAACCACCAGAGGTGTGCATCACGCCTTTTGGTTGACCTGTTGAGCCTGACGTGTAGAGGATGAAGAGCGGGTCTTCAGCATTCATTTCTGCTGGTGGACAATCTGCAGAAACTTTTTCTGTTTCTTCATGATACCAGAGGTCGCGGCCGTCCATCATGTTGACGTTGCCACCGGTGCGTTTCACCACGAAGACCTTGTCGACATTGCCGCATTTTTCGATTGCGCGGTCAGTGTTTTCTTTCAAAGGTACAGTTCGGCCACCGCGGACGCCTTCGTCAGCTGTGATGACAAAGCGTGATTTACAGTCTTCAATACGCCCGGCCAAGCTGTCAGGTGAGAAACCGCCGAATACAACAGAGTGCACTGCGCCGATCCGGGCACACGCAAGCATTGCGTAGGCTGCTTCAGGGATCATTGGCATATAGACAGTGACGCGATCGCCTTTTTGCACGCCATTGGCCAACATCACGTTTGCGAAACGGTTCACTTCTTCCGAAAGCTGTTTGTAGGTGATTGTCTTGCTTTGATCCGGCTCATCACCCTCCCAGATGATTGCAGGCTGATCACCGCGTTCTGCCAGATGACGGTCAATACAGTTGGCTGCTACGTTCAGCGTGCCGTCTTCAAACCATTTGATGGAAACATTGTGGTAGTCATAGGACGTGTTTTTGACCTTGGAATAAGGCTTTATCCAGTCAATTCGTTTTCCGTGCTCTCCCCAGAACCCGTCTGGATCCTCAACGGACTTCTTGTACATTTCCAAGTACTGCTCGTTGTTGAGCAGAGCGTTTTCGGCAATCTCAGCCGGTACTGGATATACATCACCAGTCATGGTCAATCTCCCCATTTCCTCCACGGGTAATCACATACCCAACTCCTGTGGCGTATTATGGGCAGCTGCCGTTGGGGCGTCTAGCGAATATGCTTCGAACTTTCGTAGGTCCCGTTGTCTTTAGGTTCGTTTGGCCTACGAAAATTCAGCAATACGAGATATCAAGCTACCTGGAATTAGCCAGAAATCAGCGCATAAACTGCGCCTTGAACCATCAAAACACCGAGCCAATGGCCAGCATCTATGAGCGTCAGCATCCATGAGGCTCGTTGGAATTTGTGATTGACGATCAGGCCTGTGAGTACAAAGCCACCCCAGATTACGATTGCTGCAGTCACGCCACTGGCAATGGTGACTGAGCCTGAGTAAACGAGGATCCCGGCAAGGAAGAAAGCCATGATCATTTCGCAGAGAAAAGTTATGACGTAAGTGGAAGGAGACATTTGAACGTCTTCTTCTGAGATGCCGACAGCTTTCATCCAAGAATATGAAAGCACATAGTACCAGATAGACCCGAAAATATATGAAGCGATTCCCGCAGCAAGCACACCCGGTAAGTAAATTCCTTCAATCATATCAATACACCTTGTAAAAGATATGGTGTGCACATGACTTGAGTATTTATTATTCGAAAAATGTATTGAAAATATTTGGTAGCTTCAAGTGCCAGCGGATTTGTAGCTGGCTGTTGAAACAATAGGAGAGGGTGGACAAGACCACCCTCAAAATTCAGGTAGGTTATTGCATTGCCGTAGCTTTTTCATTGGCCTTTGCAAGAGCTGGGCGACTTAAAACTCTTGAAAAATATTCGCTAACGGGTCCTTCCGGCCATTCGAACTTGGAGACTTTGGCCCAGATTGCACAATGACCGATGATGACATCAGCAATTGTGAAGGTGTCATCCATTGCCCAAGTGTTTTCGCCAAGGCGTTTTTCAAGCTGCTGCATCGATCTGTTCCACTCAAATCGGCAGGCGGGTTTGATGTCTGGTACGCGTTGGTCTTCTGGGTGAATGAATGAGTGTTTTGCAGCCATCCAGAGAATGGAGTCCATTTCATCGAGCGCAAAGTTGGTAAAACTATCCTGCCGGGCACGATCTAAAGTTCCTGATGGGAACGACAGGCTGGAATGTTTGTCTGCCAAATAGGTACAGATTGCTGTTGAATCGTAGATGGTTTCTCCATCAACGATCAGGGCAGGGATCTTGCCTGATGGGTTTACGGCATAAACAACTTCTTGATGAGGTTTGCTAGGCACGACCTCATAAGGCAAGTTCAGTTCTTCCAGCAACCAGAGTACCCGCATGGTTCTTGATTGTGGGTGGCCAATAACTTTGTACATAAGATCCTCCTCTTGGATCTGATCATCTGCGTTGATTATGAAAAAGAAAAGCAAGAATGAGTGCGACTTGAGGATAAGCTTTCAAATTACAAGATGTGCAGCGTTAAATAGGCAAAGTTGATCGATGCTGAGGTGAGTAAAAAGAAATGCCCCTTACAACTGAAGGGGTGATTACGACAGTGTCTCTTTGGTAGTTTGATTTCACAAAATAACCATCTTGAGAAAATGCCTTGAAATGTTTGGAAGTGGCGGTCTTTTACTGATATTGTCACCCTAATATTTCAGGAGAGACATCAATCTTTATTCCCGGTGTCTGGTGACATAGTTTTTATTGTTTACCCCTACTGTATTTCCTAAGGGTAGCTTGGGCTGTTCATGAAACTAAACTAGCAACTGAGCTATCGAAGACAGCTATGCAATGGTTGTTTGCTGCATAAACTGGTAGGCGTGGAGCGGTAAGATCGTGAATTTTTCGGTTTATTGGATTGCCCAGAAACTTCGATTTTTTGCTGTTTTTGCAATAGCTTTGGCCTCCGTGCTGACAAATGCTCGTGCCGATGTTGCTGCATGGCTGTTGATGGATGCCGACAATGGACGCGTTTTGGAGCAAAACGGCGCTTTCGACCGTTGGTACCCAGCTTCCCTAACAAAGATGATGACCGCCTATATCGCCTTTAAGAGTATCTCTCAGGGTGAGATGGCCATGAGCGATATGGTGATGGTCTCTCAAAACGCACTCAATCAACCACCGAGTAAGATGGGCTTCAAAGTTGGGACAACAATCACGCTCGACAATGCCTTGAAAATGATCCTTGTGAAGTCGGCCAATGATATTGCAGTAGCTGTTGCTGAACGGGTAGGTGGGACTGAAGAAAGCTTTATCAGCCAGATGAATGCGACTGCGCGTCGGTTGGGGATGACGCATACTAATTTTGTCAATCCTCACGGGCTACCAGACAATCGTCAGGTTTCATCCGCACGTGATATGGCGCTGCTTGCAAGTGCGCTGTGGAGCCAGTTTCCGCAGTATCGTTCTTATGTGAGCCACCCGGGAATTCGATTTGGCCGAAGAACATTTCGGTCTGGAAACAGAGACTTCCTTCTGCGTACTGCTGGCGCTAACGGATTGAAAACTGGATATATTTGTAATTCCGGTTTCAATGTAGCGACTTCTGCAACACGCAATGGAAAAACAGTTATCGCTGTTGTTCTGGGGGCAGCTTCCAGTTTAGAGCGCTCAGCCTTTGCCAAGAAACTTATTGATAGTGGTTTCAAGAAGACAGCGGGAACTAAAATTACTGCTTTCCGCGGCAGTGGGAATATCAACCCACCAAAGGACCACTATTGTAAGCGCAATGCCAAGCCAACGGCTCAGCAACTTGTTGATCGCTTTGGGACAAAACGTGGTTCTGCCAGCATGATGGCTTATGCCGATGCCGGCAGTCCGAGCCCACGCGGGAAGTCCATTCGTCTTTCCAAGAAGAAAGTGAACTGGGGTTTGGTCTATGAAGAAATTCTGGGCCCGCAGCTAAAGTCATATGCACCGGTGACTGTGCGCATTGGCAATGAGCATCCGGTTGTCGCACTGAAAAAGCTTGGAAATGCAGTGCCTTTGCCAATGCCTAAACCAGGGTCGCAAAAAGGTTTGGAGCCTGCGCCGATTGGAGGCATTCAGCAACTTAATGTGCCAGTGGGCAAGGGTACTTCTTTGCGGCCTTTGAAATCGACTTCTAAACGAGATTTGTTTGGCAGCCCGGGTGGGCTCTATGCTAATACGTCTGCCTTCGGTAAAACGCAGTCACCGTAGCTACAGGCAGTGCAGAATTATGGCTAGTACCCAAGAGAGGCGGAGTCCGCCAACCCCGATCCCAATGAGCGTCATTACTGGCTTTCTGGGAGCAGGTAAAACAACGCTTCTTAATCGAATTCTCAAAGAGCCAGTGTTGGAAAATACAGCGGTCATCATCAATGAATTTGGTGAGATCGGTTTGGATCATTTGCTCGTAGATACCATTGATGATGGGATTATAGAGCTATCATCTGGTTGTTTGTGCTGCACTATTCGTGGTGATCTCATCAACACGCTGGAAGATATTCTGCGCCGTATCGACAATGGCCGCATGAAGAAAATCGACCGTGTGATTATTGAAACAACAGGTTTGGCCGACCCAGCGCCTGTGTTGCACACTGTGATGCTACATCCGTATTTGGTTATGCGATATCGGCTTGATGGCGTGGTGACATTGGTCGATTCCGTCAACGGTCTGGATACGATCCACTCTCATGAGGAAGCAGTCAAACAAGTTGCTGTTGCTGATCGTATCGTGATGACGAAGACGGATTTGCAGGAGCCTTCTGATGATTTACTGGCTGAGCTGAAGCATCTGAACCCTGGCGCAACTGTGCTCAATGCTCAAGATGGCTCTGCAACGGCTGCAGCTCTCATCAACTGCGGACTGTACAATCCTGAAAGCAAAATCCCAGATGTTCAGAAATGGTTGAGGGAAGAGGCGTACAAAGATGAGCACGCTTCGCATGATCATCATGGACACCATCATCATGACCCAAACCGCCATGGCAAAGATGTTCGCGCCTTTACACTTGAGACCGACAGCGCGATCCCCAATGCTGCACTAGAGATGTTTCTGGACCTGCTACGCTCTGCACATGGCCCTAAGCTTTTGCGCGTTAAAGGGATTATAAAGACCATAGAGCACCCGGATCAGCCTTTAGTGATCCATGGGGTGCAGCATGTCTTCCATCCACCTGCACGGCTTGCAGAGTGGCCTGATGCTGATCAAAGAACGCGGCTCGTCTTCATTACCAAAGGCCTTTCTGAGGGCTTTGTGAAGAAAATGTTTGATGCATTCACCGGCGGTGTTGCTGCCGACACGCCTGACCGCACTGCGATGATGGATAATCCTCTTTCCATTGGTGGATTCAGCGGTACGTTTAAGTAACCAGCTGAACCGCAGCAATAAAAAAGCCCGCTCATGTGGCGGGCTTTTGTGTGTCTTATAAACGCTTTAGCGCGTAGGGACCGGAACCTCACCGCGGTAGTCATAGAAACCACGCTGGGTTTTGCGCCCAAGCCAGCCAGCCTCAACGTACTTCACGAGTAGTGGGCATGGGCGGTATTTGCTGTCTGCGAGGCCTTCATAGAGCACCTGCATGATGGACAGGCAGATATCTAGGCCAATGAAATCAGCCAGTTGCAGCGGTCCCATCGGGTGATTTGCACCCAGGCGCATTGCTGTGTCGATTGCTTCAACGGAGCCAACACCTTCATAAAGAGTGTAGATCGCTTCGTTGATCATAGGCAGCAGAATACGGTTCACCATAAAGGCTGGGAAGTCTTCTGAAACTGCAATCGTCTTATGCAAGCCAAGGGTGTAGCCCTTGGAAAGTTCAAAGGTTTCATCGCTGGTTGCAATGCCACGAACAAGCTCAACGAGTTCCATAAGCGGAACCGGATTCATGAAGTGGATGCCGATGAATTTTTCCGGACGGTCTGTAGCAGATGCCAGACGCGTGATGGAAATAGACGAAGTGTTTGTGCCAAGGATGGCATCAGGCTTCAAAATCGGGCAAACACTTTGATAAACCTTGCGTTTGACCTGCTCGTTTTCACTCACAGCTTCAACAACGAGGTCTGCATCGCTTAGGGATTTAACATCGTCAGATGTTTTGATACGGGTAAGAGCGAGGTCGCGATCTTCTTCAGTGATCGTGCCCTTTGAGATCTGACGTGCCATATTGCCATTGATGCTGGCCAGGCCTCTGTCGATACGATCCTGATCGATATCGTGAAGCACGATATCGTATCCTGCCAAAGCACTTACGTGTGCGATGCCATTGCCCATTTGACCGGCGCCAATAACACCGACTTTCTTTACTTCGACCACCATTGTCAGATCCAAATTCTTACAAGCATCGGTTAAACGTGCTTTGACGTTCTCGTAACAACATACATCGCAAGTCTTGCCTCAAACAGCAAGAACCCCAGAATGAAATATTAACATCCCGGGGTTCCTGAAAAGCTAATCAAATATGATTAGAGGGCTTTTTCCAGTTCAGGAAGAGCCTCGAACAGGTCTGCGACAAGTCCGTAATCAGCAACCTGGAAGATTGGTGCTTCTTCGTCTTTGTTAATTGCGACGATGATCTTGGAATCTTTCATGCCTGCAAGGTGCTGAATTGCACCGGAAATGCCGCAAGCGATGTAAAGATCAGGTGCAACAACCTTACCGGTTTGGCCAACCTGCCAATCGTTTGGTGCGTAACCAGCATCAACAGCTGCACGGGATGCACCGATTGCTGCGCCGAGCTTATCAGCAACAGGGGTGATGACTTCGTTGAACTTCTCTTCGGAACCGAGAGCACGACCACCGGAGATGATGATCTTAGCGCCTGCGAGTTCTGGACGATCAGAAGCTGCGATTTCTTCACCCACGAAGGAGGAAATTGCCGGATCAGCAGAAGCTGCAGCAGCTTCAACCGGAGCAGAGCCACCTTCAGCAGTTGCGGCGAAGGATGCTGTACGAACAGTCAGAACCTTCTTTGCATCAGCAGACTGTACAGTCTGGATTGCGTTACCTGCATAGATTGGACGCTTGAACGTGTCCGCAGATTCAACGGCAATGATTTCAGAGATCTGCATCACGTCGAGCTTAGCAGCAACGCGTGGCAGAGTGTTTTTGCCATTGGTTGTCGCAGCAGCAACAACAGCGTCGTAATCAGCAGCAAGTGCAACGATCAGATCGCCAACTGGTTCAGCAAGCTGGTGCTCATATGCTGCATCGTCAGCAACAAGAACTTTAGCAACGCCAGACAGTTTGGAAGCAGCTTCAGCTGCTGCGCCACAGTCTTTACCAGCAACGAGGACATGAACGTCGCCGCCCATTTCTACAGCTGCTGTCAGTGCCTTAGCCGTTGCTTCGTTCAAAGCAGAATTGGAATGTTCAGCCACAAGAAGCGTGGTCATAATGCTAACTCCTCTTGACCTATCTTAAAGAACGCCAGCTTCGTTTTTGAGCTTGTCTACCAGCTCATCAACGGAAGCGACCTTAACGCCTGCCTTGCGTGCATCAGGCTCAGCAGTGTTGAGAACCTTGAGGCGAGGGGTAGCGTCTACGCCATAGTCTGCCAGTGTTTTCTCAGCAATCGGCTTTTTCTTTGCCTTCATGATGTTTGGCAGAGAAGCGTAGCGAGGCTCGTTCAAACGCAGGTCAGTGGTGACAATCGCTGGCATGTTCAGCTTAACAGTCTGCAGACCACCGTCGATTTCGCGGGTGACGTCTACTGTGTTATCGCCAAGGTCAACCTTGGAAGCGAATGTGCCCTGTGCCCAGCCGAGAAGTGCAGCAAGCATCTGACCAGTCTGGTTGCAGTCGTCATCGATCGCCTGTTTGCCGAGGATAACGAGACCTGGCTCTTCTTCGTCAACGATGCCTTTGAGAACCTTAGCTACCGCGAGAGGCTCCGCAATGTCGTCGGTCTGAACGAGGATACCGCGGTCAGCGCCCATTGCGAGGCCGGTGCGGATCGTTTCAGTCGCCTGCTTAGGGCCGATGGAAACAACAATGATCTCAGTTGCTTTACCAGCTTCTTTCAGGCGAAGAGCCTCTTCAACGGCGATTTCGTCGAAAGGGTTCATGGACATTTTGACGTTTGCGAGTTCAACGCCGGAGCCATCCGCTTTCACGCGAACTTTTACGTTATAGTCAACGACCCGTTTTACGGGCACGAGAATTTTCATGTTCCTAGAACCTCCACTAGAAATGCAGGGGAGTATGCGTCGCCACCAAGTTGATAAGACACAGCTTCCGCCGGGCTACCAGAGCCAAAAGGGAATGCAAATTGCATTACATTTGCGGCGACCGTACTGAGCAATTTTGGGGCTGTCAACGATCGCCTAGGGTAAATAGGTATTGGGTTTCAACCAATGTATAAGGCCAAGTGGCCTTATGGTGAAGATAGTTGTCCATAAGTGTTGATAGTTTACCTATTCGTCAAGCACCTTTGATCAAATTCTTCATCAAAAAATCGCTATCTGTTTTTGCCCGCTACCCACAAAACATCGCCTTCGCCCTTCAAATTTGCATAGCGTGATGCAACAAAGAAGAGGTCGGAGAGGCGGTTGAGATACTGCAAAGCTTGCTTGTTGACCTTCTCTTTTTGAGAGAGCGCAGCAACGAGACGCTCAGCGCGGCGAGAGACGGTTCTGGCTTGATGCAAGTGTGTTGCCAGCGGTGTGCCACCCGGTAATACAAATGATTTCAACGGTGTAAGCTCAACGTTCATCTGGTCGATTGCGTCTTCCAGAGCGTTGACCTGATTATCTGTGATGCGCAGCGGTTCGTATCCGAGGTCTTCGCCGGTGTCTGGTGTTGCCAGATCGGCGCCGAGATCGAACAAGTCATTCTGAATACGGCCAAGCAGTTCATCCAGCACTGGCATCTCTTTGGATGCGTGCAGGCGGACTATGCCGACGACTGAGTTGGTTTCATCAACGGTTCCGTAGGCTTCAATGCGCAGATCATGCTTTTGCCTGCGCTCTCCGCTGCCAAGTGCAGTGGTGCCGTCGTCGCCAGTTTTTGTATAGATCTTATTGAGAGTGACCATTTTCTACTAGTTTCAAACCAAAATCAGGATGTGCTTGCGAAGTAAACGGAAAGCATAATCAATATGATAGCTGCGAACTGCAACAGAACACGATATCTCATAAGCTTTTGCGAACGGTTTGGATCTCCACCGCGTATCATGTTCCAAAGGCCGAGGGCGAGGACCAGAGCGACGGCGAATAGAGCAATAGGAACTAGAGTGGCAACAATACCGCTCATCAAAATCTCCAATAATAAAAGTCTCGATTGAGGTGTTGGATTAATTCAGAACCACAATAGAGGCATTCAGGACGGCTGCAAAGCTAACCCAAAGGAGATAGGGCAGATATAGCCATGCTGCAAAGGTTTGCGCTCTATAAAATAGGCGGAAAGTGAAAAAACTTAGCGCGAGCAAGATGATAAGGACAACAAGGCCAAGTGTCGGGTTTTGCTGTCCGAAGAATGCCCAGGACCAAATGCCATTTAAAAACAACACTATAACGAAAGTTAGCTGAATGCTGGTTTTCGAAGGTGGTTTGGCTGCCTCGTTGGTGCCAGTCTGTTGAAATTCGGTGGCCAGCCAGATGCTGATGCCGAGAAGTGTGTAGAGAACAGACCAAACCGGCGCGAAAATCCAATCAGGTGGATTAAAGGATGGTTTGTTGAGAGAGGCATACCATTCAGGGATGGCCGGTGCAGTAACGATGCCGCCGTAAGCTGCTGTTGCATAACATAAAAGTCCCCATCCAACGAGACGACTCCAGACAACTCTGTTCTTTAACTTCGCTTTTGTGGTGTCGCTAAGGGGCACGGAAATTCCTTTTGAAAGGTTTTGCGCAGAATTGCGTTTTTTGCGCATATTCCGCGTTGATTTGCGTTGTTACGTCAGCAAACGGCGTTGTGTTGTATTAGGTGCTCTACACAGCTTGCATTTTTCTAAAATATCACGCTAGATATTTAATAGGTCGTTTTTCTCTCTTCAAAGCATTTTCCATGACACAACAAGCAGTCCTTGGTGCGCGCGATGTGAATCTTATTCGCGGCGTCTTCTTTCTTCAACCCATCGCGCTGGGTGCCTGGTTTCCACGCATCGCAGAAATTCAGCAAAGACTTCAGGTGAGTGAAGGAGAGTTTGCCCTTGCGCTGGTTGGCATGCCGGTTGGGCTGCTGTTCATGCTGATGTTTGCCGGGCGACTAACGGAGAAGTTTGGAGCGCGCCAGCTTTTGATCGCGGGTCTGTTTGCGTTCATCTGTCTGATGCCATTGCCGACGTATGCCGAATCCATTCTGCAGCTGTTTGTTTATTTGGCAGTTGTTGGCAGCGCATTGGCGTTTGTGGAACTGTGCATGAACGTGATTGCGGATAAGACCGAGCGGAAGAGCGGGCAGCTCATTATGTCTGGCTGTCATGGCTTGTGGAGCCTTGGTGTGCTGGTGGGAAGTCTGATCAGCTCCGGCTTTTCCTGGGTTGGTTACGGGCCATCTGAAAGCATTCTCATGGCAAGTGGTATGGCGTTATTGCCTGCGCTGTTTACCTCCTACAGCCTGACAGAAGGCCGGGAGCCGGATGTCGCTGAGAAGTCTGAAAGTGGTTTCCAAATGCCGAGTGGCGCGCTGATTGCGGTGTGCTTCTTTGCGTTTGGCATCACCATGACGGAAGGGGCGATTGCGGACTGGTCTGCGATTTATGTGACTGATCTATTTGATCTATCTGCTGGTTACGCAGGTATTGCCTATAGCGCTTTTGCTCTGATGGTGACATTCGGGCGCTTAACCGGAGACTGGTTGCGATCTCGTGTTGACGTTCAGATCGCAGCTGCCGGAATTGTTATCCTTGCTCTCATTGGCGTCGGAATTCTGGTGATTTCGCCAAACTATGCGGTGTCGTTGCTTGGTTTTGGTCTGGTTGGGCTGGGTGTTTCCGGGGGCTTTCCACTGGCTGTTACGGCTGCTGCTGAAAAACCGGGTCGCTCTGCTGCGGTCAATGTGGGCTTGATGACGCAGATTGCTCTCGGCGGTTTCCTCGTGGGTCCTCTCGTCATCGGCTATGCCGCTGATCACCTCGGCATCCAGGGCGGCTTTATGCTGATGTTACCGGCACTTGTGCTGAGCTTGCTGATGAGCCGGTCTCTGATCAAGCGGTGAGGGGAAGTATGAGAGAACTAGAGATTAGTTTTCGGAGCATTCCTGCAACGCTGACCTATAAGCTTCGCCAGCAAGTGCTCTGGCCAGACTCGCCGATAGAACGGGTCATGGTTCCAGAAGATCACCAAGCCCTTCATATTGGAGCCTTTGAAGAAGAAAACCTGATTGGTGTTGGATCTTTCTTCTTCGATCTGCCCTCTGTGAGATTGCGAAAACTGGCGGTGTTGCCAGAGAAGCAAGGGCGCGGCATCGGAAGTAGCCTCATCCGTTTTGCTGCAAACCAGCCTGACCTACAAAAGGTAGACAACATCTGGTGCGATGCAAGAGCAGATGCTGTTTCATTCTATCAGCGTTTGGGTTTCAAGTTTGAAGGGGATGCCTTCCAAAAATTTGGCGTTTCCTACCTGCGCGCACGAGTTGAGCTTGCTCAGCTTTCACAGCAACAGCTGGTGATTGACGAGTTCTTAGATGCTGGACCTCTGGTCACTCATTAAGTGGGGACTACGGGTAGGAACTTGAACCTTATCGGTGCTTTGGTTGGGTCTGATTGCCTGTTGGTTTTGAGCTTCTTCATGAGGGTTTTGGCTTTGCCGACGGCTTGATCCAACTCTTTGGTATTCAGGTGATCTGCTATGTCTTCTTGTGCTTTTAGCGCAGGTTTGCTGCCGTTCTCTGCTGCGATGTAAAACCAGACATAAGCGCTTTCTATGTCCTGCTGAACTCCGCTGCCTTTGTAAAAGGCAAGACCGATGCGATATTGGGCTTCTACATGGCTTTGCTTTGCGGCGCGGAGAACCCATTTTGCAGCATCAGATTCATTCTTTGCAATGCCTTGGCCTGTGGCATTCATACGTCCAAAATTGAATTGTGCCTCAGCATGATTTTGCGTTGCAGCGAGGTAGTACCAGTTTGCTGCTTCAGTGTTGTTTTGTTCTACACCCACTCCGTCTTCGTAGGCTCTTCCGATACGGTACTGCGCTTCGGCATGACCCTTCTCAGCAGCGAGGCGAACCCATCTTGCAGCTGTGGTTTCGTCCTGCTCTACCCCTTGTCCTGTGGCATAAAGAAACCCAAGGTTATACTGAGCATCCGGGTGGCCTTGTTTAGCAGCGAAATGGTACCAAGCCGAGGCTTCTATCAGGTCTTGCGGTAGGCCTGTACCATTGGCGTACATAACAGCGAGGTTGTACTGCGCATCAGCAACACCTTGTTCAGCAGCGCGGATGTACCACTTCAGAGCTTTACTGTAGTCCTGATCTACACCCAGACCGATTTCGTAGATACGTCCAAGATTAAACTGAGCGTTGGCATGCCCTTGTTCTGCAGCCAGACGGAACTTTTCTGCAGCTTTGGGGTAGTCCTGTGGTGCGCCTTTTCCGTTGGTGAAGGCACGACCGAGATTATAATGGAACCCGGCAAGATGTTGCTCGGCAGCCTGATGATATTCCTTTGCAATACCGGCATAGTGCTGCTTTAAGTCTT
The DNA here is from genome assembly GCF_001623065.1 of Pseudovibrio sp. Ad46. Taxonomy (NCBI): domain Bacteria; kingdom Pseudomonadati; phylum Pseudomonadota; class Alphaproteobacteria; order Hyphomicrobiales; family Stappiaceae; genus Pseudovibrio; species Pseudovibrio sp. Ad46. Next base: position 49,330 of record NZ_LMCG01000004.1, on the reverse strand, counting down.
CGCCAATGTAACGCATGTCTGTGAGACGGTTTTTTGCGATCGCATTCCCGTTATCGGCTGCAAGGCGATAAAACTTTTCTGCTTCGGCGTAGTCCAGTTTTACACCTAGGCCGACGGTGTAAAGATACCCGAGTTCAAGCTGTGCTTTCGCGTGGTTTTGCTCTGCTGCGAGACGGTAAAGCTTTGCAGCTTCAGCATAGTCCTGCTGAACGCCCTGCCCATTTTGATAAAAGAGTGCGAGATAGTATTGTGCTGCTTTGTCACCTTGATCGGCAGCAACTTCGTACCACTTTGCAGCCTCACTGTAGTCTCGTGGTCTGCCTTGGCCATTGGCGTACATTTGGCCAAGTTCTCGTTGTGCTGTCGCATCGCCTTGTTTTGCGGCTTGCATAAGTGATTTTGCAGCTTTGTCGTAATCCTGAAGCCGGGCCTGAAGGCCTTTTATTGCAATCTGTGCTCGGTCATGGTTTTGCTCAGCAGCAAGGCGGAACCACTTTTCGGCTTGTTGATTGTCTTGAGGTACGCCAAGCCCATCCTCATAAAGCACAGCAAGGTTGTATTGAGCTTGGTCATTTCCTTGCCGAGCAGCAAGCCGGTACCATTTTGCTGCTTCCTTGTAGTCTCTTGGTACGCCTAACCTCTTCTCGTACATGTACCCTAGCTTAAGTCTGGCGCCTGAATACCCTTGCTTTATTGAGAGGTGGTACCATTTGATGGCTTCTTTGTAGTCCCTAGGAACACCTCGCCCTTCTTTGTAAAAATAGCCGACATTGGATTGAGCTATTGCATTGCCTTGGTCGGCAGAAAGTCGGTACCATTTGAGCGCTTCCCTGTTATCTTTCCGCACTCCCATTCCTCTGGAGTACATATAGCCAAGTTCAAGTTGAGCACCGGCATGATCTTTCTCTGTGGCGAGGCGGTACCATTTTACGGCTTCTTCATAATCCTTCCGCACGCCGTTACCATAATGGTATAATAGCCCTAGGTTATGTTGAGCGCCTGCATGGCCCTGATCAGCGGCAAGACGATACCATTTTGCTGCTTCAACGTAGTCTTGTGGGACGCCAGTGCCATCTTCGAGATCAATTGCCAGGCTAAACTGTGCCTTTGCATCACCTTGCTTAGCCTTACGCCAAACCTTCATCGCTGCGTTACTATAACGTTTCGGCCCCGCAAGCCCTTGGGCGTAAAAGTAATTAAGTTCGCGTTCTGCTTCCGGATGCCCTTTGTCAGCTGCGAGCAGATACCATTTTTCGGCCTCTTTGAAGCTTTGCGGGACGCCTCGTCCTTTGTGATACAAGTTGGCAAGGCGGTATTGAGCGGCGACGTGACCTTGCTCAGCGGCTAAGCGAAACCATTTTGCAGCCTTGGTATAGTTCTGAGGGACACCTTGTGCCTCTTCGTAGAGAATTCCAAGTTTGTATTGAGAATGAAAGTCACCTTGCTCAGCGGATGCCGAGATGGTTTTGAAATCCTCGGCGTACACTGGAAGGATTGCTTGGCTGGACAGTGAAATGACCAGAGCTGCCAGAGCTAACTTCAAATGCCGCAACTGCATATTTTCCCCCGAATCTGCAACGCTTCAAACAATAGCAGAGATTACAATTTTAGGATTGGACAGTCGTAGTTCCGTCTCAAACAACCTTATTGAAAAGGTGAGAGTCCAAATCGCGATTGCATTTAGCTTTCTACAGATTAGCTGCAGGACTACAAGATCGGGCTGACTGTTGCGATGATGTTGTTTTTTATTCGTTTGAGGTATGACCAACTGGAAACAGTTTCAAAAAAGACCTGATCTGAACTGTCGAGGTATTGCTGTTGCCGTTCCAGAACAGCGTTCGTTATTGCCTTGTCTTGCAACAGAATGTTGTTTTCGTAGTTTAGGTCAAAGCTTCGCAGATCAAGGTTGGAAGAGCCGATCAAAGTGATCTTGTTATCCATTGTGAGTGTCTTGGCGTGCAACAGACCGCCTTTGAATTCAAAGAGATCACAACCAGCCTCCAGAAGTTTGAAATAGTGGCTGCGACTTGCAGCGGCCACGATCCAGCTGTCGTTGACCTTCGGGAAAATCAAGGTGACCTTTACGCCTCGATAAGCCGCTGCGCGCAAGGCTTCCAGAACAGTTTCATCGGGGACAAAGTAGGGGGTCGATAGTGTGAGTTCGAAGCGGGCGGTTGCAATCAGGCAGGCAAAGAGCTGAGGTGTTGCTCCTTTGCGTTCCGTTGGGCCATCGCCCATCACCTGTGCCGGGAACCCTTCTTGTGCCGGTTCTGACTTCAATTCAAAGTCATTTAGCTTTTCGCCTGTTGCTTGCATCCAATCGCTTATGAACAGAAGCTGGTTTTGCGTCACAATGGGCCCGGTCAGGCGTAGCATGATGTCGACCCAGGGAGCGTATTTTGCTTTGACCAGAAATTCCGGATCAGCTGAGTTTCTACTGCCGCAGTAAGTGACTTTTCCGTCGATAATCGTGATTTTACGGTGGTTGCGCAGGTCCAATCTGCTGGTCAGGAGCGTTCGTACTGGTTTGTCCAGCGGCAGGGCGACAGCTAGTTGAACGCCTGCCTCTTTCATCTGCTCCCATAACTGTGATTTTATGAGCTGGTGTGAGCCGAGACCATCTGCCATCGCGCGGCATACGACCCCTCGCTGGGTTGCTCTGATCAAAGCGTCGGCGAGTGCTGTGCCCGTGTGGTCATTTAGCCAGATGTAATAGAGAACATGCACATAGTCCTGCGCGGCATCGATATCTGCTATCAAGCTGTCGCGGGTTGCCGTGGCATCTTCCATGAGTGTGGCGTTGTTTCCAGCAACTGGATAAAAGCCGTTTATTGAACCAGCATAATGGAAGCTGTTGCGGTATTCCGGGTTGATTAGCTGATCGACATCAGCTGGCGTGCCCATGAATTGCTTAGCGTTTTCATGGATGTCATCAAAAATCTCTTTGTGGCGTTTGTCTGCGCGATGGCCAAGATCAGTTTCTCCGAAGAGGAAGTAAATGGCGATGCCGACATAGGGCAGCACGTTCAGAACAATGAACCAGGCGAGGCGAACTGGTGGTGACAAATCATCTCGCAGCAGAATTCGGATTGTAAACGTCAAAACTAATAGAACATGGAAAACTAGTATGAAGGTCATTTGAACTCGGCTGCGTTGAAATTTTGCCCTGTGATTGGTCGTTGGTGAACGTGTTGGTTAGGTTCACTTCATATCGGGGTTTAGCCAACCCGTATTATTCTCAGTGCCTTCAGGCAGGTCCTCATATTTTCCAAGGCGGATATATGCAATTTCCCGAAAGAGCTTAATGGTTGGGCGGAGGCCGAATAAAATTGATCCAACCAGAAACAGCCATGTTCCCAAATAGGTGGTTGCCTCTTTAAAAAAGAGAATGCTGCCAACGACGAACAGGGCTGCTGCAGAGAAATCAACAGCAGTGTAAGCGAGTTCGCAATACGCATAAATTTGCTTATGTCGCTCGCTCATTGTGCAATTGTCAGGATGAAATAGTGCCATGGGGAATCTCTTTTGCTGGGGGCATAAATCCAGAGTGCGCGCAATACGGGGCACTGGGAGTTTACTTTGAAGAAAACCGAGGCGTCTCGTTCTCTTACTCTTCCGACTTTGCAGACCTTCTCAGGATCATATCGATCATTGAGGTTGGCAGGATGCGTCGCAGAGTGCCCATGATGTGGGTTGGAACGGTTACGTAATAACGTGCCTTAGCCTTGGGGGCTTCAATAGCGTGGGTGAGTTTTTGGACGACTGCATCGGGTTGGAGCTTGAATTTTGTGGTGCCACCTTTGGCGAGCATGGAGAGACGGCGGTTGTAGCTTTCGCGGAAGTGGGAGGCGTTCTTGGTCTCCTCGCCGATTTCCTCATAGAACATTTGGACAGCTGTTTTGGAGAACTCGGATTGAATCGGACCCGGTTCGATTAAGCTCACCTGTATGCCTGAGCCATGCAATTCCAGCCGCAGGGTGTCGGTGTAGCCTTCTAATGCAAACTTGGTGGCGTTGTAGGCGCCGCGATAATCCATGGCGACGAGGCCAAGGATTGAGGAGCATTGCACGATACGGCCATGACCTTGCTCGCGCATCACCGGAATGACAAGGCGGGTGAGTTCGTGCCAGCCGAAGAAGTTGGTTTCGAACTGACGGCGCAAGGCATCCGTGGGAAGATCTTCTATGGCGCCAGGAAGGCCATAGGCGCCGTTGTTGAAGAGCGCATCAAGACGTCCGCCTGTGATTGCCAGAACTGACTCAACGGCGGACTGAATAGATTCGGTTTCGCAATAATCTAAATGAAAGGCGTGAAAGCCTTCTGAGCGCAGACGTTCTGCATCCTCTGGCTTGCGACAGGTGGGAAAGACCTGCCATCCTCTTTCTCTCAAAATGTGTGCAGCAGAGTAACCAATGCCGGTGGAACATCCGGTGATGAGGATGGAGCGTTTGTCTTTCACGTATGCGGCCTAAATCTGAGTTAAAGCGGATTGCCGAGGAGGAGTTTTGGGGAAGGGCCGGCCAGGCCTGCTGCTTCGCCGATGAAGTGTTTTTTCAGGAATGGCATGCGCTCAACAAGACCGAGGCCGAGATCGCGGACAGCACGGACTGGGTCGATGTTGTTGGAGAACAGGCGGTTCAGCACATCGGTGGTCATGCCCATCTGCCATGTGTCGAAACGGCGCCAGCTCTGGTAGCGCTCCAGAATGTGTGCTGCACCGATATCGAGGCCGAGACGGTGGGCGTCTACAAGCACCTCTGAAAGGGCTGCAACATCCTTGAAGCCGAAGTTGAGGCCCTGGCCAGCAATTGGGTGGATGCCGTGTGCAGCATCGCCTGCCAGTGCAACGCGGTTGGAGACGAAAGAGCGCGCCAGCACGAGGTTTAGAGGAAACGCAGCGCGGGGTCCGTCCAGTTTGAGCTCGCCCAGATGGTGACCGAAGCGGCGTTCCAGTTCGATTTCAAAGGTGAACTCATCGCCATTGACCAAGCGGTTGGCTTCTGCCGTCTTTTCAGTCCAGACGATGGAGGAGCGGTTGCCTTTCAGTGGCAGGATCGCGAACGGACCGGAGGGCAAGAAATGCTCTTCTGCGCGGCCATTGTGTGGGCGTTCATGTGCGATTGTGGTGACAATGCCGCTTTGATTGTAGCTCCAGCGATTGCATTGGATGCCTGCGAGATCGCGGAGTTTGGAGCGCACGCCATCAGCTGCCACGATCAAGCGTGACTGGATGGTTTTGCCGCTGCCGAGTGTGATGTTGACGTGAGCTGGCTCTACTGCAAAGTCTTTGACACTGTCGGGCGCGAAGATGTGAACGCCTGCATCTGTGGCTGCATCATGCAATGCGCCGACCATATGATTGTTCTGAACCATGTGGGCAAATGGTTCGCCGTCATCAACATCGCCTGCAAAAGTCAGGAAGATTGGGCGCACGCTGTCGTGCAGCTTGCTGTCTGTGACGATCATTTCGGTGATCGGCTGGGATTCATCTTCAAGCTTATACCAGATGCCGAGCTGATCGAGCATGCGCACGGCACCTGCCGCGATGGCCGAGGAACGCGGATCGTTCTCGATGGCTGAGCGTGGGCGCAGGTCTACAAGCGCGATTTTCATGGACGGTTCTGATTGCTTCAAAGCAAGGGCGAGCGATAGTCCAACATACCCGCCGCCGCCAATGGTGACGTCATATAGGTCTTCGGTGGCGGTCTGTTTCTTGCTCATAGAACTCTTTCCTGTAATCGTTTGCCCTATAACCATTAGGTTAGCCCAATTGATCGTTGACACTATCGATATAGCGCCACACTACTCACATGCAATCGAAATCACTACAAAAATAGGTTTGTCTGTAATGACGAAGGCTGTTGAAAATCTGCTGGATCTTTTGGATCTGGAGAAATTAGAGGAAAATCTGTTTCGTGGCACAAGCCCACAAAGCGGGTGGCAGCGTGTTTTTGGTGGACAGGTGATTGGTCAGGCTCTTGTTGCTGCCTCCCGAACGGTTGGCGCAGAACGTCAGGTCAATTCGCTGCATGGGTATTTTCTGCGTCCGGGCGATCCGAAGGTGCCAATCATCTATGAGGTTGACCGTATTCGTGATGGTGGCAGCTTTACAACACGGCGTGTTGTGGCGATCCAGCATGGTCATGCAATCTTCTCTATGTCCGCCTCTTATCAGCGCGTTGAAAGCGGGATGGAACATCAGATTGAGATGCCGGATGTGCCGATGCCGGAAGACCTGATGCCGATCTCTGAAATCTCCGATGAGCTGATCTCAAAGGCACCGGAGCCCGTGCAGAAGTACTGGAAGCGCGAACGTCCGATTGAGCTGCGTCCATTGGATTTAGGGCAATACTTTTCTCGTAAGAAGCAAGAGCCGGTGCAGCATGTGTGGGTGCGGGCGGCATCCAGGTTGCCGGATGATCCGCGCATTCACCAGTGCGTGCTGGCTTATGCTTCTGACATGACGCTTTTGGATACGGCGCTATTCCCGCATGGCATCAACGTGTTTGTGCCGAATCTGCAGGTGGCAAGTCTGGACCACGCCATGTGGTTCCACAGCGATTTCCGCTTTGATGAGTGGTTGCTTTACACGCAGGACAGCCCGCGTTCAGCGGGTGGCCGTGGTTTCAGTCGTGGCAGCCTTTACACGCGGGATGGTGTGTTGGTGGCTTCCGCTGTTCAGGAAGGCCTGATGCGGATGAGGGAGCGTCCTGTGCCGGGTAAGGGGTAAGATCAAAGATATTGCTTGGTGCAAGAGCTATACTTTGTCTGTAGCAATCTGTTTGTTTCTTTGATTTTTAAGATGACGGGGTGTGAGCATGTTTAAGCCCAATAGCGTTATTCTCTATGTCGAAGACGTGGAGAAAAGCACCAAGTTTTATACTGATGTTCTGCAAAGCAGCCCGATTGAGAGGTTTCAGGAATTTTCGCTGTTTTCTCTGGGAGACGATGTCACACTTGGCTTGCAGTCTGCGCAGGGGATTGACCCGAAACCTCAACCGTCTTTTGGCGGCTTTGAACTGTCACTGAGTGATGTGAGCCGGGAAGAGGTTGATCAGGTTTACAGTCTCTGGAAAGAGAAGGGCATTCCGATCGTTCTGGAGCCCACTGATCTGGACTTTGGCTACACGTTTGTTGCCACAGATCCTGATGGGCATCGGTTGCGGGTGTGCGCGACTGATACGACCAATGTGAGTTAGAGCACGTTGTGCCGGTTTCTCTAATATCTGTAGCTGTTTAGGGTTTCTCTGGCTTTGTATTGGCGTGCCAAGTCCGCTGTTTGGGTCGTTACAACACGGCGTCCGACGGGCCAGAAGGAAATTGCTGCGAGTTTGAAGGACTGAAGGCCAAAGGGAATGCCTATGATTGTCAGGCAGGTGAGAATGCCGGATATCACATAGCCTAGGAACAGCGAGAGGCCAAACGGCAGCCATAGGATGTTGAAGATGAAACCCAGGACCCCTGTTAAGACAGTGGTTGGCGTTGCGCCTTTGTTATCCAGATCTCTTATGTGCACAATATCCTTGCCAAAGGGCCATGCCGATAATTTGGCCATTTCCCAGGCTGCTCGTGTGTAAGGGAGGCCAATGATTGTGAGTGCGAACAGGAGGCCGTACACAAGCCACATCAGGGCCAGGTACCAGCCTCCAAGGACAAACCAGATTACATTTCCAGCGTAGCGCATAATAAATATCTCAAATTGATAAATGGATTTTGAGATGTATCTAAGTAGCCGCTACGTGAATTTCAATTCACTGAACCTTTTTCTGCCCAGCCAGCGCGGCGTTGACCAATGCAAAGGCTTCCGGGGCTGCCCAGTCGGCGGGGCCGAACATGGTGCCGATTTCGCAGCCGTCTTCACCGATCATGATTGTGCTTGGCAGGCCGGGGGCTTTGCCTTTGGTGCGCAGGTTGTTGAAGGTGTCCATGGTGTGGTCTGAGAAGTACGCCAGATCCTTCACGCCGATATCGCTCAGGAACTTCAGCGGCTTTGGATTGTTTTCACCACGGTCCATGTTAACGGCGATGACGTTGAATTCTGCGCTGCCGGCTTCACGCTGCAGTTTGTCCAGATGCGGCATTTCTTTGCGGCACGGAGCGCACCATGTGGCCCAAAGGTTGAGCAGTTTGGTGCCTTTCAGGTCTGCCATGGTGATGAAGTTGCCGTCAGCATCGTTGAATTTCAGCTGTGAGAGATTCAAAGGCTTCTCGGCAGGTAGGAAAGCGGCCACTTCGCCTGTGGTCAAACCCTTGAGATTTTTTGCGGTATTCATTGAAGAAGAGCAGGCGAGGGCTTGTGGATCCTCACTTTTTTGCTGATTAAGCGCCCATACAGCTCCGCCTACGACGACAAATCCAGCTAATGCTGCAATAAGCCCTTTTCCGAGGCCGAACTTTCCGGTAACTGTCAGTTTCTTCATATTAAACCCAAATCATAATGAGGCTAGACATGAGCAACCGCATGTGGGGGGGCCGTTTTGCGGAAGGGCCAGATGCAATCATGGAAGAGATCAATGCTTCCATTGATTTTGATCGCAAGCTCTACCGACAAGACATAGCCGGGTCCAAGGCTCATGTTAGCATGTTGGCTGCACAGGGCATCGTTAGCGCAGAAGATGCCGAAAAGATAGCTCAGGGTCTAGACACAATTCTGTCAGAGATCGAAGAGGGCACCTTTACCTTCTCTCGTGCGCTTGAAGACATTCACATGAATATCGAAGCGCGTCTGGCTGAATTGATTGGCCCGACCGCTGGCCGTCTTCACACAGCTCGTTCACGTAACGACCAGGTTGCCACAGATTTCCGTCTTTGGGTACGCGACTCTTTGGACGATCTTGAGGCACAAGTGACCGACCTGATGCAGGCTCTTGCTGAAAAAGCAGAAGAGCATGCAGCAGTTGTGATGCCGGGCTTTACACACTTGCAGTCCGCGCAGCCGGTGACTTTCGGCCACCACCTGATGGCTTATGTCGAGATGTTCTCTCGTGACCGCTCCCGTCTGCAAGATGCGCGTGCGCGTATGAATGAGAGCCCACTTGGCTGTGCTGCGCTTGCTGGTACGTCTTTCCCGATTGACCGTGAGATGACTGCGGCTTCTCTGGGCTTTGATCGTCCGACTGCAAACTCTCTTGATGGTGTTTCTGACCGTGACTTTGCCATTGAAGCGCTAGCGGATGCATCTATCTGTGCGATGCACTTGTCTCGTCTGGCAGAAGAGATTGTGATCTGGTGTTCTGCTCAGTTTGGTTTCATCAAGCTTTCCGACAAGTTTTCGACCGGTTCTTCCATCATGCCGCAGAAGAAGAACCCGGATGCAGCTGAGCTGATCCGTGCGAAGACTGGCCGTATTTATGGCGCGTTGAACTCTCTTCTCGTGATGATGAAGGGTTTGCCGCTGACCTACTCCAAGGACATGCAGGAAGACAAAGAGCAGGCGTTTGACGCTCTGCCGAACCTGTCTCTGGCTCTGGCAGCCATGACTGGCATGATGCGTGACCTTGAGCCGAATGTGAAAACGCTGAAGAAAGCTGCCGGTTCCGGCTATTCTACCGCGACTGATCTGGCTGACTGGTGTGTGCGTGTGGTTGGCATGCCATTCCGTGATGCTCACCATGTGACTGGTGCACTTGTTAAGATGGCTGTCGATAAAGGTGTAGACCTGCATCGCCTGACATTGGAAGAGATGCAGAGCGTTGAACCGAAGATCACGGATGATGTCTACAGCGTTCTTTCCGTTGATAAATCTGTTCGCAGCCGTGTCTCTTATGGTGGCACAAGCCCGGTGAATGTGCGTAAGCAATCCCGCCGTTGGCTTAAGCAGCTTGAGCGTGAGCAGAAGACGGAAAAGTAAGTCTGTTCTTCGGATGATCTTGCAGTCATCGTTGTTACGGTGCAGAAATAAAACTGAGAGTAGGCTCGGGTTCGCCCGAGTCAGTCCTTAGGTCAAATTTCTGGTTTGGTAAGATCATCCAGATTGGAGCAGAGAAAACATGAGCTCGCAAGGCATGAAAGACATTACAAAAAGCCGTAGTTCCAAGCTTTTGATTGGCCTCACAATTGTTGCACTCGGTCTGAGTGTTTCCGCTTGTGGGCGTAAAGGCAGTTTGGAAACGCCAAGCCAAGCTCGGGCGACTGCAGATGGTGCACCGCCACCCCTGAACGATGCTCCTGTACCAGAGACCCCTGGAGATAAGGACGAAAGTCTGTTTCTGGATCCGTTGATTGGTGCGGATGAGGATGATCCCGACTTCAATTTTTAGACTGGTTCGCTAAGCCCACCGGGGCAGAGCCAGCGTAGAGGACCTACATTGCATTACTTTGAGTTTAAGGATGGCGTGCTGCACGCTGAAGATGTTGCGCTGAGCGAAATTGCAGCGGAAGTTGGAACACCATTTTACTGCTATTCCCGCGCGACATTTGAACGTCACTTCAAGGTTTTTGACGGGGCGTTTGATGGAATTGATCATCTGACCTGTTATGCAATGAAGGCGAACTCCAACATCGCTATTTTGACGGTGTTGGCGAAACTTGGCGCTGGTGCGGATGTTGTTTCTGAAGGGGAACTGCGCCGTGCACTGAAAGCGGGCATTCCTGCAAACAAGATTGTGTTCTCCGGCGTTGGCAAAACCCGTCAGGAAATGCGTTTTGCGCTGGATGCTGGCATCCTGTGCTTCAATGTGGAATCCGAGCCTGAGCTGAAGCGGCTTTCTGCCGTTGCTTCCGAGATGGGTAAGACTGCGCCGATTTCTCTGCGCATCAACCCGGATGTGGATGCAAAGACCCACGCTAAAATCTCTACAGGTCTGGCCGCGAACAAGTTTGGTATTGCCTGGGACCGTGCACGCGCAGTTTACAATGAAGCTGCGCAGCTGCCGGGCCTGAAAGTGACCGGCATGGATATGCATATCGGCTCTCAGATCACTGAGCTTGGGCCTTTTGATGACGCTTTGGAACGCCTTGGTGTGCTGATTGGCATGCTGAAGGAAGACGGCATTGAGATTGACCACCTTGATGTGGGTGGCGGTCTTGGCATTCCTTACGGAAGCGGAATTGAAGCGCCACTGCCGACTGAGTATGCGAAGGTTGTTCGTAAACACATTGAGCGCCTTGGCGTGACGCTGATTACCGAACCGGGCCGCTTGATTGCCGGAAATGCAGGTATTCTCGTTACCGAAACGATTTATCGTAAAGAAGGTGAAGCGAAGAACTTCGTCATCGTGGATGCTGCGATGAACGATCTGATCCGCCCAACTCTTTATGAAGCTCACCATGACATTGGTGCGGTGAGCGAAGAGCGTCAGAACGGTGAGCAGATGATGGCGGACATTGTTGGGCCAGTTTGTGAAACCGGTGATTATTTGGCCCGCGACCGTGAAATGCCGAAGTTTGAGGAAGGCGACCTGCTGGCTGTCTACTCTGCTGGTGCTTATGGCGCGACCCAATCCGGCACTTACAACACGCGTCTTCTGGTGCCTGAAGTGTTGGTTGATGGCGACAAGTTTGCGATCATCCGTCAGCGTCCGAGCTACGATGAGTTACTAAATCAAGACGTTGTGCCGAACTGGGTTGAAAAGGCTTAACTCTGTTTGAAAGCCCCTTAGGTTTGCCAGATTGCTGATCTACGTTAATCGCCGTATGCTCAAAAGAAAAAGTAGGCGGCGATTAGCGAGGCCTTTGTGACCCATCAGAATGAGAATGGCGGCAATAAAAACCTAAAGAATGCCATAGCTTCTGCAAGTGAATTGCGAGAGCATAAGACGCGTTATGGCGAAGGGGCCGGGCTATTTGGCCTGTGGCAGTACCTGTTTTCTCAAAGATTATCCTATCGATTGAAAAGGCTGGCTTTTAAAGCGCAGCTTTATTTGTTTTGGGAGCGGTTTTGGCCTGCCATTCAGGTGCCGCTTATCGTGGCTTGCCTGTATGTTGCCGTTAGTTTTTTAGGGCTGTGGCAGCTGCTTGGGTTCTATGGCTCTGCGGTGGGATCAATCCTGTTTCTCGCTGTTTTTATTTGGAGTTGCTACCCGCTTTTACGCCTGAAGCTTCCTGATGAAGCGGAGGGGCTGCGCAAGGTTGAGCTTGCCAGTGATCTGCCGCACCGACCTTTGCTCTCTTACAAAGATGAGCAGGCGACCGGGATGGATGACGAAGAGGCGCTTGCGCTTTGGTCTGCGCATCAAAAGCGGTTGCGAGAGCGGCTTAAAAACCTGCGTGTTGGCGGGGTTAATCCGCGTGGGTTTGCCAAAGATCCTTATGCCCTGCGTGTTTTCGCGGTTATGTTGCTTGTGGTGGGGTATTCCGTTTCGGATGCGAACCGGTGGTCTAGCCTTTTGGCACCGTTCCAGTCTCAGGGTGTGGGAAGTGTTTTACCTGCTCGCATTGATGCGTGGGTTACTCCACCAGCTTACACGGGTGAGGCTCCTGTTTTCCTCAGCGGGGATGCCAATCAACTGCGGGATTCTCGAGATGCGCTCTCGATTGCCAGTGGCAGTGAGGTGCTAGTGCGGGCGCAGGGCACAGGTGAGTTCTCCGTTGTTTATTTCTCGCGCCGTGGACAAGAGGTTTTGGAACCGGAACGTGTGCAGCCGGGAGCTGGTGAAAGCTCTGCGGAGCTGAAAACAACCGAATGGCGCTTTCCGTTGAACTCAAGCGGACGCTTGCAAATTCTTCAAAATGACTCTCCGAAATATTCCTGGAAGATTGCTATTCGCCCTGACTTGCCGCCGCGCATTCGTTTGTTTGATGATCCGGAAGAGCAGCTTTCAGGCAGTCTCAAGCTGACTTATCTGGTGCAGGATGATTACCGCGTGGTTTCTGCTGAGGCTATTATGGAGCAGGTTCAGCGCGGGGATGAGGATAAACAAGGCCGATCTCTGGTGGAGGCGCCACGGTTTAACCTGAGCTTGCCGCCCAAAGATTCCAAAATGGCTGTCGGGCAGACCTTTCAGGATTTGACGGCTCATCCATGGGCAGGTTCTGAGGTGGCTCTTGTGCTTGTTGCTCGTGATGAGGCGGAGCAAGAGGGGCGCTCGCAGCCCGTTTATATCCAGCTTCCGGAGCGCCGATTCAATAAACCTTTGGCGCGGGCTGTTGTTGAGCAGCGCCGTAATCTCGCAATGAACGTTGAGAGCTATCCGCAGGTGGTGGATGCGCTGGATATGCTGATGATTGCGCCGGAGCGGTTCATCGATGATGCAGGATCTTATCTGCCGTTGCGCTTTGCTTATGCCGAGTTGGTTGCAGCCAATACGGATGAGCAGCTGACAGACATGCTGGACGTATTGTGGAACGTGGCACTGACGATTGAGGATGGTGGTTTATCTGCTGCCGAGCGGGCTTTGCGTGAGGCGCAGGAGGCTTTGCGGAGGGCATTGGAGCAGGGGGCTTCGGAGCAGGAGATTGCTGAGTTGATGAGCGATCTGCGCAAGGCACTGGATGATTATCTGAAATCCATGGCCCAGCAGATGCGCGAGAACCCTCAGCAACTTGGCCAAATGCCGATGGATGAGAATTCTCAGCAGATTACCCCTCGGGATCTGGATGACATGCTGCGCCGCATGGAAGAGTTGGCGAAAACCGGTTCTTTGGAGGCTGCCCGTGAGTTGTTGGCGCAGATGCAGCAGATGCTGGAGAACATGCAGAACGCGCAGCAGCAACAGCAAGCGCCAAGCCAGCAGCAACAAGAGATGTTGCAGGCCCTGGAAGATCTTGGCGAGATGATCCAGAAGCAGCGCAACCTGATGGATGAAACGCACCAGTTTGATCCGGACAGCCAGCAGCGCCGTCCCGGCCAGCGCAATGACCAGCAGGATAAGCGTGGTCAGGGTGGTGAGATGAGCAATGAGGAGGCGCAGCAGGCCTTCCGCGAGTTGCAGAAGCAGCAGCGCAATCTTTCTGACGACCTGCAGAAGCTGCTCGACAGCATGGCAAACAATGGCGCCAAGCCGAGCAAGGATTTAGATAGTGCTGGTAACTCCATGGAGGATGCTGGTGACGCACTTGGAGCGCAACAGGCAGATGAAGCTGTGTCTGAGCAGAGTCAGGCCCTGGAATCCTTGCGTAAAGGCGCTCAGCAGCTTGCAGAGCAACTGGCCGGACAGGCTGGTGGGCAAGGGCAAGCAACCAACTCTCCGCTGAACGAGGACCCGCTTGGCCGTATGCGCCGTGTTGAAGGGCCGGAGTTTGGCAGTCAGGTGAAAGTGCCTGATGAGATTGAGGTTCAGCGCGCGCGGCGTATTCTGGAAGAGCTGCGTCGCCGGCTTTCCGATCCTGACCGCCCGCAGCTTGAGCTGGAGTATCTGGAACGGTTGATGAAGCGCTACTGATCAGCGGTTTCAGGATGCTTTAATGAAGAGTTAGAAAACTAGATTGATCGCGATGTCGGTCCTTCCAGTTTTCTTTGCCATTTGGCGGCTCCTTCATTGTCGTGCCCGCTTTAGCTCCTATACTTTCGCCATGAGCCAGACAGACCCAAACAAACCTGAAGTTCTGTCACACATCATCGAAGAGGTGATGGATGACTGCATCAGGGTGTTTGTGCTTAAAGGTCTGCAAGCCTGTTCCATGGAGGACTTCTATGAGGCCTGTGGACCGCATCGGGCGTATGTGGAAGAACACTTCACGACTAAGCAGGACTTCTGCGCTGCGGTTTTGCTGTGGTGGCTCAACAGCATTTTTGCAGAACTGAAAAGCACCATTTCGCTGCACTCCAATCTGCATTCGGCTATCGAAGCGGTGCTATATGAGTTCATCGATATCTGTGTCGGTCATCGTGAAAGCAAGCACGGTGATAAGTTTTGTGTGCTCGACAATATGGCGTTGTTTGACGAGGAGCTGCTGGCGAAGTTTGCGATGTATTATCAGGAGGGTGTGAAGCATTTCCGCCTGAAATTCATGGATCTGAAGAGTGAACTCAAAGACCCTGATGATATTGAGAAGCTTCTGATCTTCTATGTGATGATCCTTGAGGGGCTTTATGTTCTGATCCGGCGTGGGTTCTCCCGTAACATGCTTTTTGAATATGCTGATATGAGCCTGCACACGCTGGAATTTTATGAAAAGCGCCCGTCTGATAAGGCAGCTGATTAAAGGTCCGCAGGCACCGGCTGCGAAACTGAAGCTGGATGAGGGCGTTAGAGATTGGCTTAGCTGGTCACGGCTTGTCTGAGCAGTTGCTGTGCAAGTGTGAGGGCGGGGTCGTTGCCTTGGCGGATGTCTTCTGGTGTTGGCATAACCGGATAATCCGGATGTATCCCAACTCCTTCGAACCTTGTCCCATCTGGAAAATCAGTACGCTTTGCTGAGATTGTGAGCTGTGTTTTTGGCAGAGGTGCCTCAAAATAGGGTTGTCCAGTTGAGCCCGCGGACGCTTCTCCAACGATTGTTGCGCGTCCGAAATGTTTTAGAGGTATCAAGAGATCTTCGGTTGCTGAGCCGCTGCCAATATCAATCAGAATAATCAGCTTTCCTCGAAACGGTGTGGCACTGGCCGGGAAGGTCTCGCCGTTTGTGAGGAGATGCATGGGCGTTGTTTCAGCGTTGGGCTGGGTGTGATGTGCGGAGAGTTCTCCGTTTTGCCATGCAGCCACGTCTTGTTCAGCTTTCTCCAGTCCGGTGATCTGAGGTGTTCGTTCCATCCAGATTGCGATCGGCTCCAGGCAGAGTTTTTTCATGAGCTTCATGGGTGTGTTGCCGCCGCCATTGCCACGTAAGTCAAGGATGAGTGGGGACTGGTTGTCAATCTGGCTTAGGAAGGCGAGAGCTTGTTCCTCGTACTCTGGTTTTGAGAAGCTGCGGATGATCAGGCGTGGATGCTTTCCCGACGTGTCGAGTTCAAATGCTTTGAGATATGAAAGCGGATGCTTGTGTCCTGCGCGGGTGGTCTGCAGGCTTTGCCCGTCGTGAAGAGTGATGTTGAGTTGGTTTGGCAAAAGAAAGCTATTGAATAGCAGCAGGTTGCGTTCTGCCGCTTCTGGCTTTGAGGCGCTGACAAGCTTTGTGTACCTCGCAAAGAACTCATTAGCAGGAAGGTCATTGACCTGCTCAATGACGTCTCCGGTTTTGATGTCTGTGCGGGTTGAACCACAAACCGCCCAAGCACGTTTTGAGGCTGCTACGGGTAGGGGGCGTGCCCAGAACCCAAAGCCTGAGTTTTGCAAGAGCGTGAAATCAATGAAGTGGGTATGTGCGTTCTCAAGGCGAGCCAGATAGCTCTGCGTTGCAAGCAGGAAGCCACGGCGATCTTCGACGTCTTCCAATGCACCTAGATAGCGAAAGTAGAGATCTGCGTTGCTGGTTTCCGGGATGTTTTCCCAATGCGCGAAACAGCTTTCTACCGCTGAATATATTCGGCTGGCTGCATAATACTTTGCTACAGGAGGAAGGGGCGCTGTCGGGTCTTCCAAACGCATCATTGCTTGTTGAAGGACAGAAGTCTCTTGTTCCATGGGAAAGCTCACTCAAAACCAACAATGAAATATGCGCATAGAAGATCAGGAAACCCCGATTTTGTACAGCGTGTTGGATTTAGGTTTGGCGCTTGAGACTGAAAAAACAAAACGCGACCGCTCGGAGGAGGGATCGCGTTTCTTGAAACTTTATTGGGGAAGGGCTTTAAGCAAACGCGGTTTGCTGAGAGCCTTCTTCTTCCTCTGCCAAGGCAGTGGTGACGGCTTTTCTGACTTCCACCAGTGAAAATGGTTTTGTCAGAACGTCCTTCACGCATTTACCGACTTCTTCAGAGCGTTCACGCTGGTCTGCGTAACCGGTCATCAAAAGGATTGGCAGGCCCGGATAGCGAGCGCTACTTTGCATCGCAAGTTCGATACCATCCATCTCCGGCATTCTGATGTCGGAGAGCAGAAGGTCAAACCTGCCCTGCTGTTGCAGCAGTACAAGAGCGGCTTCGGCGCCATCTTCTACGGCGGTCACTTTGTGCCCGTCCAGCTCCAATGCACGTTTTACAAAGGCGCGGACCGCATCATCGTCTTCCGTCAGAAGTATGTGAGCCATTATAGCCCCCCTAGTTAGTCGTCACCTTCCTGCGGCACGTAGCCGATGAATGGCAACTGTCTCCATGCATGCCCCATGTCCATGCCGTAGCCGACGACGAATTTATCCGGACAATCAAAGCCCGTATAATCCGATTTAACATCGGCTTTTCTGTGGTTCGGTTTGTCCAGGAGTGCAGCAATCCGGACAGACTTGGCTCCACGTTCGGCGATCATGTCGCGTGCAAACTTCAGAGTGCGGCCGGATTCAAGAATATCATCGACCAAGATGACGTCTCTTCCGGTCACGTCGCTTTCGATATCGCGGAGGACTTTTACCTCTCCTGACGACACCGTTCCACTTCCATAACTTGAAAGGTGTAAAAATTCCATTTCCGGAACGGAACCTGCTCTGTGCAAAGCACGGGCAAGGTCAGCTGCAAAAATGAAGCTTCCTTTCAAGACCGCTACTACGAGGAGATTGTGAGGCTTGTCCTGTGAGATAGCTTCTGCGACGGCTTTTACGCGTGCCGCGATTGCTTCTTCATCAAACAGCACGCGGATTTCCGGGTTACCGGTCATCTAATGCTCGCTCTTTTCTTTTGGCGCTCAACAAAGCGCAATTGAATGTCGGCGGCTCGCTCTGGCGGATTGTTTAGCCGAGCTCTGAACCGGGTTTTATCACCTGGTGCAAGCCAGTCTTCTCTTGGCTCAACAATCCAGGAGTGTATCTCTTGCGTGTCCAGTGAGCGCAACGCCAGCTTAATCGCCGGAATATACGTCTCGCTTCTTGTAATATTTTCTACAGAACCTTCCACAACAAGCACGACGGAACCGTCGTCCACCTCACGGAATGTTCTCAGATCCTTAAATACAAGACCACGCAGATTTACGGTCATACCAGCCAACTGGTAAAGACCAGCCAAATCGGGGAAGGTTCTTACGATTGATTCACGGTAGTGCACAGCTGAAAAACAGAGTGCGAGTGAAGCAGCAAGAAGACTTGCGCCCAGCAGGCCTTTCGCGCTTATAACACCTGATTTGCGGGATGACTTGGTTTTTTTTCTAGATCTTCGGTTGGACTTTTGAGAGGCGCCTTCAGATTTCTTTTTATCGTCGGGTTTATCCTCTTCAGAACCCGTTGGTTCTTCTGATGCCTCATAGGAGTTGCCGGCCTTGTCACTTGACTGAGTGCCGGTGTCCTTGCCCATAGAACCGCTTGAATCTGAAGGTTCTTCCTTGGGTTTTCCTACAAGGTCTTCTTCTGAAAATGCTTCGTGACGATCTGCTTTATCGCCGAGACCAGCCCAATCGCTTTCATCCAAGCTTTCGGAGAACGAGGGCTCTTTGCGGTCGTCATCGGGTGTTGAATTGTTGTGTACTTCGGGCTCAGCATCGAGTGCAGCAGCCCAATCGTCCTCTACCTCTGGTGTAACCTGCCAGATATGATTGCAGCTGGCGCATTTTACTTTGCGGCCAGTCTCTCCAATTTTGTCCGTTGGAATCTCGTAGGCAGTATTACATTGAGGGCAGATAATTTTCATCGAGCGTGGTCCAAAAGCGGTCGGCCTTTAAAAGGAATGGACAAGCCGCTTAAATCCTTCATTTTCTAGCGTATTCGTCTTCGAGAGCCGAAGGAGGCTGTCGGGAACACGTCTCAGAGCCACCAAATATGCAATATACTCACAAGTACTCAACTGCGTAGGCTTTGACTAGCCTAAATACTGGGGCTTCACGTCAGGTTGAGTGACTAGAATTTATACTATCTGAAGTATGAGGACCTCTATATCCTTAATGAAGTGTTAATTTATTCGAGGGATATCCAAAGGAACAGGCTCGCATAAATTTGCAGGGGTAAGTTCAGTCAAAAATTGAACGCGAGAAAATTATTTTTTAGAGTGATTTGCACGAGTTTGGCCTCATTTTTCTGATAAGGCGAAACCTCACGTCTGCTAGGGGAATTTTCGGTGATACGCTTTGAGAATGTGGGACTTCGGTATGGCATGGGCACTGAAGTACTTCGGGATTTGACCTTTTCCATTGAGCCGCAATCTTTTCAGTTTCTCACTGGTCCTTCAGGTGCGGGCAAAACCAGTTTGCTGCGCCTGTTATTCCTTTCTATGCGCCCCACTCGTGGGTTGATTTCTGTTTTTGGCAAAGACACCACCAAGATCGCAAAGGCTGAGCTGCCATCTATGCGCCGCCGGATTGGCGTGGTGTTTCAGGATTTCCGGTTGCTGGATCACCTGACCACCTACGAGAACGTGGCTCTGCCGCATCGTGTTGCGGGGAAATCCGAGGCAGAGTACCGTCCTGATGTGATTGATTTGCTGAAATGGGTGGGACTTGGTGATCGTATGCATGTGCTGCCGCCTGTTCTTTCCGGTGGTGAAAAGCAGCGTGCTGCTATTGCGCGGGCGTTGATCACACGGCCTGAAGTTTTGCTCGCAGATGAGCCGACAGGTAACGTGGATCCTCCGCTTGCTCGCCGTTTGCTGCGTTTGTTCATTGAGTTGAACCGGCTCGGCACCTCAGTCGTGATCGCAACCCACGATTTTCATTTGCTGGAACAGGTGGAAGCTCGGCATCTTATCCTCAACGACGGGCGGTTGGCTGTTCATGACTGATACTCAGCAAAGAAGAGAACCGCCAATGTCTGGCCCAAAGTCCGTGCCAAAACGTGCGCCAGCTGGACAAAAAAGGCCTGGCAAGCCGCGGAAAGGACCGCCAAAAGGCAAGGGTGGTCGCCCGGTCAAAAAAGCGGCGGGTGCGAAACCTTCCGGGTTACGGTTCAAGCTTAAAGAAAGACCTGCCCCGATTGTTCCGCCGCAGGCGATCTCCGGTCAGGCCCTGATGCTTGTTGTGGCGATCATGAGTTTTCTGGCCTGCCTGACCGTTGGGTTTGTGGCCATCGTCAATGATGCGGCGAATGACTGGACCAATGATCTGGTGCGCGAGGTCACTGTGCAGATCCGTCCTGCGGATGGCGTGAACATGCTGCAGGAGATTGATCGCACGCTGGCTCTTGTTCGCGAGTTTCCCGGTGTTGGAGACGCGCGCGCTCTTTCTGATGAAGAAACCAAGGGATTGCTTCAGCCCTGGCTTGGGGAGGGGCTTGAACTGGAAGAGCTTCCGGTTCCGCGTCTTGTTCTGGTGGAGATAGATGATCCTGAGCTACTTAATCTGGCAGATATGAAGGCTCAGATTGAGCAGGATATTCGTGCAGCGTCGGTGGATGATCACCGTGTCTGGAACCGTCAGCTTTCAGCTATGGCGAACACAGCTGTGCTTGTGGGTTTTGGTATTCTGGTGCTCGTTCTGTTTTCCATGGTGCTCTCCGTCATTTTTGCGACGCAGGCTGCCATGTCCGGTAACAAGGATGTGGTTGAGGTGCTGCACTTTGTTGGCGCGGAAGTTAGTTTTATTGCCTCCGAGTTTCAGCGTCACTTCCTGGTGTTAGGGCTTAAAGGCGGGGTCATTGGCGGTACGATTGCCGCACTGAGCTTTCTGGTTATGGGCTTCTTTGGGAGCTCGGACATCACTTCCGTCAGTGGAAATCAGGTGCAGGCCTTGTTTGGGGCGGTGCAGGTGAGTGCGATTGGGTATGTTGGAATTGTTGCTGTTGTGGTGCTTGTTGCGGTCTTGACCGCCCTGACGTCTCGTCTGGCTGTCCACAGACATTTGGCAAATATGGATTAAGTGTCGTTTTCTTTCCATTTTCGCCAGTTCTGATATGTAGTCAGGAAAATATTCGTTCAGGTTTGTGGCTATAAGCATTGTAGCGACATCATGGAGCATTCTTTGAATACGCGCGACACAGCGGCTAAATTTAAAGCAACCGGTGAGCAAGAGCCGGTACCAGCCAGCGTTGATAAACGCCCTGGCCGGAAGTCGTTTGTCCGGCGCAGTGTCCGTTTTTTCTTTTTGTTGTTTCTGATTTGCTCTGTCGTTTTTGCAGCTGGCTTCTTGTGGTTTGTGGAAGTTTTGCAGCCCTCTGTGCAGGCCGTTGTACCCAAACATGCTGATGGCATTGTTGTTTTGACGGGTGGTCGAGACCGGATTTCGCAAAGTCTGGATCTTCTGGAAGTGGGAAGCGCGAAGCGTCTTTTGATCTCAGGCGTTCATCCATCAACCAGTGCAAAGCAGATCGCGCGGCTTAATTCCAAACGCATGTGGTTGTTTGATTGCTGCGTTGATCTGGACCGAAAAGCGCTCAATACCATCGGGAATGCCGAGGAAACTGCCAACTGGGTGCGAAAAAATCAGTTCAGCTCACTGTTGGTCGTTACCAGTGCCTATCACATGCCTAGAGCATTGGCCGAATTGCAAGTTCGCCTGCCGGATGCTGAGCTTTACCCAAGTCCTGTCTACCATAAAGAGCTGGATTTAGAGCATTGGTATGAAAGTTCTTCGATAACAAAGCTTCTCCTACGCGAATATGTGAAGTATATCCTCGTTCGGCTGCGAGTTGAGCTGGACGCTGTATTCCCTGTAAGACACTCCTCTTAATTTCGTAAGATGAAATCTGAATTCACCTTGGCATAGTGTCAGGTGGAAATGGTTGTGAAGGTCCTATGCTCGTCCTGCGTTCCGTTCTTTTTAACGTGCTTTTTTACATCAGCACCCTGATCATTATGATCGCATGTATGTTTTTGTTTGTGCTTCCTGTCCGGCATTGCTGGTGGCTGCTGCCATTCTGGGGCCGTGTAGAGAAGTTTCTGTTGCGTTGGGTTGGTGGTGTAAAATCTGAGATCACAGGCATCGAAAACCTGCCAGATACCGGCTGTGTCATTGTTTCCAAGCACCAGTCTGCATGGGAAACATTTGCGCTTGCTGAGTATTATCGCCAGCCAACGTTTATTTTGAAGCGTGAGCTGCGCTGGGTGCCGTTCTTCGGATGGTATCTGATGAAGTTCCGCCAGATCCCTGTTGATCGTGGTAAAAAGGGTAAGGCCCTTGCTGCCATGGGTAGACGGGCCGCTGAGGCAATTGCGGAAAATCGCAATATCATCATCTACCCTGAAGGAACACGCCGTCCTGCTGGTGCTGAGCCACAATACAAATATGGTATCGTGCACCTTTATAAAACGCTGAACTGCCCGATTGTTCCGATTGCTCTTAACTCAGGTGTTTATTGGCCGCGTCGCCGGTTCTTCCGTTTCCCTGGCACGATCAAAGCAGAGATCCTTGAGCCTATTCAGCCAGGCTTGCCACCGGAGGAATTCTTCAAGCTTTTGCAGGAACGGATCGAGACTGCCTCTGACCGTTTGCTGGATGAAGCAGAAAAAGATACGCCGGATAACATTATCATCAAAGAAGCTCGTGTACTTCAGGCAGAATATAAGAAAAAATAAAGATTTTGCGTGGAAATCAGATGTTTCAAAGGAAGAAGGTCGCCTTTGCCTTAAAGGCGGCTTCTTTTTTTGACAATGCTCTGGCTTAACTTGTAACATGTTCGCAGTTTGTTCTATAAAGTACTATGGGAAATAGCAGGAGAAATCAGGAGAGTGCGTTGCAGTACTCATTGTTTGATGATCGCTTGCCAAGTGGCAGGTCTCCACGCGTGTCAGAGGAGCTAGGTGCTGGCAGCCAGTTTAAATACTGGTCTGGGGCATCCGGGCATCGTTACCTCTTTACCCGGATCTCTCCGGAAGAGGTTTCTGACTATGCGGAGAACCTTGTTCTGATCACAGACAAGAAGAGCGAAGCCGTTGTCTGGCTCGGGTTTTTGGGTATGTCGAATGAAAAGACCCCAATGCCTGCGCTGAAACCTTCGCAGGGTGCATACGTACATCTTCTGGCAGAAGACAGCGCGGAGAGGGATCGCGCTCACAATGATCTGCGTACGGGGATCTTTTCTTATATCAAGCAGGAAGACGAGTAGTCGAAACCTGAAGCTATATCGAGAGTTGTCGTGCCAGCCATTCTACGTTCTGGTCTTTAATACCCATTTCCTTCATATGCGCGTGAGTGTTGAGTACATACTCCGGATTTGCGCCAGACTGACCCACAGCCCCCTTTACAATCTGCAATTGGTCTTTTAGCGGTAACGCACCTGCATATTGCTCGTGTTTCTGGTCTGCAACGAATGTGACTGCACGAACTTTGGTGCCTTCCTCGTCCAGCAAACGGACACGGCGGTGTGTTTCCAGATACACCATGGTTTGCTGTTCACGCTCGCGGAGATACCCAAGTGTGTGCTGCCAGTTTTCTGGTGAGACCCTGAATGCCATGCCGATGCAAGCACCGCCTTTATCCAGCCCAAATACCAGTCCAGGGTTGTCTTGAGTCCCGCGATGAACCCATGAATACACGCAGAGAGATCTATGAACGCCATGCAAGATTGCGGGGACTGCTTGCTCGAAAGTAAAGCCAGGGCGCCAAATTAGTGAGCCGTAGCCAAATATCCATAAATCTCGCATAACTATTTTCTCGTAGAATTCTTTGAGTGACACGCCTATCAGGCTCGTAATCAGCATGCAACTCACAGCACTGTGTGAGGGTAACGGAGAGTAGATGACTGAACCAAAAGTATCCCGGCCTCCAAGAAAGTCGGCGTATTTCGTTTTGGCGATCCTTGTCGCCTTGATTATTGGCGGGTGGTCCGCCTATTGGGCAGTTGGGCGCGGTATTGTTTCTGACGTTATTCGCAACGGTGTGAAGGTTGCTGAAGCAGACGGCGGAAGTCTTGAATGTGGTGACCAGCAACTTGGCGGTTATCCGTTCCGATTTGAATTGACCTGTACCCCGTTCCGCATGGATAAGAACGGAGAGTGGTATTTTATCAATGAGTTACGTGGTGTAGCGCTGGCTTATAACCCGACCCATGTGATCTTTGAGGCGACTGGTCCTGCTGAGGCAAACTTTGGCCAGCAGGGGCCTGCATACTCTGCGCATTGGAAAACGGCTCAGGCGAGCGTGGTGGCTGAAAACAGTAAGCCTGCCAAAATTGACGCGGTCTTTAAAGAGCCGAAGCTGACTTACACCATTGGCGAGCAGTCTGTTGAGCTGAATGCTGAGCGGACAGAAGCGCATATGCGCCGCGTTGAAGGCAATGAGGACGCGCTTGATCTGGCTGTGCAGGTCAATGGCCTGACAGCAGG
Source organism: Pseudovibrio sp. Ad46 (assembly GCF_001623065.1). NCBI lineage: Bacteria > Pseudomonadati > Pseudomonadota > Alphaproteobacteria > Hyphomicrobiales > Stappiaceae > Pseudovibrio > Pseudovibrio sp. Ad46. The sequence continues at coordinate 25,242 of NZ_LMCG01000004.1, read as the reverse complement.
TAAAGTGTCTGATGATGTGCCGCTGGATATCAGCCTTGTTATTCAGTTGCCGGAGGGCTCGAAGCTTCTGGACGGCAAAGTTCGGAATATTGCTGATTTGATGGTTGATGAAGAATTAAAGGTCAACCTCTCCAGCTTGCAGCTGAAAAGCGGTGAGTTTTCCGTCAACACGGGTGGTGATCTGGTGATTGACCGTCAGGGGCGTTTGAATGGAACGCTGCCACTGGTGATCACTGGTATTCATCAGCTGGAGGATGTGCTGCGACCATTGTTCCCACAAGGCTCCAAGATGCTTGAATCGCTGCAAAAGACTGCGATGAGTATTGGGCAGGGAAGTGCAGTAAATGGCGTGCCGACGCTCAAGATCCCAGTGACCATAGAGAATGGGCGTGCTCGTATCGCGTTCTTTGATCTGGGGCCTGTGCCTCAGCTGATCATAAAAGAAAGCGGCTCGTAAGAGCCGCTTTTGGTTTATGCGAGAGCCAGACGGTCAATCGGGACGATGAAGCTGTCTTTGTCGTCTGGTTCTGCCAGATTTTCAAAGAGGCTGTTGTCGACCTTGTTTTTGTTTGGCACCAGCCAGCGGACGTGAAGCCAGTCACGTTCTTTACCGATCCTGGAGATTTCTTCCACGAGAGTGCGACCAATGCCGGTATGGCGGTGGTTCTGTACGACGTAGATATCATCCAACTGGCCAATGCGCAGGCCAGAGATCAGGTCTGGAATGTCAAAGAAAGCGGCAAAGCCAACCAGTGTCTTGCCTTCGAATGCACCAATGATTTCGATGGACTTGTCTTCGAGCAGGCGCTCGGAAAAGACTTCGTCCGGGCGACGTGGAGCGCCGCGCTTAAGAGCTTGCGCATTCTCTGCAATGAGAGGGGCCAAGTCTGGCGCGTCACCGGGTTTTAAGGCTCTAAAAGAAAGATCAGCCATTATACCTCTTCCCGTTCCTTCGTTTGATTTTGCGTTATAGAGTGACCCCAAACATCCCTTAAAATCAAGGTGTGAAAGTCTCATAGGGCTTGGAATTTTGTGGGATGCCTAATTCCTGAGGCTGGCTTGATTTTCATCGATGCTATTATTGCGGCCAAAGACCTAGTGTTTGACGGTTCAAAACTCGCAAATAGCACGAATGGTGAGTAGTGAAGGCGGATTGACGTCTCTAAACTCAGCCTGATTTTGCAACGCAACAGGAAGTGTCATGTCTAGCTCAGAGCAAGTTCATAATATCAGACCGCGTCGTAGTGCGCTTTACATGCCAGGTTCAAACGCACGGGCACTGGAAAAGGCCAAAGGGCTGGATGTAGATGTGCTGCTGCTGGACCTTGAAGACGCTGTTGCGCCTGATGCCAAAGAGATGGCGCGCACCCAGGTGTGTGAGGCTGTCGCTGGTGGCGGTTACGGGCATCGTGAGCTTGTTATTCGTATCAACGGGATGAAGACCCCCTGGGGCCAGGAAGACCTGAGAGCGGCTGTTGCTGCCAAACCGGATGCTGTGCTTCTGCCGAAGGTGGAAAGCCTCGCTGATATCAAGCCCGTTGCTGATTATCTGACAGAGCAGGGTGCTGACAGTGTTCGCATCTGGGCGATGCTTGAAACGCCGGGTGCGATCCTCAATGCCTCCGAAATTGCTGAGGCTGCTAAGGACCCGCATAATCGTCTGGATGTGTTCATCATTGGCACGAATGATCTGAGCAAGGAGAGTGGTGCACAAATCTTACCGGGTCGTGCTGTTTTGATGCCTTGGCTGATGACCTTCCTGGCGATCGCGCGTGTTGGTGGTGGGAATATTCTGGATGGCGTTTACAACAACTTCTCTGACCTTGTGGGCTTTGCGGATGAATGTAAGCAGGGCGCTGAGATGGGGCTGGATGGAAAGACGCTGATCCATCCTAAGCAGCTTGGGCCTTGCAACACTGCCTTTGCGCCGAGTAAGGCGGATGTTGAGTGGGCGAAGAAGATGATTGCCGAGTTTGAGCTGCCAGAAAACCAGAGCAAAGGCGCCGTGCAGGTTGACGGCAAGATGGTTGAGCGTCTGCATGCAGATATTGGCCGCAAAACGGTTGCGATTGCTGAGGCTATCAAGCGGCACGTGAACGCGTAAATTTGAACTCTGCGCACGTTTTAACCTCTGGTATCTGATAGGTGTGGCTGGTAGGTTCCCGCCCACACCAGAAGAATTTAAAGGAATAAACATGCGCCTTTACCGCCTCATCACCGAACCGGATTCTGCAAAGTTTTGTCACCGCGTCACTGAAGCGCTCAACAAAGGTTGGGAACTGCAGGGCTCTCCAACCATGACTTATGACGCAACTCAGGGCCTTACCATTTGTGGTCAGGCTGTGGTCAAGCATGTTGATGGTGAGAAATACACGCCAGAGACCAAGCTCGGCGCTTGGTAAGACACGTTTTTGATTGATGTTGGAAGTGGCGGGAATTTCCCGCCATTTTGCTTTTGGGCTGCCGTTAAGCGCTTTCCAGCATGGCCTCTAAAACACCCCGATAGACCGCTCTAATGCGATGATGATGGTTTGGGGAAGCCTGCCAGAAGTTGGTGAGGCCGGGGCCTGCATTTAGTTCCAAGACGTTTGCTGGTGCGTCGTCTTTGCTGAGGTCATCGCAAAGGATATCGACGCCTGCATAGCGCAAGCCGCATACACGCGCAGCTTCCACGGCCAGATCTTTGAAGCTTTGCGACGCGAGGTCGGTGACGTCGACTGCTTCACCACCGGTTGAGAGGTTGGCGTTGGAGAGGAGCTGCAGGAATTCTCCGTTATGGAGAGTGGTTGCCAGATTGTAGCCAGCTTCCTGAATGGCTTTGAGGATGCGCGGGTCGTCGTTTTCAACCTTATAGCCGCCGCTGCGGGTGGTGAGGGTTTTGATTTTTGCAGCCAGTAGTTCTGCAATGGTGTTGGTGCCATCTCCGATGATGGCGAGAGGACGCCGTTCGATGATGGCCAGAATAGCTCCATCAAGTACAATCACGCGGTAGTCACGGCCTGAGACAGCTTCCTGTACCAGCATGCGATCGTTGGATCGTAAGGCATTTGTCAGGTGGGTGTTGAGTTCCACCTCTTCAGAGATCTTCTGAACGCCAACGCCTTGAGTGCCCTCATTGGGTTTTATGAAAACCGGATAACCCAGTGACTGAGCGATCTCGCCGGCACCTGTGAGCGTATTCAGGCTTTTGGCGACATGTGGGTTGGCAGTACTGAGTTGCCTGATGGCTTTGTCTGAATGAATGAGTTTGAAGTTTGGGGTGGGCAGACCTGCGTCCTGTAGCAGGCGACCGCAGAAATCCTTGTCTCGTGCAGCCTCTCCAGCAGCATAGCTATTGAGTGCGAAAGCACCGCCCTTGATGGGAAAACGTTTGCCGCCGCCTGGTTCGATATAGCCGAAATAGAAGAACTCGCTGTCGAGAGCGAGTTTGATGCCTTTCTCCTGACACAGCCCTGCAAGCAAGCGTGGGGCAAGAGGGAGGTTCGGCAGGTCAGGCGAAACAGGGATAAACTGCATTCAAGTTCTCAAGCTAATAAAAAAGGAGCGCCGAAGCACTCCTCTTCATACATTAGTTTTTATAGCAGTGCTCTAGTTGTTACCGCGTCGCTGACGGGAATTTGCGATGTAATCAATCTTGAACAGATCCGGGTTAGTCGCGCCGTTCTCAGTCACGTCATAGATAGCAACAGACGTGTCATAACCCTGTGCGTCGCGTACGGTCCATTGCTTGAGCTTATAGTTTCTTGCGTCGAAGATCAGCGTCAGGCGGCCAGATGTGAAACGGGTTTTATCGTCGATCGCGATTGTGATGAGATCTGGTTCAACAACCACGTTGGTTACATTGGCGTCTGTCTTGAGGTCGATTTTATCAGCCAGCAGGAAGCGCAGCGGTGTCTGGGAAAGAGGCCAGATGTCCTGTGTCTGCAACTTACGGTCCTTCACTGAAACCATGCTGCCGTCAGCAATGATGTCGAGTGTAGAAGGCTTGTTGTAGTAGAAGCGGACTTTGCCCGGGCGGCTGATGAAGAACTGGCCTTCTACACGCCCGCCGGTTGGGCCAAACTGCACGAACTTGCCGTGCATGTTGCGAACAGAGTTGAAATACTTGCTAACGGCGTCAATGGCTTGCACGTTGGTCAGCGCGACTGGCTGTGCCTGCTGGGCTGTTTGAGCGGCGGAGTGTTCCGCAGTCAGTGGGACAGAACCAATAAAAAGCGCTGCCGCAATTGCGAGGCTTTTGCCAATCCTACCAAAAGAGATCGCCTGAGATGCAATCATAAATATAACTCCGCTGTCAAAACTCGTAGAACAACCGTAAGGCGAGTTGATTAACTCTTCTCTAAATCCAGCTTGCGGTTATTTGTGAACCCTCATTCTGAAAGGCTATCGTTACCATAAGGCGAAGATGGGGCATATGCCTCAAATTCCATAAATTCGCCTAGAGATCTCCGAAAAGACTGATCAACTTTTCGGGAGTGTTTTACAGCAGTCTCCCCGTGATTGGCTATAGGCAGACTGCTGTAAGAGAGGTATCAGAACTGTTCGCCGTTTTCTGGAAGCAGGATCTCGCGCTTACCGGCATGGTTCGCTGGGCTGATCATGCCTTCCTGCTCCATGCGCTCAATGAGAGAAGCTGCACGGTTGTAGCCGATTGAGAGGCGGCGCTGAATGTAGGAGGTTGATGCTTTGCGGTCTCTGGCGACGATTGCAACGGCCTGATCGAACAGGTCGTTGGTTGCGTTGCCGGAGCCTTGGGTCAGAGCGTCGTAACCGCCTTCAGACTCAGCGTCTTCAGTCACGTCAGAGAGATAAGTTGGTGTTCCTTGCTCTTTGAGGTGTGAAACGATGTCTTCCACCTCATCATCAGCGACGAATGGGCCGTGAACACGTTGGGTTCTACCGCCAGCAGCCATGTAAAGCATGTCACCCATACCAAGCAGCTGTTCTGCGCCCATTTCGCCAAGGATTGTGCGACTGTCGATCTTAGACGTCACCTGGAACGAAATACGGGTTGGGAAGTTGGCCTTAATGGTACCGGTGATGACGTCCACGGATGGGCGCTGGGTTGCCATGATCAAGTGGATACCAGCTGCACGGGCCATCTGAGCCAGACGCTGGATTGCGCCTTCGATGTCCTTACCGGCCACCATCATGAGATCAGCCATTTCATCGACGACCACGACGATGTACGGCATTTTCTCCATTGGCAGTTCTTCTTCTTCGAAGATTGGCTCACCAGTGTTTTTGTCAAAGCCGGTCTGAACGGTTCGGGTGAAGCTTTCGCCCTTCTTCATGGCTTGCTCAATGCGGGTGTTGTACCCGTCGATATTGCGCACGCCCATCTTGGACATTTTCTTGTAGCGATCTTCCATCTCACGAACGGTCCATTTCAAAGCGACAACAGCTTTGTTCGGATCGGTCACAACAGGGGTGAGAAGGTGTGGGATGCCGTCATAAATGGACAGTTCTAGCATCTTTGGATCGATCATGATCATCTTACACTGCTCAGGGGTGAGCCTGTAGAGCAAGGAGAGGATCATGGTGTTTACGGAAACGGACTTACCAGAGCCCGTGGTACCAGCCACGAGCAAGTGAGGCATGCGGGCAAGGTCGGCGATGACGGCTTCACCATTAATGGTTTTGCCGAGTGCCATAGCCAGCTTTGCTTTGGATGCGTCAAAGTCCTCAGAATCCAGAAGCTCGCGAAGGTATACGGTCTCGCGCTTTGCGTTCGGCAGTTCGATACCGATGGCGTTTTTGCCCGGAATAACTGCCACACGTGCAGAGATCGCGCTCATGGAGCGGGCGATGTCGTCTGCCAGTCCGATGACGCGGGAAGATTTGATGCCCGGTGCCGGTTCCAGTTCGTAAAGCGTTACAACAGGTCCCGGACGAACTGCGATGATCTCGCCGCGGACGCCAAAGTCACCCAGCACACCTTCCAGAATACGGGCATTTTGCTCAAGCGCGTCTTTACTCAGACGCTGTTTGCCATCGGCTTGAGGCTCAGCGAGCAGTTCAATGCTTGGCAATTCAAACGGTGGCTGTTTGATAATTGCAGTAGATCTCTTTTCCTGAGCAAACGGGCGCGGTACAGAACGTCCCGGAGCAGGGCGTGGTGGCTGTTGTTGAGGCGCCGCCTGCATTGGTGGTTCTTGCTCATCAGGACTTGCAATGCCGATCGGTGCATCTGGCTGAGGGCCGAGATGAAGGTCTTCGCCCTCATGGTATTCATCTGGTCCGAGCACATATCCCTGTTCATCATAAACGGGTTCACCTGCAGGAACTGGCTCCCACTGTTCTTCAGGATAGTGCTCGTTTTGTGCAGCGTAATGTTGGGTGTTGTCGTGTTGTGGGTCAAACTGCACATCTGACCGCTCAGCCTGATCTTCCTGCTGATAGTAATCGCTGAGGCCATCGTCTTCGACAGGCATAAGCTTGGCCGCTACTTTGCGTCTTAAACGGGAAACCAGTCCGCCTTTTTCAGCGGGCTCGTCCTCATCAGCTTCGTGCTCTTCCCACTGCTGATCTGCCTGTTGGTCTTGCTGTTCTTCTTCGTAGTATTCAGGTTGCTGAGGCTGGTTTGGATCATGCGGAGCTGCTGCATAATCTTCTTCCTGCCAGTTTTGCTCAGTGACCAGCTTGCGCTTGAAAACCGTGCGCTGGATTGCGCTGGTTGCCATGAGCTTCCAGTGGCTTAGCGCGCCAATGATTGCATAATAGCGGTTGTTTTCGCCGTCATAGTCTTCCTCAGAATCTTCCGTAAACGGTAATGCTTCGTGAGGAGTGTATTCATCTTCAACGGCTTCGTCTTCGTTGAACTCTGCCGGGGTTGGGTCTTTGCCGATGAGACCAGCAGCGTAAGCTAATAGCACAATTGAAGGCAGACCAAGGCCGACAGCACCGGTCAGGGTTCTCATGCCGGTTGAGAGCTCTGGCAGGATTGCGGTTGGAACTGAGAAGATCCAGTCGCCAAGGAAACCGCCAAGTCCTGTTGGCAATGGCCAGCTTGATGGAATTGGAATGGCCGCCAGACCACCTGCAAACAGTACGGTTCCGACAAGCCAGGTCAGAAAGCGTTTGCGGGTGACACCGGATGTGTATTTGAGAGACAGGCGCCAACCCCAGATGAAGATGGGCACTAGAAAGACAGCTGTTGCCAGCCCGATTGTCTGCATCAGAACGTCTGCAACAATGGCTCCAGTCTGACCCAGTGCATTATGAATCTCCGCATTGGTTGCGTGATTCAAGCTTGGGTCGTCCGTTGACCATGTTGCGAGGGCTGCCGCCACACAGAGACCGATGACGAGTATCACCGCGCCACCAATGACGATTATGTTGCTTTTGATAAAGCGCTTGATCGGGCTCTCTGTATCAGCCAGTGAAACAGAGCTTGCTTTTGGTCGTTGCATTGCAGCAGCCTGACGCATTCAATTACTCCAGAGAGTCCAAAATTCTTCGGAAGGCTTCCTTGCTGACTTCCAAAGATTCAACGAGGGCGAGGCGGATGTATTTATCACCGGGGTTGGAACCGTCCGGCATATCCGAGGCGATGTAAGCTCCTGGGAGGGACTTCACGCCCACTTCGCGCCAGAGCTTTTCAGCGATCTGTGTTCCTGAACCCCAGCGGGATACATCCAGCCAGAGGAAGAAACCACCTTCTTTGCGTACTGAGCCAAACAGAGGAGACAACATTTCCTCAGCGGCGTCATACTTTTCATTGTAGAGGCGGCGGTTTTCGATCACGTGTCCTTCGTCACCGAACGCGCGTACGGCGAGCGCTTGCACAGGCATTGGGACCTGTGGTGCTGCAACGTTGCGGAAATCTGCGAAGAACTGGATGAACTCCGGATCTCCGGCAGCAAAGCCACATCGTGCGCCGGGGAGGTTGGAGCGTTTGGACAGTGAGTTGAATGTCACGACATTTTTCAGCGTGCCATCAAGAGCTTCAGCTGCTTCCAAAATGCCTGTTGGAGGCGTGTCGCGATAGATCTCAGAATAGCACTCATCAGCAAAGAGCAGAAAGTCGTGTTTGCGTGCCAGCTTGATGAGCTTTTGCCAATATTCCATAGGCGCAACGGTGCCTTGTGGGTTGGCGGGGGACGCGAAATAGAATGCGACGGTGCGGTCGAGCAAAGCTGGATCGATGGCATCCAGATTTGGCAGAACTCCGTCTGCTGGTTCTGGCAAAAGAATTTCGTCAGCACCCGCAATATGAGCGCCAGCACCATAGGATTGGTAAAACGGGTTCGGCAAAATAACAGCCGGCTTACCGTCTTTCTTCAGATAGTCGCGAGCGCAAACACAGCCAAAGACAAGACCTTCGCGAGAGCCGTTGAGCGGAATAACGCTTTTGTCTGGATCGAAGACATCAGAGAGTTGAAAACGGTTTTTGACCCATTTGCCAACAGCTGCACGGAATTCATCAGTGCCACGAATTGCTGGGTACTTGCGGAAGCCGTTCTGATTTTCTTCAAGTACTTCAATGACGTAACTTGGAGGCTCATGACGCGGTTCACCGATCGTCATAACAATTGGATCAAGACCCGGTTCGATTCCAGCGAGCTGCTGATTCAGCCGCTGAAACGGGTTTCCTCCGCTAGATTTTTTCTCAATTTCTTTCGTGGACACAAGAATTCTCGCAGGAATGATTTACAACAAATGCTCGGAGCACCAAAACTCTAGTGTTTTTTGGTAAATTGGCTGTTAACCAATTTACTGTGCGCTAAGCTGAATAGGTGTCTCTTCTGGGGTTTGTCATCTGATTTTTTAGAAGTGTGGGTTTTGATGTGTGTGCTGAGTTAGGATCGAACTTGGGCCGAGATTTGTCGAAATGGCACAAACCACAGAAAACATTGAGGCGAGCCATATTCATTTGGATTCCTCATTTGTCATTGTTTTTTCCAAGTCAAAAGGCATGCGCAGACTCACGTTAGAACAGTTGCGTGACTATGAGCTGGAGCCCGACGAATTTTATTGGGCTTATTTGCAGCGGATTGCCGCTCAGAACCGCGAGTTTCTTGAAGAAGTTGGGCTGGAACACAGCGATATTGATGATCTTTTAGCCCGAGAGGTGCGTCCGCATTGCCATGTGCGCACAAGAGGGGCGTTTATTGCCATCAACGTTTTCAATGAGTTGCCCAAACAAGAAAGCGGCGACATGGAATGTGCCCAGATCTGGGTGGATGCTAAGCGGATGATCTGCATCTGGCACGATCCGCTGGATGTTTTTCAAAGTTTGCTTGAGGGGTTCAAGACCCGTGTGCCACCAGAAAGCACGGCAGAATTCTGGGCTCGATTGGTGCTGGCGATTGCGGAACGTGCTGAAGAAATGGTTGAGGTGCTTCAGGATAGGATCGACCATCTTGAGGATGTGGTGCTGGAGACAGGAGACCACCCTTGGGAAAGCGAGCTTGCGCAGGTTCGTCGGTTAGCAACCATTGTCAGGCGCAGCATGCTGGCGCATTTGGACATCTTGAGGAATTTTGAGATTGAGAAGTTTGAGTGGGTCAATCGGATCAACAAACGCCGCGTTCGTGAGGCGGGTGACCGGGCCCTTCGAATTGCCGAGGAGATGGATGCTATCCGTGAACGGGCAGAAATAGTTCACGATCAAATCATGTTTAAACGATCAGAGAACACCAATCGCTACATGCTGATGATGGCGGCAATTGCCGTTGTGTTTTTGCCGCTTAGCTTTGTGACTGGTTTGCTGGGTATTAATGTCGGCGGCATCCCGGGCAGTCATGACCCTGTTGCGTTTAGTATTGTCAGCGGGCTTTTGATCATTTTCGGCGTGGGACTGTTTGCGATCGTCCGGTGGTTTAGGATTTTCTAGAGGGCCGGCTCCGTGCGTCGTCTTATAAGGAAGCCGGAACCAGTCGGGAATACGTTCTAGAAATCGCTGGTAATGCCTTTGACTTCCCAATCGCTGTAGCGGGCAGGGTCCAAACCACCACGGCCATTGAGCTCTTTCGGCATTTCTTTTTGGGCTGTGTCGATCTCTGCACGGCGCTCTTCAGCTTCTTTTAAAGCACGTTGGGCGGCAGGGGGCAGGTCTTCAAACCGGCGTTTTTTTGGCGCTTCTTCAATCTGCTCCGTCGTATCGACTTCTTGTGTTTTAAAGTTTTCGACGGCTGATTTGTTGTCTTTTTCCATTTCAATCCCCGTTGGCTGATGCTGCTTATCGCTGTTGTAAGCTTGCGTTTGCCATTTGGAGCTACCACTTAAGCTGGTAGTGGTAGTTTCACAATGATCGCGTAGGCTTAGATATAGGCGCGAGAGCCTGTATTTTGCAATGGGCACTGCGTTCATTGGTGGATGACCGGTAGAATTGGCGAACTAAAAGAACAGATTGGAGCATTGAAACCATGAACTATGTACGGACCGGTATGCTGCTTGCGGCGATGACCGCTTTGTTTATGGGTATTGGCTTCATGCTTGGCGGCCAAACCGGCATGCTGATTGCTCTATTGATCGCCGGCGGCATGAACATCTTCTCCTATTGGAACTCGGATCGCATGGTTCTGTCCATGCACCATGCGCAGGAAGTGGATGAACGTCAGGCCCCGGAGCTTTATGGCATGGTTCGTACCATGGCAGCGCGTGCCGAGCTGCCGATGCCAAAGGTTTATGTGATCAACAACCCACAGCCCAATGCGTTTGCGACAGGCCGAAACCCTGAGAATGCGGCAGTTGCAGCAACGACTGGTCTTCTGAACTCTCTTTCCAAAGAGGAAGTTGCGGGCGTGATGGCGCACGAATTGGCGCACGTGAAAAACCGTGACACGCTGATCATGACAATCACTGCGACGATCGCTGGTGCGATCTCCATGCTGGCAAACTTTGCGCTTTTCTTTGGCGGAAACCGCAACAATCCGCTTGGTCTGATTGGGTCTATCCTGATGATGATCCTTGCACCAATGGCGGCGGCTTTGGTTCAGATGGCGATTTCCAGAACGCGCGAATATGCGGCTGACCGTATGGGTGCGCAGATTTGTGGTAACCCGCTTTGGCTTGCTTCCGCTTTGCATAAGATTGCTGGTGGCGCGGCACGGGTTGTGAATGAAGATGCAGAACATAACCCTGCAACGGCGCATATGTTCATCATCAATCCGCTTTCGGGTCAGAACATGGACAACCTGTTCTCGACACATCCGAACACAGATAACCGGATTGCGGCGCTTCGTCAGATGGCTTCTGAAGCTGGCTTTACTGAAACACGTAGTTCTGGCGGTGGTGGTCATTTTAACGTGCGCGAGACGTCGCAAGCTCAGCCGCAGCGTGAAACACGTCGTCCAAGTGGCCCATGGGGAGCATCCCGCCAATCAGGTCAACGTGGTGGGAATGACCAGCCCAGTCGTGATGAACCTCGGAAGCCCAAAGGGCCATGGGGCTAAAAGCAAGGGAAATCTGCGAATGCGAACCGTCTCTCGCATTTGCTTTGTTGATTGTACCGTGTTTACCTGAATAACTATTCGCGCTTCCCAAATTGTCTTTGCAATATTAAAGGTTCTGTGGTTAGCCGAGCAGGATTTGACAGTTCTCCTTTGGTTACAACTGGCAGTAATCCGCCGAAACTCTAGTGGAACCTGATGAAACCGGTTGGCCTCTGAGTGAGGCTCTTCACACAAGAATGCATCTTTAAAAGAATAGATGGCGCCGAAGGTCTGGCGACACATTCTGGAATACATGGATCAACGATGAGCGCAGAGCGTAAGAATACATCCTCTCAGGACAGAAACTCCAAGTTCAAGGGGAGAAAGCGTTCTGGAGCACCGAAGACTCCAAGAGACAATGACAGAGCTTCTGAAACAGAGAGCGTAGAGGGCACCTTTAAAGATCCTGGCTATGCTGCTCGTAAGGCTGCCACCGATCTGATTGGTAAAGTTTTGAGCAAGCGCATGCCACTGGATGGCGAGCTTGATCTAAACAACGGTCATCCGGGCTATAAACGCCTTGAGCCGAATGATCGAGCGCTTGTTCGTGCGATTATTGGCACTGCGCTGCGTCGTCGTGGCCAGATTCAGGATGTGATTGATCGTTTCCTTGACCGTCCTATTCCTGAGAAAACGGGTCGCGTTCTGGACATTCTTCATGTTGCCATGGCGCAGTTGTTCTTTATGTCCGTGCCGGATCACGCAGCGGTTTCCCTGGCTGTGACGCTCGCTGGTCGTGATGCACGTGCCAAGCCGTACAAAAACCTCGTTAATGCCGTTCTGCGCCGTGCAACACGTGAAGGTGCAGCGATTATTGCTGAGCAGGATACTGCGAAGCTGAATGCTCCTGATTGGATGTTTGCACGCTGGTGCGAAGTTTATGGCGAAGAAGCTGCGCGTGCGATGTCCGCTGCGCATATGCAGGAGCCGTATCTGGACCTGAGCGTGCCAGCAGACCGTGATGATTGGGCAGAAAAGCTGGGTGGTGAAGTTCAGCTGGGTTACTCCGTACGCTTGCAGCCAGATGGGCCGATTGAAAAGCTGGAAGGCTTTGAAGATGGCAAATGGTGGGTTCAGGATGCTGCAGCTGCAGTTCCGGCTCGTTTGCTGGGTGATATCAAAGGCAAAGTGGTTGCTGATTTGTGTGCCGCCCCCGGTGGTAAGACCATGCAACTTGCAGCCGCTGATGCTGATGTGACAGCTGTCGATATCTCAGCCCGTCGTTTGCAGCGTCTGACACAGAATCTAAAGCGTGTTGGATTGGAAGCTGAGACTGAAGTTTCTGATCTTCGTGAATTTGTACCGGTTGATCTTTTTGACGCGATTCTTCTGGATGCACCTTGTTCTGCAACCGGTACCATTCGCCGTCACCCAGATGTGGCATGGCTGAAGCGTGAAGATGATGTGCTCAAGCTTGCTGACCTACAGTACGAGTTGCTTGAAAAAGCACTGGGTTGGTTGAAGCCGGGCGGAACTCTTGTCTATTGCACCTGTTCGCTGGAACAGGAAGAGGGTGAACTGCAAGTTCAGCGCTTGTTGCTGGAGCATCCTGAGGTGCAGCGTGTGCCTGTAACAGCTGATGAGCTGGGCGGCGTTGCTGAGGCGATTAATTCTCAAGGCGACTTCCGTGCGATGCCAGGTCAGAACCCATCCTCAGGTAAAACATCTGGTGGTCTGGATGGCTTTTTCGCGGCTCGTTTGCGTCTCTCTTAAAAAGAGCTGGTGGAATGTCACCAAGGATTTGCGCAAAGTGGGCATGGTTAACGAGATTTAAAGAGCTTGGGCGCAAACCATTTGTTAAGTTTGTTTAGAGCGTGTTGTTGCAAATCGCTTTCTTGCTCACGCTCTAAATCTTTGTTTTTGTGCGTATCCTTATCTGAAACCGAAACTGCTTTTCGGGGATACGCTCTAATGGAGTGCTGAAGGGGTATGACGGGCGCAACGGTGTCTGAAAGACTTAGAATCCTTAGTCTTTTGACACAAAACATGGCTCAAAACAGTCTGAACTGGGCGCGAGGGGGATCTATGTTCCGCTTGTTCTCGTTTGGAAGTGCGCCATCGCGTCTGCTTATCGCTCCTCAGGATCTGCGCACTGCAGATGCTACAAACGCCGCTGACATTTATGCTGGCCGGTTCCTGTTTGCCGGACATCTGGTTGAAGTGGGCGGGCAATCTCCGTTTGATGTTGAGCCGCCGAATCTCCAATGGTCAAAAGCGCTGCATGGGTTTTCCTGGCTTCGCCATTTGCGTGCTGCTGAGACCAACATGGCACAGCAAAATGCCCGTGCCTTGGTTGAGGACTGGATTAGGTCCTGTGGTCGCTGGCATGATAGCGGCTGGAAGCAGGAAGTTGTTGCGCGCCGCGTGTTGAGCTGGATGGCTCAATCTCCGTTATTGCTGACCGGATGTGAAGCGGATTTCTATCGTGCCTTCATGCGGTCGCTGTATCGGCAGGTGCGCTATCTACGCCGGACTATGAACAAAGCGCCGGATGGCTTGCCGCGTCTGACAGTTGCTATGGCGAATGCTTGTGCAACAGTTTCCATGGATGGGCAGGGGCGTCACGTCAAACAAGCTCTGAAGCGTCTTGATCAGGAGTTGAAGCGTCAAATCCTGCCGGATGGTGGTCATATCTCCCGGCATCCCGGTGCGATTATTGAGATCCTTGTTGATCTGCTTCCAATCCGTCAGGCGCTCGTGATGCAGGGGCAAACGGTGTCTCCAGTCATGATGGAATCCATTGACCGCATGATGCCGATGATCCGTTTCTTCCGTCATGGTGATGGATCCTTTGCTCACTTCAATGGCATGGCTTCTACTCCGGGTGATGTGGTTGCAACCATTCTTGCTTATGATGATGCACGTGGAACACCGCCTGTTAGTGCGCCGCATTCCGGCTATCAGCGTCTCACTGGTGGTGATAGCCTTGTAATGATTGATGTGGGAGCACCGCCGCCAACGCGTTTCTCTAGCAGTACGCATGCCGGTTGTCTCTCCTTTGAGTTCTCCTCAAAGCGCAATCGTATTGTGGTGAACTGTGGCGTTTCTACACGAGAGCAAGTTGCCTGGAAGATGGTGGCTCGTTCCACCGCTGCACATTCAACAGCCGGGATTGGTGATACGTCTTCCTGTCGTTTTCTGACGTCCTCTCGTTTCGATAAGGTGTTGGGTAACCCGGTGTTATCCGGTCCTAAAGATGTTGAAGCGGAGCGGCAGGACACGGACCTTTCTGACCGCGTGATTGCGAGCCATGATGGTTATGTCGAGCGTTATGGCATTGTTCATGAACGTGATCTGACGCTGTCGCGTGATGGAACCGTTTTAGATGGGATCGATCGGTTCAAGCCGATATCTGACAAGGCAGAGGAAGAGACTGTCACGATCCGCTTCCATCTACACCCACAGGTAAGCTGCACGATGTTGCCATTGGGTGATGCTGCTGTTTTGCAGTGTGCAGATGGTGAAGCCTGGGAATTTTCTGCTGATGGGATTGAGTTCTCCGTTGAGGAATCAATTTACCTGTCAGACGTATTCGGTCACCGTCAAACGCAGCAGATTGTTCTTAGTGTTGGTGTAAAAGAAGCGCTGAGTGTGACTTGGATGCTAAGAAAGACAGCCTCTGCCAAGGCGCGGCGGAAGATCTAACGTCATTTGTGCTCTTGCCCTTTAGGGGATGTAAACTGCTCCTAAAGGTTACCCGTCAAACCGCTCTCAATCCCCATGAAATGGGTTCCCACAGCTGTGAATAAGTGTTATTTGGCGGGCGTCAAAACCCTTCCATTTTCTCTAAGAGAGTAGGCTTTTACCCATGGCCGTTGTCTCCAAAGGCGTTCCGATACCTGAACTCGTATCGGTTAAGCGTGCGCTTCTTTCTGTCTCCGATAAAACCGGTCTTGTTGAGTTTGCGAAAGCGCTTTCCGAACGTGGAGTTGAGCTGATCTCAACAGGCGGAACTCGCAAAACGATTGCTGAGGCTGGCCTCCCAGTTAAAGATATTTCCGAGGTTACTGGTTTTCCTGAAATCATGGATGGCCGTGTTAAAACGCTTCATCCTATGGTGCATGGCGGATTGCTGAGCATTCGTGATGATGCTGAGCATGTTGCTGCGATGGATGAGCATGGCATCACTGGTATCGACCTGCTTTGTGTGAACCTTTATCCATTTGAAGATACGGTTGCATCTGGTGCTGACTACGCAAACGGTGTCGAGAATATCGACATTGGTGGTCCGGCGATGACACGCGCTGCTGCCAAAAACCATGCCTATGTAACCACTGTTGTTGACCCTGCTGATTATGCTGCTGTGGTTGTGGCGCTGGATACGCATAACGGTCAGTCTCCGATTGCTCTTCGTAAGAAGCTGGCGCAGAAAGCTTTTGCTCGTACCGCTGCTTATGATGCTGCTGTTTCCAACTGGATGGCAGAGCAGATTGATAAGGCAGCTCCGGATTATCGCGCGATTGGCGGTACGCTGAACGAAGTGATGCGTTATGGTGAGAACCCGCATCAGGCAGCAGGCTTTTATGTAACCGGGGAGAAGCGCCCAGGTGTGGCGACGGCTCGTCAGGTGCAGGGTAAGCAGCTCTCTTACAACAACATCAATGATACGGATGCAGCGTTTGAGCTTGTTTCCGAGTTTGATCCGGCTCGTACGGCAGCAGTTGCTATCATCAAGCATGCGAACCCGTGCGGTGTTGCAGAAGCGCCTACGCTGAAGGAAGCCTATGAGAAAGCGCTGGCGTGTGATCCGGTTTCTGCGTTTGGCGGCATTGTTGCGCTCAACGGGACTCTGGACGCGGATGCTGCTGCTGAGATCACCAAGATCTTTACTGAGGTGATTATCGCTCCTGATGCGACAGAAGAAGCGATTGAGCTGGTTGCTAAGAAAAAGAACCTGCGCTTGCTCCTGACGAATGGTCTTTCTGATCCACGCGCCAAAGGTCTGTTTGTGAAGACTGTTTCTGGTGGCTTGCTGGTTCAGGATCGCGACAGTGGTGTTGTTGATGATCTGGACCTGAAGGTGGTGACAAAGCGTGCGCCGTCTGATCAGGAACTGGCAGATCTGAAAATGGCCTTCCGTGTTGGCAAGCATGTAAAATCCAATGCGATTGTCTACGTCAAAGACGGCGCGACTGTTGGCATCGGAGCAGGGCAAATGAGCCGCGTTGACAGCGCTCGCATTGCAGCCCGCAAAGCTGAGGATGCTGCAGAAGCCGCTGGCCTTGCAGAGCCACTGACCAAGGGCTGTGTGGTTGCCTCTGATGCGTTCTTCCCGTTCGCTGATGGGCTGCTTTCTGCTGCTGAGGCTGGTGCCACTGCTGTTATTCAGCCAGGTGGTTCCATGCGTGATGATGAAGTGATCAAAGCTGCTGATGAAGCTGGCTTGGCAATGGTCGTTACTGGAATGCGCCACTTCCGTCACTAAAGGGCAGCATCTCTTTAAAATTCTGGGCCTTCGCAGGTTATGCTTGCGAAGGCTTTTTTATTGGCCGCTGGTTTTAATTAAAGCTGAAAGCCAATGCTTAGCTGTAATTGGTATGGTGGAGGGAACGAAAACAAGGCGCAAAAGCGTCGATAACTGCGCATGGTGCAGATGCTGCAAGATCAAGGGTTCCTTCCCAAACTTCAACGCGTCATAGTCTCGGATAACTGGGCTACGTTCATCGCGAAACATTTTGTCTGGCTTCTTGCTGGATACTTCATCGTCCAGACCATTATTCGTTATTTTGCATCTCCCGTATTGGGCCTGGATGAAGCGGAGCAGATTATTGCGGCTCAGAGTTTTCAGCTTGGATATGGCCCGCAGCCACCGCTTTATACCTGGCTGACAATCGCTTTCTTCTGGGTGTTTGGAGAAGGGCTCTTTGCAACGGCTCTTCTTAAAAATACCTTGTTGTTTCTTGGCTATCTGGGTGTTTGGCTCACCGCGCGGAGGGCCTCTGATCCGACGTTGGCTGCTATCGGGACGGCCTCACTTATCTTTCTGCCGCAGATCTCCTGGGAATCGCAGCGGGCGTTGAGCCATTCAGTTTTGATGTTCGCGTGTTCTGCATGGACGGTTTATCTCTTCCTGACCTGCATCGAAAAACCAAGCTGGTGGCGTGCTGTTGTGTTTGGTGTTGTGATCGCAGCAGGTGCACTTTCCAAATACAACTATATGTTTTTGCTTGTCGCTTTGATCGTAGCTGGCTTTTGCATTGAGGACGGGCGCAAGTTTCTACGCTCAAAATACATTCTTGGTTCTGCTGCTGTTGCTGTTGTGATTTTGCTTCCTCCTGCTTTCTGGATGTTTGAGAACCAGGACCTCATCTATGCGCGTGTCCATAAATTTGGAATCGAAAAGGCAGAACGGCATTTTCTGACCGGGTTTATCTCTTTGATAAATGCAGCTTTACAGTTTGTCATTGTGGCTGTGGTCCTGTTTTTTTGCGCATGGGCGACGAGCTTTTATTGGAAGGATGCTGAGCAGCACGACCAATATGTGAATGAGACCATTCGCAAACTTCTTACGCTTGTCGTTATCTTTGGGCTGGTTATTGCTGCTGTGTCTGTTGTTGCAAGTGGCGCGACCAATGTGAAAGATCGATGGCTTCAGCCAATCCTGTTTCTTGCTCCGTTGGTTGCTTCGCTGTGGCTGTTTGCTGAGGTCTCAATACGTCAGGCCAAGATCATTCTTGGAACAGCTAGTGTGCTGGCAGTGCTGATCGTTGTGCTCATTCCCTTCAACTTTGCTTTTGGCAGTTTTAAAAAGCCAAGTGCGCATTCGCTTCCTTCTCAGGCAATTGTTGATACGCTGGCGCAGTATGGTGTGCGAAGTGTTCTGACTACGTCTCACAGCATTGCGGGTAACATTGGCGACCTGAAACCGGGTTGGGCAGTGACCATTCCGGAGTATTCCGGTATCGATATCAACTACGCCTATCCGGTTGCGATCCTTTGGAAGGGGCACTCCAAGGCTGTCCCTGAGAACATGTCTGCCCTTTATCAGAAGCTTAAAGGCAAGCCGATCCCTAACAGTGAAATCCATAAGGAAGCTGCGCCTTACTATCATTGGTCGGAATATCCGTTCGAGTATAGCTTCATCATTGTTGAGGGGAATAATCAGGCAGCCTCACAGCATTAGAGTTATACGGCTAAATTCTCCCAGTTTTGAGAATGGGTGGATGCTCTGAAAATTGGTAGGCTGGTCATCGCGACTTGAGATCAGGGAGATGGGTCCGTGATATTCGATGAGATTACAGTGGAACCTGCCAGAGAAGCCGATGCACACCGCTTGGGTGAACTTGTCTTTGCGATGGAAAGCGAGCTTTGGCCGGAAGATGAGCTTGATGTTGGGCAGTTCAAAATGATGGCTGAGGATATTCTATCTGATGATGGCTCTCGCTATTGGGCTTATCTGGCGCGGTCTCAGGGGGAACTTCTCGGGCTCATTACACTGTCGGAAAAGAAGGCCATTTATGCTGGTGGCCGGTTTGGTGAAATCGTTGAGTTTTACGTTGTGCCGTCTGGCCGGTGTGCCGGGGTTGGCAAAATACTGTTGCAGCAGGCGGTGTTGAAGGGGCAGGAGATGGACTGGCCTTACCTGGAAGTGGGAGCGCCGCATCAGCCAGCCTGGAAAACAACGCTGAGTTTTTATCTTAATAACGAATTCAGAGAAATTGGTCCGCGGCTGGAAAGGGAAATTTAGGTGCGATTGCGAGTTCTTTTCGTTTAGGGCTGTTTCATTCAATTCAACAACAGAATGTCCAGAATGGGCTTTTAGGCTGGCTGCAACTTTTGTTGTTTGGCCAGGAGAAGCCTATGTGTTGGATGTGCAATGACAAAGCGGGTTTGGTTGGATCACCAGCGCGCCGCAAGTTTCTGAAAACGGCTGGTGTGTTTGGTGCTGCTCTGGCAACGGGTGGTGTTGGTGCTGTTTCGTCTGCCAGTGCGCAGGAGCCGCCTATTCCTAAAAACGAGATTGGTGGTGAGGCTGCTCTGAAGCGTTTGATGGATGGTAACAAGCGCTATGTTGAGGGGAATATCTCTCCTGCTGATTTCCAGAGTACACGTGCTGCACTGGCTGCTGGGCAGAACCCGTTTGCGGCGATCCTGGGCTGTGCGGATTCCCGTGTGGCGCCGGAGCTGGCGTTTGATACGGGGCGTGGGGATCTCTTTGTCGTGCGTGTCGCCGGTAATGTTGTGACGCCTGAAGGGCTGGCGAGCCTTGAGTTTTGTGTTGATGTGCTGGGTACGCAGCTGATCATGGTGCTGGGTCACGAGAAGTGCGGTGCTGTGAAGGCGGCGATTTCTTCTGTTCAGAGTGGCAACCAGTTTCCCGGTCATATCCAGACGCTTGTTGAGCTTCTTCGGCCTCCTGTGCAGCAGGCGCAGGGTGAGAAGGGGGATGTTCTCGTTAATGCCATCAAAGCCAATGTGCAGTGGGGCGTGACGGCTTTGCAGCAGGCATCGCCTATTTTGGACAAGCACTTCAAGGCGGGGACGTTGAAGGTGGTTGGTGGGGTGTATGACCTTGATACGGGCAAAGTTACAATGGTGACATAAGAGGGATCGCAGATGGTTGTTCCCATAATCAGGGTGTCTGAAGCGAAGGACCTTCCGGCTTTGCTGGAGCTTGAAGCGCATTATATGGCGGAGCTGGAACCGCAGAACTTTGAGCGGTGGAAGACGTGTGAGGCCGTGCATCGCAAGCGGATGGAAGAGGCTTTGTTGCGTACCTTTGCCGCTGAGATGGCGGATGACATCAAAGGCTATTGCTACTGGGGGCTTCTGAATGACAGTGCCCATATCTTCAACGTGTATGTGCATCCGGATTTTCGCCGGTACGGTTTGGCGAAGTATCTGCTTGAGCGCACGGAGGAGGATATTCAGCGCAAGGGCTTTAGCCAGTGGACGTTCAACCCGATCAAGACCCACCCTGCGAAGGTGTTCATTGAGCAGCTTGGCTATAGATTGCAGTGGGAAGATACGGACCGGCTTCACATGTTCAAGGAGAAGGCGGCGGCGTGAGCCTTCCCATTATGCAAACAGCTTTAGCACCGCTGGAAATGTCCGGCGGTGTTTTCACGTGAAACTCCCAAAATGGGGAGGGCAAGGCGAGCAGGCAGTGCCTGCGCATTTTATTGGTTATGAGTCTTCGGCATTGGCTGTCGCCTTGCCCGGGCATTTTGGTATGGACAACATCGCCTCTTATCCTGAAAGACACGATAGCCAGTTTCCTGGAAGGACAGTGGCTTTGCTCAGGCAAGTTTCCCGGCCTAAACAGGTCCTCTATCCCTGACATCAGCTGCTCTGACCAGCAAATGCCACTGCGTGATGCCCCTCAAGCTTGGGCCCTTCCTCTCAAACCATGCGGTCACGTTTGAAAATCGGTTCCACCGGACCTTTGAAAGATGCGTTACTTCTCTCAAAAGCCCCACCCAGCCTACGACAAACTGACGGACGGTCCGCCAGCAGCCCGTTACGTAGGCATGGGAGTTAGTATGGCGGCATCTTTTGCCAGGGGGGATAAGTTTTTGCAGGCTCCTCCTGTGTTAGCCCGATCCTCAGGGGCAGTGGCTGCATAATGTGTGCGGGTGTTTGTGAGGCAGCGATAGCATTTGTGTGTGGGAGAGCGTGAGTGAGTGGAGCCGAGAGGGTTATGGTTATGGGTCCCGGGTCTTCGCTTTGCTGCGCCCAGGATGACGCCTGGGAGGTTGCGGATGAGAACTCTGCGCACTCTGGCAGATAACCGGGTGTGTGTTTGGCTAAGGTCAAGTGAGGGGTGGGGTGACGGGTGTATGAGTGGGATCTGCAGTTTGTAGTGGTGAGTTGCCTGGAAGGGTGCTTTCCGGGCGATTAGAGAGGTGTTTTCGTTGAAAGTTTCGTATCTGGGTCTCAGCCTTTTGGGTGGGGCGATGTTGTTTGCCGGTG
This sequence comes from Pseudovibrio sp. Ad46, assembly GCF_001623065.1. Classification (NCBI taxonomy): domain Bacteria; kingdom Pseudomonadati; phylum Pseudomonadota; class Alphaproteobacteria; order Hyphomicrobiales; family Stappiaceae; genus Pseudovibrio; species Pseudovibrio sp. Ad46. Next base: position 3,892 of record NZ_LMCG01000004.1, on the reverse strand, counting down.
GTGCGCAGGCGCAAGGCAAAATCACCAATCATCAGGCCGAGGGAAACCTGCAGGTGACCCATGATGTGGGCTGTATTGCGCGGGAGAACGCCAAGACGAGTTACACTCCGGCTGATCTTTATGCGTCGATCTTTGATTGCATTGAGAAGGAGCAGTATGGCTCTGCCGTTGATCTTTATGTGATGGCGTTTGCGCGTGGCACTTTTGATATGCAGCGGGTGAAAGACAAGAGCGCGTATCAGGCGCTTTCTGTGCTGAGGATGGTGACTTTTCAAAGGATGAACGAGGCGCAACGCACTGCGTTTGGTGCAGCACTGGAAAATTACAGCAAGGATGGCATTGCCGAGGCCTGTGACTTTCTGCAGGGGCAGGATGCGCCGGATTATTACCCTAAATACATGATTGCGCATGGTATGGGCGCGTTTACGAACAAGGACGATGACGGGCTGGTCACGCCGTTTGATGCCGCTGCTGCATGGCAACTGACCCTGACAAAAGCCGGCATTTGCGCTGGTAAATAAGCGCTGGCCTGCGGAGGGTGGTGGCTCCGCAGGCCAGCAGGGTGCTTTCCGCGAGGATGCGGGGTGTAGGTGCGTTCTCGCTTCCGGCACCGGAGCGGATGGCAGTGTTGCCAAATGCTCTTACACAGTGCGCCAGCACATGCTCCACGTGGGCAGGTTCCCTTGCTTTGTGGAGCGCTGGGCGGGCTTATTCAGGAAGCGGAATTTTGGTGTTTATCGGCTGCGGATGAGCGACCCGCTCTCCTGCGTATTCCCGAAAAGTGCTAGTGGTTTTCGGATTAGAATACGCATTAGATAAAGTTCCGCAGCGTTTTTGGAGTGCTTCCAGTCGGTCGTGGAAGGCATGATGCAAAGTGAACAAAGCATCGCGTTCGCTGCTGTGCTGCAGTCTCTCAGTGAGCAGTAAGTGCTGCATATAGCTGAGATTTTGCAGGTCAGAGACGACGACGAGGACTTCGTCTATTTCATTTTGGAACGTATTTGTGGTGCCACAGGCACATGCGGAGTCGGTCATTCTCAATCCCTCTGCTTACAGGGTGTTGAACAACCGCTGGACAGCACGGCTTTCTAGGGCCAGCTGGCGAGCGGGAGGCTAGAAACCTGCAAGCAGACAGGCGAGTTTATTCCCTCCCGAAGGAGGTATTATATTCACCGCCCTCCCGCTCATAGCAAAGGGTTTGCGCGCTACCTATAAAGCAGGCACAAAAAATCCGCTAGTCGATCGGGAGCGGTAACCGCTACTTGAAGGAGGTTTCTAGGCCTCATGTATGAATGTGGAATGAAAACCTGAGGTTGTCAAATTGTCGGTTTTGACGAGGGTGTGGATGGTGGGAGCGAAGAGTATAAATGCGAAATACAACCGATAAACTATTGCCAAGAATAAATCCTAAGGTGTAATGTAACCTATCTTTACGCGGAGTGCTTGTAGAGCACGGTCGGGCTTACAGCTAGACCCACACTTATTGACGGCATTTAAGTGCGATTGGAAGGAAAATTTCCTATCACTCTCAAAGCCGTAGTTTCTCGATTGACAGGAAATTTTCCTTCCAATCGCCCCTTTGAGGTAAAGAGTTTTAGATGGCTTCGGCTCGTGATCCACGACCCAAAATCATACGCTCATTAGACATAAGTAAAGCTCAGGTGAAGTTAGATCTACACTTGGTTTTTTTGTGTGGAGGTAAGGTAGAGTTAGAAGACCCGCGCCTTTCAATACGAAGCATGTTTATGGATGTTTGTGGAGGATCAATTGGCGAGAATGGGGACGTTGTATTAGCTGAGGATTTTCTTGATTGGCACACCGTGTACGATGATTTATCTCAGTTTGAAAATGATATAGCGGCAATCTCCTCTCTTGTTGTTATCATTCTCGAAAGTCCTGGTGCACTTACAGAGTTTGGTTTGTTTTATGCGAATAGAGAGCTGCGTTCAAAGTTACTTATCGCAATCGATGAAACAAATTTTGATGAAAAATCCTTCATCCGAAATGGATTGCTAAATCCCCTCATGGATGATCGGGAAGAGATGGTCCGGTCTTATTCAATCAACCATATGAACATGGACAGTGTTCAAGAGTCAGAAATCAAAGGTATGGTTGATGATGTTGTCGAGCATCTTTCGCAGACAAATCATAACAAGAGATTCGATTACAATGATCGAGGCCATGTAATACTTCTTATTTTCCAGCTTATAGATTTGTTTGGAGCTCTTTCTGTTAAAGAGATACAGCAGTTACTCGATGATGTTAATGTGTACTGCTCATTAAAGAAGATTAAATCTGCACTTTACATTCTAAAAATATTTAAACTTATTGGAAGTAAACGATATTCATCACAAGATTTTTATGTAGTGCGTTCAGGAGTCCAGAGTCGAATCAATCTAGTCTTTGCGGCAGACGCACATTTAGATTTTTTTCGAGCGAAAATTTTGATTAAGGAGTTTTACGAAAAAACTGCATCGCAAGATACGAAAGTCAGTAGACGATTGAGGGCAATCAAATGGGTGCAGGAGAACGTGTTGTGACCATAATCGATCATATTCAGCATGAATTTGGTTTTAGTCGCAATGAACTCGTTGCATATGCTGGAACATGCCCACATCGTTACAAAACATATAACATCCGAAAGAGAAATGGTGATCCACGGACTATTTCTCAGCCGTCAAAGGATCTAAAAGCAGTTCAACGATTTATCGTTAGTAGGTTCTTTGAGGACCAGTTTGTTATTCATGAGGCCGCTACAGCTTACAGAAAAGGTGTAAGCATTGTAGACAACGCAAAACCTCACTTAAACTCATCTTATCTTTTGAAGATGGATTTTAAAAACTTCTTTCCCTCAATTAAAAGCGATGACTTTGTAACCTACTTAGTTGAGATGGGCATATATGAAGATGAAGCTCGGATTTTGAGCCGGATTTTCTTTAAAAAAGAGCGTGATGAGTTAGTTTTGAGTATTGGAGCGCCTAGTTCGCCAATTATTTCGAATGCATTGTTGCATGAGTTTGATGAACGGGTTGCTCAATACAGCAAAGAACGATCACTGAATTTTACGCGTTATTCGGATGATATCACTATCTCTACAAACGTTGAAAATGTTCTATTTGATGTGCCAAATTATATTAATGAACTTCTTGGTGATATTCGATTACCTCGTTTGCGCATAAACGAAGAAAAAACAGTATTTTCGTCTAAGAAGTTCAATAGACATGTGACAGGCATTACAATCTCGAATGAAGGACAGGCCTCTCTCGGTCGCTCAAAAAAAAGACGCCTTAAAGCAGCAGTGCATAGCGCAGATAAGCTAACGGAAATTGAGCGTTTCAAATTGAGAGGTAGATTGGCTTTTGCTAAGCAAGTTGACCCGAAGTTTATTGAGTTACTGCACGCCAAGTATCCGAAGCAGATTAGTTTGATAAACAGTGCGCAATGGGCGTGGGATTTGTCTGATTTTCTTTAGCGTTGAATAGATACCAAAAAATGGCCTAAATGAACCGGTTCGATGCTTTTGCTCTATTGAACGCTGTAAGTTGAAGACGTAGTTTTAGAAGATATAGTGGAGGGTTCCACTGACTTTGATGTAATCTAGTTCGTTCTCGGTATGGATGCGGCAGCACTCGCCGTCTTCCCGCACTTGATGCGGGATCCAGTGCGGGGATGGCTAAGGTTTGAGTGTGTGGCTCTGGGTCCCTGTGTGTTTGTTTTGTGCTTGAATGGTAGCGAGGCGGAGGTCGTTGGGTCCCAGATCAGAGCCCAGCACGGCTTGAGATCGTGACGCGGCCAGACCCCGCCTCGCATGTATTACCAAACCTGAACAGTTGATGGTGGCCGCTTTTGCGGACCACGTAGCACAGGGACAGGCTCCATGACCTTACACCCT
>NZ_LMCG01000003.1:0-3754 GCF_001623065.1 Pseudovibrio sp. Ad46 | reverse complement strand
TCTTTGAGTGACGCCAAGGTTGGTAGGGCCGCCCGGATCTGCTTTGCGAGACCGGTTTGCAAACCCACCCTCAGTTCCAAGCAGGTCTAAAATAATCAGTCGAAACGTATCTTTCATGCTCTGCCCCCAATAAAAAACGGGAGCTGAAAAGCCCCCGCTCAGGTACAAAAAAAGCCGCAAATGCGGCGCGAAAAATTAACATGCTGCCAATTGCTCAGCTCTGCGGAACAACCGGCAGGAAGTAATGCAAGACAATGCGCACCTTGCCCCCGGTGAAGTCGCCGCCATTGGCTTTCAGCCGCACGGCTGTATCCCCATAAAACGCAGTAGGTCCAATCACTCCGGCATTGTTTGAGCCAACGGCCGCCCCCAGCGATCCGCCGAACTTGGATTGCTCACCGGCAAGCCCGCAGTCATATGAGGCCGCTCCTGTCACAGCCTCCACCGTGCGGGTAGATACGCAGAACACGATTGCCCGATTTGGGATCAAAACCGAGCTGTCAACACTGCTACCAGCAAGGCTTAGCTCTTCATCCACGGTTACAAACTGGCTTTGTGCGCCGTGATCCGTTTCACTTAAAACGGTTTTCTCTTGCTGGAAGGCAAGGCCGCCTGTTCCCGGATCTGTGCCCAGCCCGGCAACAGAGGAAAAGCTGCCCCACTCACCATCGGAATAAACCTGCATGGTTTCCGCGCTTTCAATCCAAGCAGCCCACCCGGTGCCCGGTTCAAGAAACTCCCAAGCCCCGGCGCTAAAGGCCGCGATCTGGTTTTCATGCCCGGCAAAATCTCCGGCCGCTCCTGCAGGTACTATGTAACGCGCTCCCTCATCAGGATCTGCAGGCGGATTGGTTACGCTGTTTGAGATAACCGAAAGCTGCACCACCACATCAAGCAAGGCTAAGGCTTCATTGTGGGTCACATGCTTTTGCGATTGCGCAGCCGCAATCATTGGCAGCTTCAAAAGTGCCGTTGTGCTCATTACTTCCCCCTTTACGCTTCATAGTGAGCAACAGCAGGAACACCGCGCCCATAGACCTCAGATAGTTGATAGACCCACACGTCAAAGCTGGATGCAGGCCCGCCAAAGTCTTCCACCTGCATGGCGGCCGTGTAGGAAACAGACCCTTTGGAAGCAGAAAGGGAGCGCTTTAAAACGCCCCCTTCCCGGATCTCAACAGTGTAACTTTCCAGCGTCTCCCCAAGAGGGACTTCTGCCACCTCCCAGCTATCCCCGCCCGTTCGCGTGCGCCTTATCCAGCTTATTGCAATGCTGCCATCAGTCTGCGCACGGGCGTTCAAATGCACGGGCGACAGCGGCCGTTCTCCCCGGCCGGTGAAAGTCTTCTGGTAACTGGTGTAATCCTCAGATCCCACACCAGCCCCGGCCCGGCCTGCTTGCCAGTTAAGCGGCAAACCCAGCTCAGAACGAGAAAGCCCGTTTTGTGTCATGCCGCCATCCAGCACCACCACACGTGCACCTGCAGGTGCACCCATGCCCGGCTCACTGCCCCGCTGCCCGCGTAGCAGCTTGCTTAAGGTATAGGTGCGCTCAGCAATCAGCTCAGCATTGGCAAACTGCAACAGCTCCCATTCACCGCCTGCCCCTTCAATCAGCATGGCATTGCCACCAGAGAACACCAGATCCTCTTCAAGAGAAGCCAGCGCCCCGTTGTAGAGCTTGACCTTGACCCGGTTGCCTTTGTCCCAGCGGTGCAGCGGCCCTGCAGGTAAGGGTGCTTGCAGCTCCCCGAGCACACCTTGCTGATTAAGGGCGGCCCGCAGCTCATAGCCACTTGTCACCGGGCTGGATAAGAACGCCATGCCCGGAGAAAACGGCAACTGATAGCCGGTCAAGTAGCCCTGCCATGGTGTGTCCTGATCACGCAAAAGCGGCCCGTCAATGAACACCCCTAATGCGGCCGCCTGCAGCGCCTGCCCTTTTGAGACAAAGGCCCGTGTTGCTCCCTTGGTGGCTTCATACACCGGTGCATCATAAGTCACCGCTTCAATCATGCGGGCGTCTCCATCCTTGACGGAAAGCACCCGCACCGCGAACACACGGCCGGAGACAGTCAGTTTAAGATAGTCACCCGGCTCAATGTGCAGATCCGTTGGAGGCAGCACATAGCTTAAGCGCTCCCGTGAGGCCCACGCCTCCTGCAACAGGTTTTCAGCCATGCCCTGCAGTCGCTCATAGTTGGTCACAACGGGCAGATCAGAAGTAACAACCCTTTCAGTTGAAACAGCCCCTTCCAGAGCCTCTGCCGTTGCCGTGTTAAAATCCTTTGAGCTGTCATAGGCCGTTACCCGCACCACTGCAGGCAACTCGGTTTCTTGTGCTCTTGTAATGGAAACCCGCTCTTTGTCCTTGCCCTGATCAACCAGTTGTTCTGCTTCAATCTCAGCTAAGGGATAGCGGGAACGACGCGGGCGAAACGCCACCCGGCCACCAGATTCCACCGCATCAAAGAAGAAGGCAGCCCCAAGGGTTTCCAAGACGCTGCGGGCACTGGTGATAGAAGAGATGAGGAAACCATCGGCAACCCCATCTGCCCCGGCCGTTTCAAAGTCTATGCCTTCACGCAGGCCCGCCCGCTCCATCAAGAGCCGGGCAATGCCATCTGCGGAGACACCACCCACACGGCCGGAAAGCCAATGCCCGGTGGTGAAGTTGCCCCAATCCGCCCAGGTATCGGATTCCACCGGAAACGATGGAAACGGCCGCACATCCCAAGCCCATGCAAACATGTTCACGGGGTCCACCATTGGCCCACCATAAACCGGGCTAACTGGATTGTTGCCAGCCTCTACAGCCCAGTATTCCAGCATGGCGCGAAGGTAACGCCGCTGTATCAGGTCGTCACGCACCCCGGAGGAAAAATAGGGCACCTGACTTTCTGAGGATTTGGGATCATAAAACACGTTTGGTTGATTGGTGCCTTTGTCGATCGCGGGGCAGCCAAACTCTGTAAACCAGATAGGCTTTGATTTTGGCACCCAGTTAGTTGAGGTATTTGAACGCACCCCGCCCGGCCGGTTGTGGTGCGGGTTTTCCCACCAGCTCCGAATATCCTTTTGACGAAACACCCAGTGCTCACCATGGTCCTGATCTGCAATCAAGGTGCGGTTCTGGTTGGTCCGGTCCTCATCAGAGGCATAGTAAAAATCGAAATACTCCCGGCCCTCGATGCCAGCTTTCAGATAGTCCAGATCATGGATTGATTGCGCCCCCTGCCCGTGGTCCTCATGGTTTTCATGATCGCGCCAATCAGTCAGCGGCAAGTAGTTATCAATGCCGATAAAGTCTATGTTTTCATTGGCCCAAAGCTTGTCCAAATGAAAGAACACATCGCCGCTGCCATCACCCGGCCGGTAGCTGTGAAACTCGGACCAGTCGGCGGCATAGCCTATTTTGACATCCGGCCCCATGATCTTGCGCGCTTCCTCGGCGATATAGGCCATGAAGTATGCAAACGGAAAGTCATCAAACCCCCATGTTAGAGCCGAAATGCCCGGCATTTCCGTTCCAACAACAAAAGCATCCACACCGCCCGCTGCCTTTGCTAACATCGCAAGGTGCAAAGCAAAATGGGTATAACTCCATCGATATTCGCCAGTGTAGATTGTCCGTCGTCAAAGATAGTTGGACAAAATTGGCTTTCGATTAGTGGAGTGTCTGGCCCAATTGCGTGTTGATGTTAAGCGGCTTGTGCGTGGTAGCGCAAGCGTCGGTTTTGAATAGTTCTGCGTT
>NZ_LMCG01000002.1:0-39720 GCF_001623065.1 Pseudovibrio sp. Ad46 | reverse complement strand
GCCCTCATCAAAAGAGGGAAGCCCTTCAAAGCGGCAATGATTGCTCTGGCGAGAAAGATACTCATCACAGCCAATGCACTCCTCAGAGATAGTGTTCCATTCAATGCATAAACACAGTTGCCGCATCGCGCTGCGCTTGTGCGGGATGACATCAGAGGGGGGCTTGTGCCGGATGACGTCGGAGGGGATTGCTTGTGTGGGATGACATCGGTGGAGGTGGTGGCTCAGAAGGTGGGGTCGCCAATGAAAAACGGGCCTTGGAGGGCCCGTTTTTGTGTTTGTGGTGTGTCTGCGAGTTTTAGCTGGAGACCAAATTCCTCAGCACATAGTGGAGGATGCCGCCGGCTTTGATGTATTCCAGTTCGTCTTCGGTATCGATGCGGCAGAGGGCTTCTATGGTTTTCTTTGAGCCGTTAGCGAATTCGACCTGAATGTCGACCATCTGGCGGGGTTTGAGGTCTGCTACGCCGAGGATGGTTACTCGTTCAGTGCCGTCGATGCCGTGGGACTGCCAGCTTTCGCCTTCTTTAAACGTGAAGGGCAGGACGCCCATGCCGACGAGGTTGGAGCGGTGGATGCGCTCGAAGGATTGAGCGATCACAGCGCGGACGCCGAGCAGTTTGGTGCCTTTTGCCGCCCAGTCGCGGGAGGAGCCGGTGCCGTATTCCTTGCCAGCAAACACCACAAGCGGGGTGCCAGCCTCTTTGTATTCCATGCAGGCGTCGTAGATCCAGCGCTGCTTGCCATCCTTGGTGGTGTAGCCACCTTCCACGCCCGGCACCATCTGGTTTTTGATGCGGATGTTGCCGAAGGTGCCGCGCATCATGACTTCGTGGTTGCCACGGCGGGAGCCGTAGGAGTTGAAGTCTTTTGGCGCGATCTGATGAGATTCAAGGTACTGACCTGCCGGGCTGTCTGCCTTGATCGCTCCAGCTGGAGAGATGTGGTCGGTGGTGATGGAATCCAGGAACAGACCCATGACTGCCGCATCCTCAATATCGGTAAGGGGTGCTGGCTCCATGGTCATGCCTTCAAAGTAAGGCGGGTTTTGCACGTAGGTGGATGCTGGCGGCCAGCCGTAGGTCATGCCGCCTTCTACTTTGATGTTCTGCCAGTGCTCGTCGCCCTTGAACACATCGCCGTAACGCTCTTCAAACATCTCTTCCGTGATGGAGGAGCGGATGAGGTCGGTGATCTCTTCCGTGGTTGGCCACAGATCCTTCAGGTAGACGGGGTTGCCGTCGTGATCCTTGCCGAGCGGGTCATTGGCCACGTTGATGTTGAGCGAGCCTGCGATGGCGTAGGCGACAACCAGTGGCGGAGAGGCCAGATAGTTGGCGCGTACATCTGGATTGACGCGGCCTTCGAAGTTGCGGTTGCCCGACAGCACGGAGCACGCCACGAGGTCGTTGTCGTTGACGGACTTGGAGATTTCCGGCGGCAGTGGGCCTGAGTTACCAATACAGGTGGTGCAGCCGTAGCCGGTGAGGTTGAAGCCGAGGGCGTCGAGGTCTTCCTGAACGCCAGCTTTTTCCAGATAATCCGTCACCACCTGAGAGCCGGGCGCCAGTGAGGTTTTCACCCATGGCATGACCTTGAGGCCTTTGGCGCGGGCTTTGCGAGCCACCAGACCAGCGCCGATGAGAACGGACGGGTTGGAGGTGTTGGTGCAGCTTGTGATCGCGGCGATGACGACGTCGCCATTGCCAAGGTCATGGTCGCGGCCTTCCACCGTTGCGCGTTTGAACTCTTCGCCTGCCTTCTTGAATTCCTCCGCCATGGTTTTGGCAAAGCCTTCTGAGGCGTCAGCGAGGGAGATACGATCCTGCGGGCGCTTTGGTCCGGCGATGGATGGCACAACGGTGGAGATGTCCAGCTCAAGCGTATCGGTGAAGGTTGGCTCCGCGTGGGTGTCGCGGTACATGCCCTGCACCTTGGCGTATTCCTCCACCAGCGCGATACGGTGGGCGTCGCGGCCCGTGGACCTGAGGTACTTGAGGGTGTCGCTGTCTACCGGGAAGAAGCCACAGGTGGCGCCGTATTCCGGTGCCATGTTGGCAATGGTGGCGGCGTCTTCCAGCGAGAGGTTGTCGAGGCCGGGGCCGTAGAACTCTACAAACTTGCCAACAACGCCCTTCTTACGCAGCATTTCAACCACGGTGAGGACGAGGTCGGTCGCGGTGATGCCTTCTGCCATTTCTCCGGTGAGTTTGAAGCCGACGACTTCCGGGATCAGCATGGAGATCGGCTGGCCGAGCATGGCCGCTTCCGCCTCAATGCCGCCCACGCCCCAGCCGAGGACTGCAAGGCCGTTGACCATGGTGGTGTGGGAATCTGTGCCGACGAGGGTGTCTGGGTAAGCGACGGTTTCGCCGTTTTCTTCCTTCGTCCAGACGGTCTGGGCGAGGTATTCAAGGTTGACCTGGTGGCAGATGCCGGTGCCTGGAGGAACAGCGCGGAAGTTATCAAATGCGGACTGACCCCAGCGCAGGAACTCATAGCGCTCATTGTTGCGCTCGTACTCGCGTTCCACATTGAGCGCGAAGGCGGAAGTGGTGCCGAAATAGTCCACCATGACGGAGTGATCGATGACGAGGTCAACGGGCACCAGCGGGTTCACCTTTTTCGGATCACCGCCGAGGCTGACGGCAGCGTCGCGCATGGCGGCAAGGTCAACAACAGCGGGAACACCGGTGAAGTCCTGCATGAGCACACGGGCAGGGCGGTAGGCTATTTCGTGGGTGGAAGTGCGGGTGGTGAGCCATTCTGCAACGGCGCGGATGTCGTCCGCTGTGACGGTGCGGCCATCTTCAAAACGCAGAAGGTTCTCTAAAACCACCTTCAGAGAGAAAGGCAGCTGGGAGACGCCCTTAAGGCCGTTCTTTTCTGCTTCGGGAATGGAAAAATAAGTATAAGACTTGCCGCCGACTTGCAGCGTTTGTTTGGCTTTAAAACTGTCTAGAGATTGTGTCATTCGGCGATCTCCTTATTTCGTTTCCCGCTGTGAACAGGAAACGGAGCTTTGAGCTGGCGAACCTCTCCGATATATCTCGGAGTTTGGTGGTTCGCCGTCATGGCGTTGGCTTGATCATTTAACAAATGCATTAAAAGCGCTTCTTGAAATTCAATCAGCTTATAGTTGTCGTCCCTATAGCGTCTTTCTGACGCAGGTTCCAGCTGAACCGCAGCGGAAGGCTAATAATTTACCTAGGGTGAGATTAGGCCGGAACGGGGCGCCCGATCAAGCGGGTTTGGGTTTGTATGAATCATATTATATACAACGGTATACAATGTGTCTAGCCTGTGATTTGACCCTTTGTGGCTTTAAAGGCTCGGAAGGGGATTATCGGTAGGATGCTTCTGGTTCACCTAAGAATAATCGCCGGAAGTGGCGAAAAAGTGCGCAGAGAATAGCTGAAAACAACAGAAAGGTGTTTCCCATGAAATCTGCAGTTTTGGTTGGTGCTTGTTGTCTGGTGTTGGGCGGATATGTCGTCAGCGCCCTGGCCCAGGAGAATGGAGAGGCTTATTCGAACACCGAGGTTTTGCTGGATAAGAGCGAGACGACGATTACAAAGCAGCCTTTGTTCTATCCGACTGGTCGGCAGGCTCAGGTGACATCGCTCATCATTACGCTGGCACCTGGAGAGGCTGTTAAAGAGCACATGCATCCCATTCCTCTTTACGGATATATACTTGATGGTGAGCTGACGATCACCTATGAGAAAGAGGCTCCTCTGACCTTTAAAAAGGGGGAGGCGTTTATTGAGGCCGTTAATACCTGGCACTACGGTAAGAATACCGGAACAGAGCCAACGCGAATTCTAGCTGTGTTTATGGGAGCGAAGGATTTGCCGAATGTGATACGGCCTCCTGAATAAAGTGGTTTGCGCAAAGACGGGATCATGCAAACTGCTTTAATTCTTTGTTGGAGCGTATCTTATCCGGAAATCGGATCCACTTTCGGGATACGCCGTCAGTTTGGTAAGCAGTGTGAGCTGCTGTGGTGGTTTCGGGCGCGATGAACCAATTGAAGTTAGTCTGTCAGGGTGTTGCATGTGATCGCGGTGGACGCAGAGTTTTGAACCATGTCGACTTTGAAGTTGGTTCAAGCGAAGCTCTGATTGTTCAGGGTCCCAATGGTGTCGGCAAATCCAGTCTGCTGCGCGTGATTGCAGGACTGGTTGCAAAAGCGAACGGCACGATTGAGCTGGAAGGTGGCATGCCCGAGCGCTCCGTTGCCGAGCATTCACACTATTTCGGGCATCTTGATGCATTGAAGCCGTTGCAATCCGTCCTTGAAAACCTAAGTTTCTGGCGTGATTTCTTTGAGCCTGCTGCTTTTGGTGGCGGCAAAGTGCGTGAGAGCATGAGCGAGCTGGAAGCGCTGGATACTCTTGGTATCGCGCATACTGCCAGTTTGCCAGCAGGGTACTTGAGTGCCGGACAGCGCCGACGCCTTTCTGTGGCGCGCTTGCTGGTGGTGCCGCGTCCAATCTGGTTGCTTGATGAGCCGACATCCGCGCTTGATAAAGCCTCTGAAGAAGTGTTGCTGGGGTTGATTGCCGATCACATCCACGCTGGTGGCCTTGTGATTGCTGCGACGCACCTGCCGCTCAACCTGCCAAACACCAAGTTCCTCAATCTGTCGCCTGTGACGACCGAGAGTGAGCATATGTTTGCCGGAGCGGATCTGGACGATTATTTCGACGAAGACGAGCAGGACGAGGGCTGATCATGAGTTGGATGAAGAGTCTTTTTGTTCGTGAATACCAACTGGCGAACCGCGTTGGTGGTGGTGCGCTGATCGGTGTTCTGTTCTTTCTGGCTGTGGTGACGATCTTTCCGTTCGGTGTCGGCCCCGACATGATCCTGCTGTCCCGCATTGGTGCTGCTATCCTCTGGATTGGCGCATTGCTGTCAACTTTGCTGGGGTTGGATCGCCTGTTTCAGGCTGATCGCGAGGATGGAAGTCTCGAACTTCTGGTGATGTCCGGGCGTTCGCTTGAGCTGGTTGTGTTGATTAAATGTGCTGCCCATTGGGCGGCGACGGGTTTGCCGCTGGTGTTGGCGACGCCGGTTTTGTCTTTGTTTGTGGGTCTGGATTTCCAGAGCATCGTTCTGGTGACCCTGACCTTGCTTGTTGGCGCCCCCGCATTGACGCTTGTTGGTGCGGTTGGTGCTGGTGTTACCGTGTCCATGCGGCGGGGTGGGGTGTTGCTCTCCATTCTGGTTATTCCGCTGGCAATTCCAATCCTGATCTTTGGTGTGAGTGCCGCGACAGCGGGAGCGATCGACTCCAATAACTTCCTCGTTCCGTTCCTGTTTTTGTGCGCCCTGACACTTTTTGGTCTTGTTGTTGGACCTCTTGCAGCAGCTGCAGCGCTTCGCGTTTCTGGTGACTGATGACGGCAGCCGTGAGGCTGCTGAAATTGCCAGAAGCGTTAAGTCTATGTAAAATCGTCTAAAATGGGTGAAATCCCGAAGAAGTGAAGCGTCAAATTGCGCGTAATCAATGACTGTGATGGGTCCGTGACACTATGTACACATTGATGCTTCGTCATTCTCAGTTTAGAACGGCTCTATGACCTTATACGATCTTGCAAACCCAACCCGGTTCCTGAAGCTTGTGAAAGCTGTGCTTCCCTGGCTTATCGTTGCGACGGTCGCTGCGCTTGCAGTTGGCTTGTACTTCGCGTTTTTTGTTGCGCCTGAAGATTATCAGCAAGGCCAGACAGTGCGCATTATGTTTGTGCATGTCCCTGCTGCCCAGCTTGCATTAATGTGTTATGCAATGATGGCACTTTCTTCGATTGGTTCTCTGGTCTGGAAGCATCCGCTAGCTGATGTTTCAGCCAAGGCGTCTGCACCTATTGGTGCTGCATTCACATTCCTGGCTCTGTTTTCTGGCGCTGTCTGGGGCAAGCCAATGTGGGGCACCTTTTGGGTCTGGGACGCAAGATTGACCTCCTTCCTTGTGCTGCTGATTATGTATCTTGGCATTATCGCGCTGTGGAAGGCGATTGAAGATCCTATCAAAGCTGCAAAAGTAAATGCGATTATCACGTTGGTTGGCGTGATCAACGTCATCATCATCAAGTTTTCCGTTGAGTGGTGGAACACACTGCACCAGCCGCCGAGCATTATTCGTGCTGACGGCCCTGCCATTCACTCTTCCATTCTTATCCCGCTTGGTTTGATGGCTTTGGCTTTTGTGCTTTTGTTTGTGACTTTGCATCTGATGAGCATGCGTAACGAGATTATGCGCCGTCGGATCAGAGCAATGCGGATGCGTGCAGCATCTGTTGCTCCGGCTGCGTCCAGCAGCACGGTCACGAAAGCAGCTCCTGCTGGTGCGAGGTAAGGACAATGGATTTTTCAGAGTTTGGTCGTCACGCTGAATATGTGATTGCTGCTTATGCGATGGCTGCACTTGTTATTGCTGTGCTGATTGTCTGGGTGCGCTCAGACAAAACTCAGCTGGACAAAGAGATGCAGGCGTTGGAAGCAAGCGGTATTCGTCGTCGTTCCACACGCCGCGCTGGTCCTTCTGTCAGCCAGGTGGTCTCTGCAGGTTCTGATGAAAAGAGTGAGAGCTAACAGGAATGGCTAGTGAAATGGACGAGGAAAAGAAATCAGGCATTTCTCCGCTGTTTCTTCTTCCGCTGATTGTTTTTGGTGCTCTTGCGGTTCTGATGGGTTTCATGATGCTGTCAGGCCATGACTCTAAAGAACTGCCATCTGCCTTGATTAATAAGCCGGCACCTGAGTTTTCGCTTCCTCCCGTTAAAGGGCTGGAGCGTGATGGGCAGCAGGTTCCCGGGTTCCAGCGCAGTGATCTGCTTGGTCAGGTGACTGTGGTGAACATCTTTGCATCCTGGTGTGCGCCTTGCCGTGCAGAACACAAATACTTGATGGATCTTGCCAAGGATGATCGTTTTGAGATTGCTGGTCTGAACTACAAGGACACGGATGTTAAGGCGAACCGGTTCCTTGCTGAGCTGGGCAATCCTTATGATCGCGTTGGTTTTGACACTGGCCGGGCTGGCATTGAATGGGGCGTTTACGGGGTTCCTGAGACGTTCATCGTCGATGAGAAGGCTCAGATCCGCTATAAGTTTATCGGACCTTTGAGTGCCGCCAGTTATCGTGATGTCTTCTTACCAGAGCTTGAAAAAGTGCTGACTGAGTCCAAATAGAAGCAGTGCCCCTGATGCCTTCGGTTTTCAGGGGCTCACTGTGATGTGATTCTACAGTTATCTGGTTATTGTTTAGGTTAGCGCTGCATCAGCGATGACTTGAACAATTGCGAAGGGCCGAAATGCGGTGGTTTTCTGTAAATAGATTGACGGGTGTTATTCTCGCAGCGGGAATTGGTTTTGCGACCTCTCTCTCAGCTCAGGCGGAAACACCAAAGGCTGTGGTTGAGCTGTTTACCAGCCAGGGCTGCTCGTCATGTCCACCTGCGGACCAGTTTCTGGAGGAGCTTGTCTCAGACCAGAAGGATGTGGTCACCCTCTCTTACCACGTAGATTATTGGGATTACTTTGGCTGGAAGGACACTTTGGGTTCTCCCGTGTTCACTCAGCGTCAGAAGGATTATGCCAAGAGCCGTGGTGATGCGCAGATCTATACGCCTCAGGTTGTTGTGAATGGCCGGGGGCATATGGTTGGCAGTGATCGTGGTTCTGTGAAGAACGCGATCCGCAAATCTTCTGGCATGAGCGTTCAGGTTGAGGCGATGCTTGATGACAATGCGCTTGAAGTTCAGCTCTCTGGTTCTTTGAAGCAGCCAGATAAAAAGGCTGACGTTTATCTTCTTGGAATTGACAAGGAAGCGGTTGTAGAAATCCAGCGCGGTGAAAACGCTGGTACAACGCAGACTTATAAGAACGTGGTGCGCAGCATCATGCCGATTGGCATGTGGTCTGGTACCGCTGAAGTGTTCCGTTTGCCACGGACCGCTTTGAAGATGTTCGATTCCAAGAACTGGGCTGTTTTGGTTCAGACAAACTCCGGTGAGATGCCAGGCGAAATCATTGGTGCAGCTTTTTACGACAAGTAGAATTGGCCGATAAATTGCGAGTGATTTTCATTTGCAAACATTGAGTGCAAATAAGCATAAAAACTGGCTGTTTGACCCTGTTCCATTGTTTAATATGCCACTGAAACCTGATAGAGGACGATAACTTTCTAAGCAGTCGTCGAGTTTGAATTAGGGTGGATGTGGCACATGGACCAGAGCATGCGCTTTGCGCTGGGCAGCATCGTCATTGGCATACTGGTATTTACTCTTAAATACTTTGCCTTTGCGTTGACTGGCTCCATTGCGTTTTATTCTGACGCTCTTGAAACCTCCATCAATATTGCCAGTGCTTCTGCTGCTGCCGGTGCTTTATATCTGGCGCGCAAACCTGCTGATCAGAACCATCCCTATGGGCACTACAAGGCAGAGTATTTTGCTGCTGTTCTTGAGGGTG
Source organism: Pseudovibrio sp. Ad46 (assembly GCF_001623065.1). Taxonomy (NCBI): domain Bacteria; kingdom Pseudomonadati; phylum Pseudomonadota; class Alphaproteobacteria; order Hyphomicrobiales; family Stappiaceae; genus Pseudovibrio; species Pseudovibrio sp. Ad46. The sequence goes on along the minus strand of NZ_LMCG01000002.1, from coordinate 31,240 downwards.
TTCTAATTGTTCTGGCGGCAATCCTGATCCTGCGCAAAGCCTATATGGGTTTGACTGAGCCGTATGAGCTTGAGGTCAATTTTCAGGGTATCGCGCTGAACTTCCTGTCTTCCGTCATCAATCTGTTCTGGGCAATGGCCTTGATGCGCATTGGTAAGGCACATCGCTCACCTGCGCTGCAGGCGGATGCCCGGCATATTATGACGGATGTTTATACATCTCTCGGTGTGTTTGTTGGTATCGCTGCTGTGTGGGCAACAGGCTGGCAGATGTTTGATCCGATCCTTGCGGGGATTGTTGCGGTCAACATCATGTGGTCCGGTTGGAAGCTGGTGCGTGAATCTGTTGGTGGCCTGATGGATGAGGCGGCTCCTGAAGAGGAGCAGGAGGAAATCCGGGCGTTGATCTCCAAGTTTGGAGATGGTGCGCTGGAGGCTCATGATTTGCGGACCCGCCATGCTGGACATGTGACGTTTGTTGATTTTCATCTGGTTGTGCCGGGTGAGATGAGCGTTCTGGATGCCCATGCGATTTGCGATCGTATTGAGGAAGGCATCGCAGAAAAGATGCCGGGCGCACGTGTGACCATCCATGTTGAGCCGGAAAATCACGCCAAGCATTCAGGAATTGTGGTTTTATAGGTACTTAGAGAGCTTGAAACCTGGACTGCGTAGTTCTACGGTGTTTCCGTTGTTGCTGCGTTCTGTTGGTCTGGCTGCCTTTTGCCTTCTCTCTGGAACGATCCTTTAAAGCAGTTTGCCCGGAAACGGGGCCACTCCTACTGCTTTCAGTATTGTTGATTGCGTCTTTGTCTTCGAAAACCATGCTTCGTGGTGGGGGACTGCGCTTCGTTTCTGAGATGAATATGCCCCGCAAACATTTCTTTGATCATCTTATTCTGCTTATCGGCGTGTTTTTGATCGTCGGGCCGGTGATCGTGATCGCTTTCTCTTCAACGCACTCTGGCGCTACGCTTGGTCAGGATGGCCTTCAGTTTCTGCCGGGGCCATATGGGGTGGAGGTGTATAGCCGAGCGCTGTTTGAAGGGCGTGGGTTTACTGGCGGTGTCACTGGCATAACCATGGCGTTGAACTCGCTCTATCTGGCCGCCGGGTTTGCGCTGGCGAAAGTGGCTGTTTCTCTGTTGGCGGCGTATGCGCTGGTGTTCTTTCGGGTGCGCTTTGGGACGTTCTTTTTCTGGGTGATCCTTTGCAGTTTGCTGCTGCCTCTGGAATCCCGGTTTCTGCCGACATATGCTGTGACCAGCAAGCTGGGGCTCGTGAACTCCTATCCGGGTTTGATGTTGCCGCTGTTGGCTTCTGCGGTTGGGACATTCTTCTTCCGCCAGTTTTTTCTGGGGGTGCCGACTGAGCTTTCTGAGGCTGCGCGGATTGATGGGGCAGGGCCGATCAAGTTTCTAAAAGACGTTCTGGTGCCTGCGTCTGCGCCGATGATTGCGGCGCTCGGCCTGCTGATGTTTGTGCAGGGATGGAACCAGTATCTGTGGCCTGTGATGGTTTCCAGTGAGGAGACCAGAATGACATTGGTGCAGGGGCTTAGCTTGGTCGGGCGCACAAGCCCGCAAGGTTTGGCGCTTGCTGTGTTGGCCATGTTACCGCCGATCCTGCTTGTGGTTTTCTGTCAGAAAGCCTTTGTGAAAGGGCTGACTGACGGGCGTCAGTGATCACTGAGAAATCTCAAAGAGACCATAATTTCTGTCTTCTTTGAGACAGCGCCGCCTTGCGACCTTGCTATTTCTGTTTGGGTTACAGGTATCTTGAGAGCTTTGCTCCAGATGCGTCTCACGGAAGAAGGTCTCGGAATGATAATGCGTGGTTTCAAAGCACTTGCTGTTGCTGCTTCAATCGGTTTTGTCGGGTTGGTCTCTCAAAGCCCTGCTTATGCATGGGGTGAGTTGAGCTGCTCGGATCTGAATGCGACGATTTCGGACATCGATGATATTTCCGACGAAGTCTTCTTTGAGGGTAGCGTTCGTGCAGGCTCAAGTGCTGATGGCGTTCTGGGTCACCTGATTGATGTGGGTCGCTTGCTGAGCGAGCTGGAGGGTGATGGTAAGCTGGACCGCGCGGTTGACCGGCTTGAAGATGCGTGGATCGATGAGGACTGGAGCGGCTACTCCTTTGCTCTGGATGATATCGCAGATCGTCTGGACTACTTTTACTATCGCGACTGCTGAGCAAGTGCCTCAGCTTTCGAGCGATGCGACCAAGTCCGGCCATGTGCCGGGCTTTTTTGTGATCTGCCTCGTGATCTCAAGATGCGGCGCTGAAGTAGTCTTCTCGCAGCAGCGCGGTACCGTCTGATTGCAGAACCCAGAGTTCTTTGGAGATGTTGCCGTGGGCTTTGTTCATCTTCCAGTCAGCAGAAAGGATTGCGGAGCTTTCACCTGATGCGACGATTTTGGGGTTGATGTACTCGATTTTTGAGAAGCCTTCCCGAATGAGCATTTGCCAGAACTCGAGAATTTCGGCTCGTCCGTGATAGGTGCCAAACGGTTTGGCCTCCATAACAGCGTTTGCCTCATAGCAGTTGGCACAAGCTTGAGCATCACCCGCATTGAACGCGTTCTGCCACTTCTGGCTGGCCTCTTTAACTGCTGCTTCCAACTCACTGTTCATCATTGGACTCCAAAGCTCGGGCGCTTGCGCCTCTTTGTTTGGACGTAGGATGAAGAGCGAATCTTGATTAGAAATGGACGTATATGGCATTCCTGAAAGTACCACCTATGAAAGGTGAAGTCCGTCTTTCAAATGTGGTAGGCGGATTTGAACCGACTAGTAAGCTGGGGTATCAACATTCCTAAGCTTTTGGGTTGCTTTGATTTTGTAGTATTTAGCGTTTGAACACAGAGCTATCTATTGAGAGAAAATGATAGACTGGCAAATGCTGCCATAGAAAAAGCCCGGCGGTGGTTGCCGGGCTTTGTGATTTCATCTTTTAGTTCTGGGAGAGTGTTTTGATCCTCCCAGAATTGGTGCGAACTCAGAGGCGCTGGGAGCCGGTTCCGAATTCTGGATAGGCTTCTACACCAATTTCAGCTTTGTCGAGGCCCATGGCTTCATCTTCTTCTGTAACACGCAGGCCGACCACCAGCTGGATTGCGTACCAGACAATGGTGGAGGCCACGAAGGTGAAGATGCCGACGGCTGCAACACCGATGAACTGAGTGACGTAAGATGCGTCAGAGTTGGACAACGGCACGATGAGCGTTCCCCAGATGCCAGCCAGCAGGTGAACCGGGATTGCGCCAACCACATCATCGATCTTCAACTTGTCGAGCATTGGCACTGCGAAGACGACAATTGCGCCACCAACGCCGCCGATGATGACAGACTGGAGCACGCTTGGAGCCAGTGGTTCAGCGGTAATGGAAACAAGACCAGCCAATGCACCGTTCAGAGCCATTGTAACATCGACCTTCTTGTAGAGGGCCTGTGTCAGGGCAATTGCGGTGACCACGCCGCCCGCAGCAGCCATGTTGGTGTTTGCGAAGATGCGGGAGATGTCTGTAACGTCACCAATGGTGCCCATTGCGAGCTGGGATGCGCCGTTGAAGCCGAACCAGCCGAGCCACAGAATGAAGGTGCCCAGAGTTGCCAGTGGCATAGAGGAACCCGGCATGACATAGACCTGACCGTTTTTGCCGTACTTGCCTTTACGCGCGCCGAGGATGATTGCGCCGGAAAGAGCTGCCCAGCCACCAACGGAGTGGACGAGAGTGGAACCAGCAAAGTCAGCAAAACCCATTTCTGAGAGCCAGCCAGCGCCCCACTGCCAGGAGCCAGTGATTGGGTAAAGAACGCCTGTGAGGATGACAACGAAGATCAGGAAAGCCCAGAGCTTGATGCGCTCTGCCATGGTGCCCGACACGATGGAGGCTGTGGTTGCACAGAAGACCATCTGAAAGAACCAATCGGACGCTGTCGAGTAACCTGCGTCCAGTGCGTCGCCGCCGACAGGGTCAAAGGAGTATGGGCCAAAGGAACCCATGAAGCCGCCGTCAACGCCGGTGTACATGAGGTTGTAGCCGGTGATCCAGAACATCAGACCAGCGATGGAGTACAGAGCGATGTTCTTGAGGCACTGCATGGAGACGTTTTTGGTGCGGACGAGGCCAGCTTCAAGCATGGCGAAGCCTGCAGCCATCCACATCACCAGAAAGCCGCCAATCAGGAAGAGCAGGGTGTTGAAGATGTAAGCGGTGTCGACAGCTAAGGCATACTTTTCTTCTGCCATGACTGGACCTGCGGAAAGTGCCAGGAGTGAGCCTGCGGCAACAAGGGTGGAGGTGCGTTTCATATTCTCTGTCCCCTTCATTTCATTATATTGCTTCTGCGTCGGCTTCGCCGGTGCGAATGCGGACGACCTGATCAATGGAGTAGACGAAGATTTTGCCGTCACCGATCTGGCCGGTCTTCGCTGCGCTACCAATGGCTTCGACAACTTTGTCTGCCATGTCTGCTGCAACTGCGACTTCGACCTTTAGTTTTGGGAGGAAGGTGACGGCGTATTCTGTGCCGCGGTAGATTTCGGTGTGCCCCTTCTGCCGGCCATAGCCTTTGACTTCGGTTACCGTGAGCCCCTGGATGCCTAAAGTGGTGAGTGCGTCGCGCACTTCATCCAACTTAAAGGGCTTGATGATTGCCATAATGATTTTCATGTCAGATTCCCGTTCCCCTCTCTCATCGATTGCGCCGTAAAGAGTTCTGGAGACCTCTTCAGGACCGGGAAAGTGCCAGTTATCTGGTCGTTCTCAGAATGCCCGGTCGGCACGCTTGCCCTCTCTCTTTCAAGGAGCGTGCCAGTTTTGAGAAATATCGATTTTTGTGTAGATTCCGGAGGATGGAGGCGTTGGAATAAACTTGAAAATTCAGCGGCTTGATTGAAATTAAATTTTCTTGTTGTGCCGTTGAAGTAGCTGGGAGGCGCAGAATATGTCTGTCAATAAAATAGGCAGAGCCATAATTTGACTCTGCCTATTTTGTAATCACGTCTGATGCGTGGTTAATTTTTGATCAACTTGCTTATGCTCTGAAACCACCAGAGGCGAGGAACTCAACTTCTTCTGGTGTTGAGGTCCGGTCGAGCACTTCGTTGCGGTGAGGAAAGCGGCCAAACCGGCGGATCACGTCCATATGGATCAGCGCGTAATGGTAGGTGTCCTGATCGCCAAGACCGCGGAACAGGTCTACGCTCAAATCCTGCATGTCCATCTCTTCAGAATGCTCAAATGGCAGGAAGAAGAACATGCGATAGCCCATAGGAAAGGCGGTATGGAAGTTCTTGTTCAATGACTCAAGAGCGACTTTTACAGCTTTGGGGTCGGATGCAAATGCTTTTGAGGTGCTGCGGTAGATGTTGCGCGGGAATTGATCGAGCAGCAAAAGGAGGGCCAAAGTGCCGTGAGGCGTCGCTGTCCAGTTGTCGTAATCTCCGCGATTGGCGGCTTCTACGTCGGCTTCAAAGTTCTCACGAATTTCCTGATCGAACGCTTCGCCGCCGTTGAACCATTTGGGGCCGCCTGCCGTCCACCAGAAGTCCAGAATCTCAAGCGCTTTGCTGGTCTCTGTTTTTCCGTCCAGTTCCATCGTCGCCATGGTCTACTCCCCAATATTCACTTTACTGTTGCGCAAAGTTCCGTTAGCCCAGCATCAAACACAGTGCCACACTCGAGTACCTGGTGAAACATTGGTGGAAGATTCAAATATTCTGGACCTGAGAGGTCTCAACTGCCCACTGCCGGTGATGAAGACGCGCAAGCATCTTAAGCGTATGGCAAAAGGCGAGCAGCTTGTTGTGAAAGCTACTGATCCAATGTCTGCAATCGATATTCCACATATGTGCCAGCAAGACGGCCATGTGCTGATTGAGAATAAGATGGTAGGTGACGTGCGTCAGTTCAAGATTGAATGCTGACTGCACTCTTCCTATAGGGGATTAAGCGTCGCAAAGCCTGTCCAGTTTGCGGGCAAGCTTGAAATCCAGCTCGGTCAGCCCACCTGCATCATGGGTGGTAAGTAACACATCCACTTTGTTGTAGGTGTTCGTCCATGTAGGATGGTGGTTCATCTTTTCTGCCAGAATTGCAGCGCTGGCCATGAAGCCAAATGCGCGTGCAAAGGACCGGAAGGTGAATGTGCGTTCTATCGCGTTGCCATCTTCAGACAAGGTCCAATGCGGTAATTCTGCGAGGGCAAATTCTTTTGCGGTAGAGGTCAACAGCTCGGGCACAAGACCACCTTTGGTTTTGTTGCAAGGGGTGTCTCAGATTTAGTAGGTTTTTCTGACTCGCAAAATCCATGGATATTTGAGTAGATCCGCACGAAAGTCTGGAGCAAAGATTTCGGCTGGGTTAAATATTCGGGCAGTCAGATTTGGAGGGAGCAGTGGTCTTGTTGCAGCGTCGTGTACTGTTTGTGTGTCTTGGCAATATTTGTCGTAGCCCATTGGCAGAGGGTGTCTTCCGTCATCATGTCAAACAAGCTGGGCTGGAAGAGCAGATTTACGTGGATTCCGCGGGAACTGCGAATTGGCATAGTGGCAAAAAACCGGATATCCGCAGCATCCAGACAGCGCAGAAGCATGGTGTCGACATTTCTAAACAGGAAGCGCGCCAGCTGATTGATGAGGACTTTGAGAAGTTTCACTACATCATCGCGATGGATGCCAGCAACCTAACGAATATTCAGTCTAAAGCGCCGTATCTGCATACAGCAAATGTGCGCTTGCTGCTTCAGGATGAGCAGAAGGATGTGCCGGATCCGTATTACGGAGCGAATGAGGGCTTTGATGAAGTCTACGATCTGGTGAGCAACGGGACTTACAATCTGCTTCAGGAGATTCGTGAGGAGATGGAGCCGACCGAGATCTAGGCTCTTTGCAAGACATTGAAGAAAAGCTCCGCAGTTGGTTGCGGAGCTTTTTTGTATCTGGGGCAGGCTATTTGAATTTGCCTAGGAAGCTTTTGCTGCTTCGTGCGCACCAGCATGCAGTGCGACCAAGTTTGGCACGTAGCCAGTTACCACCCTTGGTGAAGGAGGTGTCCAGGTTAGCTGGCTGAGCCCATGTTGGCGTGCGCTGGTACAGGTAGTGATAGACACCCATAATTACGAGCATGGTGATGCCCCAAGAGAGCAGGGTGTCTGAAAAGAAGTGCCCGCCGAAAGCCACACGGTTGGCGGAAAGGAAAAAGACCAATGCCCCGATTGCTGTTGCCAGCGGAATGCGCCAGGCTTTGGGGGCTATAAAAACCAGCACGAACAACCAGATGGATGCTGATGCCTCACCGGATACAAACGAGCAGTTACTATCACAATGGTTAGTAGGTTGCCACACGCCGATGAAGGGCAGGTCTCCGCCGAAGATTTCCGTTTCGCGCGGGCGTGGGCGGCCCCACAGGTTCTTGAAGAACGCGTTGACGACGAGGCCCGGTCCGAGAATGAGCGTGGATACGACGAAGATCGGGTGGCGGAGATCCATCAGTGCTTTGATCTTTGGAAACGCGAGCTTGAAGAGCATCACAAATAAAGACAAGCCTGCGACCCACTGGAAGACGTAGACGCCGAAGTATCGTACACCGCGCCAGAACGGGTCTTTTGAAACAGGGAAACTGCCTTCGCCATCATAAAAGAAGTTGGAGGCCCAGATATCCAGCCTCGGGAAAATCAGGAAGATTGCTGAGACGATAAGGATATATGTCAGGATTGCCGTGAACGGGCGTTCACCGCAGAAACTAATGATTTTTCTTAGGATTGAAGTGTTCGAGCCGTCTTTTGCCACGGGAATTCCTGAGTTCGCTCTTTTGAGTTACAAGGCGGTATACTTGTTTTTGGAGGTTGCGCCAATGTGCTGCCTTGAAATTCCATTGGTGCTCAGCAAGATTACGTCTCGCACGGCCAAACTCCCATATAGGGACCTGCGAGATAAATTCAAATTGTTTCCATTGCCGTAGGTTGGGTCTTACCGGTCTATTGGATCAGAAAGAGAATAAATGCCTCGGCTCGCGTTTTATTATGAATTTGCCAGCCCATACTCCTACCTGACCGCAGCACGTATTGAACAGCTTGCGAAAGACAGGGGCATCGATATTGATTGGCGGCCTTTTCTGTTGGGGCCGATCTTCCGGCGTCAGGGGATAGAGAGCTCTCCATTTTTAGAGAACCCGAAGAAGGGGGCTTATATGTGGCGGGATGTTGCACGTACCGCTGCAAACCTTGGGTTGGCCTGGAAGAAACCACAGATCTTTCCACAGCACAGCCTGCTTGCCTCTCGTATTGCTTTTGCGGGACGTAAGGAGCCGTGGATCGGTGCGTTTACCCGCGCTGTGTATCACATGGCTTTTGTGCTGGATGAGGATATCTCCAAACCAGAGCTGATGATTGCCTTGTTGCGTGAGCTGGATCTGGATGCAGATAAGGTCATGCGGCAGGCTGAAACCACTGAGGTCAAGATTGGCTTGCGGGCAGCGGTTGCAGAGGCAGAAGCGCTGAGTGTGTTTGGAGCACCAAGCATGATTACCGAAAAAGGCGACCTTTACTGGGGCAACGACCGCCTTGATGAGGCGTTGGATGCCTCCTTTGTGCGGATTGGCTAGCTGACCTTCTGAAGCGTGCTTTCCAGCAGGCTGTAGAGGGCTGACGGGTTGATAGGCTTTTCCAGAATTTGCGTGAAACCTTGTTTGAAGAGCGCTGGGCGGTCTTCCGGCGCGATGCTTGCCGTGATCGCGAAGCAAGCTCTATCCTTGGCGTGTCCGTTTGCCTGCATCTGAGTGAGTGTTTCCGAGCCGCTCATTTCTGGCATATTCAGATCCAGAAAGATCAGGTCGGATGGAGTTTTCGACTGTACAGCTAACGCTTGCTTTCCGCTGTCTGCGATGCGCACTGTCAGGCCAAATGATGAGAAGATTGCTGCCAGCAATTCCCGGTTGGGCTCATTATCGTCAACCACCAGTACAGAACCAGAAAGCTTGGAGCGCGTCATATTTTGGGCTGGAGTAGAAAGTTGCTGTGTCTGCTCGATCTCTTGGATTGGCAAAACCAACTCAAAACAGGCCGCATGCTCGGTGTTGGTGATGAGCCTCAGGTCTCCATGATGATCACAAGCAAGGTGCCGCGCACTCCAAAGCCCGAGGCCGTGGCCGTCGGACTTCCGTTTCGGCGTTGGGGCGGCATCCAGATGTGAAGCTTGCTCTGGTGTCAGGCCTGGGCCAGCATCCTTGAGTGTAACCACGATGTTGGGTTGATGGTTTGAGAACTTGATGTGCGCGCTGAGCGTGATGGTGCCCGTATTGCTGTACAGAATAGCGTTATCGACCAGCACTGCGAGAATGCGCTGTAGCTCGTCCGATTGGGTTTGATAGGCCGACATAGCTTCTCGTGACCAGCGGTGGGTCAGGGTGTGACCAGAGCTTGCTGCCTGTGGTGAAAACAGATCAGCGATATAGGTGAGCTGCTCAAGAACTGATCTTGCTTCAGGCTCGGTCTTACTTTTAGCACCGCTATGATGTTCAGCTTGTGTGTTTGCGCCGAGGATTGCACCTGTCAGCTTCGCAAGTGAGTTGATGGCTGTTTGCAGAGTGTTCAGGTGATGTTGCTGCTGATCGCTGAGTGGTTCCTGTGCGATCAGGTCAGAAGCCGTTTTCATAGCAGACAGCGGTGTCTTCAGGTCGTGCACCAGCCTTGCAACATCCTGCTTTGGAGCCGGTTTTGGCGCAGGCATGAGATAACTCCTTGATCAATCCTCGAAGAAGAGCCTAAAACACTGGCAGGAAAAGTTCGCCCAGTTCTGGCAAGGATCCACCGAGATTTTGTTTTTTTGCTGCTGCAAGCGCATCTGCTTGCGCTCTGGGAGAGTGCTGTATGGTGGAAAGAGAGCGGACACGGAATGCTGTTTAGTACGCTGCAAGTGGTGTTTCCCATTTTTGCGACAGTCGGTGTGGGGTATGGCTTTGGATATGCCGGGCTGCTGAGTAAGCAGGTCGGTGACAATCTCAGCACCTTCTGCATTACCGTGCTTATTCCGGTTCTGATCTTCCGTACTCTGGCGACATCTGATCTTGCTGGTTTGAGCCCATGGGCGCTTTGGGGCACCTATTACACGGCGCTGGCAACCAGTGCTGTGCTGGGTGGTTATATGGTGCGCAAGGTCTTTGGGCGAGAAGCAAGGGCTGCCTGTATTGGTGGATTTTCTGCTGCGTTCTCCAACATGTCGCTGGTTGGTATTCCGGTGATTACCTCAGCCTTTGGGCAGGAGGCGTTGGTTCCGATTTCCCTGATCATCTCCGTGCATGCACCGTCTGTAACACTGGTGTTTGTGTTGGCGATGGAGCGAGCGGTGGTGGTGGATGGCTACCAGGAAGCGCGGCCTTTCAAAGACGTTATGCATTCGCTGTTCACCGCGCTGATCAAGAGCCCGCTGGTCATCGCGATTTTGCTGGGTGTAGGCTGGAACTTCTCGGGCTACGAGTTGCCTGTGTTGCTGGATGGTGTGCTGCATCCTCTGGCAAAAGCTGCCAGCCCGGTTGCGCTGTTCTCTGTTGGTATGACGCTGCTCAACTATGGTGTGCGTGGGAACATTGCCATTGGCAGCGTGTTGAGTTTGCTCAAGATTGTGCTGATGCCAGCGCTGGTGCTGGCTCTGGGTGCTTATGTCTTTCCGCTCTCGCCACTTTGGGTGGCGGTGGCGACACTGGCGGCCGCCTGCCCAACCGGTGTTGTGGCCTACCTTTATGCCAGTCAGTTTGGAACCGGGCACGCCATGAGTGCGAACTCCATCAGCCTGACGACCATTTTCTCAATAATCACAATGAGCTTCTGGCTTTGGATCTTAAACTTTCTGGGCTACTAAGAAGGTCTTGCACCCTCTTTCGAGTTTCCCATGATTGTTCAGGTCTTTTTCGTCGTCTTCCCGATCTTCGCTCTTGTTGGCATTGGCTATGTTGTTGCTAATGTTGGATATCTGGATCGCAGTCTTGGCGATATTCTGAGCAAGTTCTGCGTGAACCTTCTCATCCCTATCCTGTTGTTCCGTAGCCTTGGTTCCGCTGACCTGGATGGCATCTCGCCTTGGGGGTATTGGGCGACTTACTACGGTTCCATGATTGTGGTTGCTTTTCTGGGTGGCCTGCTTGTCCGTATTGGGTTTAAGCGGGAAGCACGTGCAGCGGTGATTGCCGGGCTGACGGCGTCTTTCTCCAACACCGTGTTGGTTGGTATTCCGTTGATTGATGCGGTTTATGGAGCTGAAGGAACGCTTTTGATTTCGCTTCTCATTGTGTTCCACGCACCGCTAACCGCGCTGACGTCTTCTGTATTGATGGAGCGTGCGGTGGTGATTGATGGTCATAAGGCGCCGCGCTCTAAGAAAGAGCTTTTAATTGCAGTTGGCAAAGGCTTGTTGGCAAACCCGATCCTGTATGGTGTTGTGGGTGGGCTGCTCTGGAATGTATCAGGTTTGGAAATTCCAAAGTTGGCTGATGACGTTTTGGCTCCACTGGCGAAAGCTGCCTCACCTGTGGCGCTGGTCGCAGTGGGGATGAGCATGGTGAACTACGGTATTCGAGGCAATCTGGCGATTGGTAGCGTGCTGGCGATTATCAAGTCGATCCTGATGCCGTTTGTGGTGTTTGTTGTTGCTGCACACGTGGTGGGCCTGCCCTCTGTCTGGGTGGGTGTGGCAACGCTGATCGCAGCGTGCCCGACAGGCGTGTTCTCCTTCATCATAGCCAACCAGTTTGGCACCGGTCATGCCATGTCCACCAACGGCATCGCAATCACCACAGGCATATCGGTCTTCACCGTAAGCTTCTGGCTCTGGTTCATTCAGGTACAGGGGTATTGAGCTACAGGCCCAGCTTCTCTCTGATTTGTTCAGGAGTGACGCCGCTTGCTCTTAGTTCGCGGAGGGAAGTGTCCTTGGCGGATTTGGCGAGCTTGCGGCCTGTTTTGTCGAGAATGAGGTCGTGGTGTTCGTAGTGCGGTTCTGGCAAGTCCAATAGAGTTTGCAGCAGGCGGTGGACGCTGGTGGCGTGGTAGAGGTCTTTGCCGCGCAGAATGTGGGTAATGCCTTGTAGTGCATCATCTACGACTACTGAAAGATGGTAGCTGGTTGGGGTGTCTTTGCGGGCAAGGACGACATCGCCCCAAGCTGCCGGGTCGGCTTGAATTTTTCTGTGATGTGCTTCGTTCCAAGAGAGAGATGTTCCCGCTAGCTCAATGGCTTTGGCCATGTTGAGGCGCAGGGCATAGGGCGCATCGGAGTTCTGAAGGGCTTTTTGTTCTTGTTCAGAGAGAACGCTGCTGTCTCCGGGGTAAAGTGGGGCGTCGTCAGGGTCTCGTGGCCATGGCGTGTCCGATGCATCCTGCTTCGCGACGAAGCGTTTGATCTGGGCGCGGGTGAGGTAGGCTTTGTAGACAAGGCCCATTGCTTCCAGCTGTGCGAGTGCCTTAGCGTATTCGCTGAAATGCTCTGACTGTTTGCGAACTGGCGTTACCCAATGCAGGTCCAGCCATTTCAGGTCTTCCAGCATATCTTCTTGCAGTTGCGGAGTGCAGCGGACTGTGTCGATATCTTCGATGCGCAGTAGGAACTTTCCGCCGTTTTGCTTTGCAGCTTCATCGTTGAGGATGGCCGAATAGGCATGGCCAAGGTGGAGGTGGCCGTTGGGTGAAGGGGCAAAGCGATAGACAGGCGAGTTCATTTGCGAAATGGTTCTACTTGGAATATGGACAGCTTGTTATTAGAGCATCTTTGCTTGCTTGAGGAGAGGGCGTTGAGACCTATAAATACGCTTGAGGATATTGAGCGGGAGCTCGCGTCCCTTGTGCAGTTAGATGAGCGGCTTGTTCGCGTTGCTGATGTTGCAGGTGAGGTGCCTTTGCGCAGGCGCTCAGCTGATTTTGCCGGACTTTGCAATATCGTGGTGGCGCAGTTGCTTTCTGTGGCGGCTGCGGCAAGCATCTGGGCAAGGTTGGAGGCACTGGTGGTGCCATTTGAGCCGGATGTGCTGCTTTCCAAAAGCGATGAGGAACTGTTGGGTGTTGGGCTTTCCAATGCCAAGTTGCGAACATTGAAGGCCATTGCTGAAGAGCTGAAGGCTGGTTTGTGTTTGAACGAGGCGGTGGACTGGCCGGGTGAGGTAGCACACAAGCGGCTTTGTGAGATTAAGGGTATCGGCCCTTGGTCTGCGGATATCTTTTTGCTGTTTTGCGCTGGGCATCCGGATGTGTTTCCGGTTGGAGATGTGGCTTTGCAGGCGGCTGTGCAGCATGCGTTTGATCTGGAAGAGCGCCCCAAGGGAAAGGTGCTTGCCGAAATTACTGAGGCATGGTCTCCTCATCGTGGAACTGCGGCGCGATTGTTCTGGTCTTATTATCGCGTGATGAAAGAAGGACGCGAGACCTTGCCAGTTTGAAGGGGGCTGAGCCAATTATGAAATGGGGAGCTGCTTGATGGAATCCAAAGGTTTTGTGAGTGCTGTGGACGCACAGGTTGAACTGCTTCGCGATGGAAAGCCGCTTGAAGCGTTTGATGCATTCTTTGCGTCCTCTGTGCAGATGTATGCCAATGATGTGCTGTTTGCGGATGGCGCTGCCGAAGGCCGTGCCAAGCAAGAGCCGTTTATCTCAGCGGCGCAATCCATCATTGGCAAGATTGAAGATGTTGTGATTGATGAGACGCGTGGTTTATGCGTCTTCCGCAATCTCAGCCAGTTTGTAGATGGTGCTGGTGTGTTGCAGCAGATTGACGGTTTGTGCTGGCAACGCTGGGATGCTGGTAAGGTTGTTGAAGAGCGCTATTATGATGGTGCGATGATGAATGTCCTTTTGAAGGATGGTCTGCTTCAAGACCTTGCTGGTCATATGACGATGAAAGAGGCTGAATGAGTATGCACGAGCTTGAGTGCATCCGCTTGGAGCCGAGCCATGCACCGGTGCGCAAACTGCTGGTGTTGCTGCATGGGTATGGCGGTGATGCTGGGGACATGGAGCCGACGGCGCGTGCCTTGCGCGACGGGCTGCCTGAAACCGCTGTTGTTTGCCTGAATGGGCCAGAGCCATGCGCACATTGGGTTGAGGGGCGGCAGTGGTTTGCGGCCACTGAGTTTGATGCGCGGGAAATCTGGATTGGTGTGCAGGCCGCTGCGCCGTTGATCAACCAGGTGCTGGATGCCGAGCTGGAGCATTATGGTCTGCTGGAGCGTGACATGGTGCTGGGTGGCTTTTCGCAGGGTGCTATGGTTGCTTTGCATGTTGGACCTCGGCGTTTTTCAGAGGCGGCAGGCCTGCTGAGTTTCTCCGGTGTTTTGGGTGGACCTGAGCATCTGGTGGAGCAGATGGTGGTGCGGCCTCCAGTGATGCTTCTGCATGGCAGTGAGGATGATGTGGTGGCGGCGGCGTATCTTGGGACTGCTCAAACGGCGCTGGAGAATGCAGGGTTTGATGTGGAAGCGCATGATCTGGCGAGGCTGGATCACTCCATCAATGGTGAGGCACAGGCATTGGCGCTCCGGTTCCTGAAAGAACGGTTTGGAATTTCAGCGCCAACCACTATCTAAAGGAAGCACAGGCCGGAGGAGGGGTTATATGTTGCAAAGTAAGCGTGCAAAGCAATTTCAGAGTTTTTTGGATGATCGTGGACTTGGGTTGAAAGTCGTTGAGCTGCCGGAGTCTTCACGTTCTGCTGCAGAGGCTGCGCAGGCGCTGGGCTGCGCTCAGGAACAGATTGTCAAATCCCTTGTCTTTCAGAAGCTGGATACCGAGGAAGCTATTTTGGTGCTGGCGAGCGGGACGAACCGCGTCAACGAAGACGCTATTTCTACAGTTGTCGGCGGGCCGATCGGGCGACCTGATGCCAAGTTTGTTAGAAACGTTACAGGGTTCTCGATTGGCGGTATTCCACCACTGGGACATAAACAGGAGTTGACGGTTTTCGTGGATGAAGATCTGTTGAGCTTTGATGAAGTGTGGGCTGCTGCCGGAACGCCGAATGCAGTGTTCATGATGCCCGGAAATTTGCCGGACATTTTGGGAGACTATCAGGTCATCTGCGTGAAGTAGCAGGCTACATTCTGTCTTCGACTGGCCAATGAACGTAGGCTAGGATCCAGAGGAAGATCAGGTTGACCAGGGGAATGAAAGCCAGAATGGTCCAGATCCTTGAAAAGCCAAGACGGTTCAGGATTCTGGCGATTGGAATGACAACAACCAATATCCAGACGATCATGATGACAACTTGCCAAAGGGCGAAGCCTTCCATCATCATTTCATGATCCATGTAACGACCTCCTGTTCATTTGCTTCAGGACCAACTATCTGTTTGATGGTTACAAAGGTCAAAGAAAATATTTATTGATTACAATTGCTTATGACTAATTCATGGGCATATTTTTAGGGGAAGTCGGAGACGCCTGTTCCTCCGATAAATGAGGGTACGATGAGCACCGCGCTTATTATTATTGATGTACAAAAATATTTGTTTGATGTGGAGCCGCACCCGTTTGAGCGGGATGCAACGATTGCTCGTATCAACAGGCTGAGTGCAAAAGCTCGTGAAGCAGATGTGCCAGTTATCGTTGTTCAGCATGAACGGGCAAACCATCAATTGGCTTATGGTACTGACGGGTGGGAATTACCGGAAGATCTGATTGTAACGGACAGTGATTTGAAGGTGCGGAAAACTGCACCGGATTCCTTCTACAAAACCAATCTGAAAGAGTTGCTGGATGAGCGCGGCATCACTGATCTGACGATCTGCGGGTTTGCCTCGGAGTTCTGCGTGGATACCACGTTCCGCCGTGCGGCTTCGCTTGGGTTTAACCTGCGGCTTGTGAATGACGCGCGCACCACGCACGACAAAGAGCACGCTACCGGACAGCAAATCAGGGAGCATCACAACAATACGCTCGTTTTTCTTCGTGGGTATGAGGGCAGTATTGCTGTTTTACCGGAAGCTGATGTTGAGTTTGCCCAGGCAGAGACGGCTTAACTTTCGCGATCAGCGATGTAACGGGCTAGCGTCTTCAAGGTGTTGGCCTTTGCGCCGTATGACTCCAGCAGTTCATCTGCTTCTGCAATCAAGCGTGAGAGCTCCTGACGGGTGTGGCTTTCACCCAGCAGGCTGACGAGGGTTGCCTTGCCAGCTTCTGCATCTTTGCCCGTTGCCTTGCCAACCACTTCTGCATCGCCGGTCAAGTCCAGCAGGTCATCTGCCAGCTGGAACGCCAGACCGATGATTTCACCAAAACGGGTGAGGCGAGCGATGTCGTCGTCTGTGGCATTTGCGAGAATTGCGCCTGCACGGCATGCATAACGAATGAGCGCGCCGGTCTTCATCGCCTGAAGCTGACGAATCTCAGCTTCTGTTCTGTCGCGGTGCTCAGAGGCGAGGTCCAGCATCTGACCGCCTGCCATGCCGCCAATGCCGGATGCGCGGGACAATTCCCGCGACAGACGCAGACGGATGGCCGGATCTGGATGCACTTGCTCATCAGCAATGAAATCAAATGCGATCGTGAGCAGTGCATCGCCTGCTAGAATAGCCGTTGCTTCGTCAAATGCCTTATGAGTTGTTGGACGACCACGACGTACATCGTCGTCATCCATTGCTGGCAGGTCATCATGGGCGAGGGAGTAGCAGTGAATGCATTCCAGCGCTGATGCGGCAACAAGCGTGCCTTCATCTTCGTGACCGAACAGGCGGGCAGCTTCCACCATCAGAACCGGGCGCAGACGTTTGCCGCCGGACAGCGCTGCATAGTTCATCGCTTCCAGCAAGCGTTCAGGGCGGGCCAATTCCTCAGAGCGAACAGTCTCCCCTAAAAGAGAGGTGAGCTTTTCTTCAAGAGACTGAGCGGTTTCGGTGATGACCGATTTTAAAGCAACAGACACAGAACCCCATCCCAAACGAGCAAATAAAGTACAACAGATTTGAAAGTGCTTACCTATTCGACAGATAGCAAGTTGATCGTTTGTCCTGAAAACAGCTCAACGTCAAGTGAAATGGAGTGTTTCCGTAAGGTTCCTGCGGATTTTCGCCCCGTGAATATTCGGCTGAGATTTCCTGCGGAGTTGCCTTGATGCTGTTTTTTTCTTTAGGTTAAATCTAAAGTTACCTAAGGTCATATAATAAGAGCCTCGTAATAAGGCGCCCTAGTAAGTCAGCTATAAGAGATGATAGGGGGAATAGAAATGCGTGCACTTTCGAAGATTTTGTCGAATTTTGTCCAGATAGGGCAACTTGTAATTTTTGATGCCAAAGATAAAAAGCACGTTTTTGGCAGTGATGAAAGCGGCCCCTCCGCTGCATTGCGTTTTCACAGTCAGAAGCTTCCCTACACACTTCTGATTGATCCTGAGCTGAAAGCAGCCGAAGCCTATATGGATGGCTTAATCACCATGGAGCCGGGTCACACTCTGAATGATCTGGTTGCTGTGTTCATGGCGAATGATGGCCTGCTTACAGAACATCCTATTCAACGAATTTTGACTTTCATGAAAGATGGTCATACGCGGCGACGCCTTGGTCTGAACCTGAAGAAAAACAAAGCGCAGGTGCGCCATCATTATGATTTGTCGACGGACTTGTATCGGCTCTTTCTTGATGACGGACTAAATTATAGCTGTGCTTATTACCGGACGCCTGAGGATACGCTTGAAGAAGCCCAGCAAGCCAAGCTGGATCATCTTGTTGCAAAGCTGGACCTGAAGCCAGGCATGTCAGTTCTTGAAATTGGCGGCGGCTGGGGCTCTCTGGCTATTCGTATGGCGCAGACCGGTGCGCAGGTGACCTCTCTCAATGTCTCTACCGAGCAGATCAAAATTGCTGAGGAGCGTGTGAAAGCTGCCGGTCTTGAGGGCAAGGTTGATTTTGTCTGTCTGGACTACAACGAGTTTGAAGGTGAGTTTGATCGCGTTGTTTCTGTCGGCATGATGGAGCATGTTGGCCACGGCAATCTGGGTGCTTACTTTGCCAAGATCAGAGACTGTCTGAAGCAGGATGGCTATGCTGTCATTCACTCGATTGGTCGTAGTGGCCCCCCGGGTGTAACGGGCCCATTCCTGAGCAAATACATCTTTCCGGGTGGGTATTGTCCTGCTCTTTCAGAGACTTTTGCCGATATTGAGAAAACGGGTCTTTGGGTCTGTGATAACGAGATTTTGCGGCTGCACTACTATTACACCCTGAGAGATTGGCGCCTTAACTTTGAGCGTAACCGGGATAAGATCAAAGAGCTGTATGACGAGCGCTTTTGCAAAATGTGGGAGTTTTACCTGTCAGGCTGCGAAATGAACTTCCTGCATGGGCGACTCATGGTGTTCCAGTTGATCCTGTCTAAAGAACGGGATGCTGTGCCGATTATCCGTGACTTCATTGGTGACAATGAGCAGGCGATGATCTCTCATCGTGATGATCGCAGAAAAACGGCCTAAGCCGCTCTGTATTAAAGAAGTGGCCCCGGAGTTAGTTCCGGGGTTTGTTGGGTTGGATCATTGACGCCCAGTAAAATCATTGGCTACTTTCCCGATGTTTAGAATGCATGGGTGAAAGCAGGTCGTTGGTGTTTGATGATATTCCATTGCCCTCGCAAAGGCGGCGAGAGGGCATTTTCAATTTTTCCGAACCGGGTAAGTCTACAGCTTATGCCGTTTTGTTTGCGCTATTGCTTGGGCAGTTTGCGGCCCACCGGTTTTATCTGCGCAAGCTTGGCAGTGCTGTTGTTATCAACTGCCTGAACATTACAGCAGTTTTGATCCTGATCCCGTTGCTCATGGGATTGGACGGGCATAATTTGATTGCTGATCTGACGACTGGCGAGTGGGTTGGTTTCGGCGTTGCCATCGGCATGGCGATGATTGCGAACATTTGGGTGTTTATCGATCTGATCGTGCTGATTGTTTTGCTTATTCGGGAGAGCTTTTAGGGCAGCTGCGGGGCGGCGGCTTGGTTTCTTCAGGTTTGCCTAGGAAGAATTCATAACCCCTAGTTCTATGCCGTAAATTTCGAGAGATGTGTTGATCGATAATGCGTGTCAGCCTCTGAGTGTGATCGAAGCTCACCGGAGGTCGTAGTTATGAGCGATCAAACCGTCATTCCGCCTAGTAAAAGAGGTTTCTTTTATCTCAAGAATCCGCACAAATCTGCTGTGGTGACGGTGATCCTGTCGCTCTTTTTGGGCGGCTTGGGGCTGCATCGGTTTTATCTTGGTAAGCCGCTGAGTGGGGCGGTGATGCTTGTTCTCTCTTTGATTACGGCTTTTCTGATTGTGAGCGGTCTGAACCGGATGGAAACGTTGGATCCAAACGGGATGCTGGCCGTTGTCAGTGGGGCTTTGGGGTTGGGAATGATTGTCTCTGCGTGGGCGTTCGTTGATCTTCTGATCATCCTTGTGGGAGTGTTCAATACACCTTCCGAGCCGAATGAGGTTCGTTAGAGGCTCATCACAAAGAAAAGCCGAAGTTGGGGGGCTTCGGCTTAGCTCTTGGAGCCAGTTTAGGGATCGCCTGTTATTCGGGGCACGAATAATCCTGGGAGGGGATTAAACAGGGCGAAAACCTTAGGAGAGGCGCTTGTGGTTATTCAGCTGCTTCCAATTCCAGTTCTGATGCTTCAAGGGCGACAGCAGCAGATTGGATGATTGATGCGAAACGAACAGCTGTTTGCACCATCTCGGCAGTTACTCCAGCTTTGCGCAGGATAGCTTCGTGGCTATCAATGCACATGCCACAGCCGTTGATGGCGGATACAGCAAGCGACCACAATTCAAAATCAACTTTGTCTACGCCCGGCTTGCCAATCACGTTCATACGCAATTTGGCAGGCATGGTTCCGTACTGCTCATTTGAGGAGAGGTGTACGAAGCGGTAGTAGATGTTGTTCATGCTCATGATTGATACAGCAGCTTTGGCGGCGCTCATAGCTTCTGCGGACAGGTGCGGAGCAGCTTCTGCAATCAAGGCCTTCTTCACGTCTGCATTGCGGGTGGCGATGGCGCAAGCGACGATCAGGCCGTATTTCTGTTGAGCAGTCAGAGATTCATCAGTTCCCATAGAGCCAAGATTCAAACGAACGTCCTTAGCAAAGTCACCAAGGCGGGATTTCAAGGAATCGATGGACATGATGTTTCTCCTAATGATTTTAGCAATGGGCCACGTGCAAAGTGATGGTTTTTAGTTTTTGATGCGCAAACTCTTCCGAAACCTGTTTTTTATTGTCTTCGGAAGTACGCTAAAAAAGACCGGAGCCTGCGATTTTTCGCTTTATGTGCTCCGGTCCTGATCGTTCCGGACTTAGAGCTTGGCGCCTTCATATGCATTCACGCACCAAGCTCTAAGTCCTTATTTTCTCGCGTATTCTTACCCGAAAACCGGAACCACTTTTCGGGAATACGCTTTAAGCTGCGATTACGTCGCCGCCAACTTCACGGTTACATGGGCAGAGTTCGTCGGTCTGCAGAGCGTCGAGAACACGCAGGGTGTCTTTAGGGTTACGGCCAACGTTCAGGTTGGTTGCGTAGATGTGCTGAATGGTGTTCTCGTTGTCGACAACGAAGGTGTAGCGGTATGCAACGCCGTCTGGGGAGCGAACGCCGAGGCCGTCGATCAGGGAACCGTTGGTGTCAGCGAATGCCCAGATTGGCAGCTTATCGAGATCTGGGTGATCACGGCGCCATGCCAGCTTACAGAATTCGTTGTCGGAAGAACCACCGAGTACAACTGCGTCACGGTCTTCAAACTCACTTGCAAGGCGAGCGAATTCAGCGATTTCGGTTGGGCATACGAAAGTGAAGTCTTTTGGGTAGAAGAAGATTACTTTCCACTTACCTTCGAAGCTTTTTTCAGTGATTGCTTCAAATGCGCTTTCGCCGTTTTCTTCGTGGTTGTTGAAACCAGGCTTTACGCCAACTACTTCAAATTCTGGAAGCTTTTCGCCGATACCGAGCATGGTACTCTCCTAAATATGGAATGACGCCAGAGCGCGTCGATTAGTGATTCTCATGAAGACTTGGAAAATACGTCTTCGTTGGGGTCTTTATGCAACTCTTGATTTGATCGGTCAAAACGATAATAACGAAGAAGTCCATCGATTTTTTCGATGGGCATGCTAAGTTGTCTCGGGATTGGCCAAATTCCGCCAAAATTTAGAGAAATTCTAATCTATGAGCTTTGATCTGTGTCATCTGGTCGCACAATGTTACCCACATTAAAACAGCTTCAGTACTTCAAATCGCTGGCCAAACACCTGTCTTTTTCGAAGGCGGCAGAGGCTTGTTTCATCACACAATCAACGCTTTCTGCCTCGATCAAGCAGTTGGAAGGCATTCTTGGATGTGAGCTGCTGGACCGCTCTGGTCGCACGCTCGTCCTGACTGAAGCGGGAGGGAAGGTGCTTGAGAGAGCATCTTTGCTGTTGCGTGATGCGGAGGACCTTGTGCAGGGGGCTCGTGCGCAGAACAAGCCGTTGTGTGGTCGGTTCCGGTTGGGAGTGATCCCGTCTGTCGCTCCGTTTCTGCTGCCGCGCTTTCTGCCTCAGCTCAGAGAGCTTTATCCTGAGCTGCAATTGTTCCTTCGTGAGGATCTGTCGCGCAATCTGATGATTGCTCTGCGGGAAGGGCGCATTGATGCGGCACTGATGGCGCTGCCCTATGATACGACGGGGTTTGAATCTGCCGAGATTGGAAGAGATGATTTTTATCTGGCCGTGCCGAGCGTACACGCGCTGGCTGGCGCCCATGAAGTGATGATGGAAGATCTGGCAGATGAGGTGTTGTTGCTGTTGGAAGATGGCCACTGTTTGCGAAACCATGTGCTTGCCGCAACGGGAGGGCGCATGCTGACGGCAAATGAAGATGTACAAGCCACATCTTTATCAACACTTGTGCAAATGGTGGATAACGGCATCGGCGTCACTTTGGTGCCACGTATTGCAGTAGATGCAGATATCGACCGCGGGACCTCTTTGAAGCTGATCAAAATTGCCGACAAGAATGCGCGCCGGACGATTGGAATGGTCTGGAGGCGTAAATCTTCTTTTGAAGGAAATGCAAAATTACTTTGCAAGGCTCTGGAACGCTTTATGGTTGAAACTCAAAGAGACGTCTCGGTTCCTCAAGATGTATCGGAGAAGAGTGCTTGAAGAAAGCGCGTTCAAAGGAGAAACCAGAGCCATTAAAGCGCAGGATCAGGCGTTGGGTGTTGCGTACACTCGGGGTGCTTGTGGCTTTGCCGGTGGTGTTGACCCTGCTGTATTCTGTGGTTCCTCCTTATTCCAGTCTGATGCTGTTTCGCGTTGTGACTGGTCAACCCGTTTGGCGTGAATGGGTGCCTTTGGAAGAAATTTCCGTTAATTTACAAAGTTCTGTGGTCGTCTCCGAGGACGCTACGTTCTGCACTCATGGCGGCGTTGACTGGCCTGCGGTGCGTGGGCAGGCCTGGAAGTTGTTTGAAGGCAAGCGCCCTCGGGGGGCGAGCACCATCACCATGCAGCTTGCGAAGAACCTGTTTCTCTGGAACGACAGAGATTATCTGCGCAAAGTGCTGGAAGTTCCTCTGGCGATACTCATCGATACGGTGCTGTCAAAGCGGCGGGTGTTGGAGATCTATCTGAACGTTGCGGAGTGGGGCCCGGGGATCTTTGGAGTGGAAGCTGCATCGCAAACTTTCTTTGGGAAAAGTGCTGCAAAACTTTCTGCGACTCAGGCCTCTTTGCTGGCTACAGCACTCCCAAACCCAATTGCCAGGAACCCCGCAAAACCTAGCTCTGGACATCGCAGGCTTGCCGGTATAAACCGTAGCCGAGCTCAGGTGGCCGGCGAAGTGCTTAACTGTATTTCGGCGCCGGAGAGGTAGTGCGAAATTATTTTCGTATAAGGACTGGCAAATCCTTCTGTTTGCCTGTATAACCCCCGCCAATCTGAGAGATTGTGTATTTCGCACGTTAACGCCGCGCTTGAGTGGCGCGTGCGCATGTGACGAGAGAGAGAGCTACAATGGCTGTTCCTAAGAAAAAAGTATCGCGTATGAAGCGCGGCTTTCGCCGTTCTACTGATGCTCTGGCACAACCAGCTTACGTGGAAGACAAGGATTCCGGCGAACTTCGTCGCCCGCACCATGTTGACCTGAAGAGTGGTATGTACCGGGGTCGTCAGATCCTTCAGGCTAAAGACGACGCTTAAGTCTGAAGCGATCAGCGCGAGTTGATTTTGAAAAGGCCGTCCCTCGGGGCGGCTTTTTCTTTTTGTGGTGCTTCGCTTGAACTAAGAAAGGCCGCTCTGTGAAAGGGTGGCCTTTTTTGATTTTCTGCTAGCGTTGGCTTTCGAAAGCTAATCTTGCTGCAAGGCCTGCAAACACGGCACCCAAAACATAGTTTGCGAGAAACTTAAGCTTTCCGTTGCCTCCGAGTGTTCGCATCATGTGATTTGCTGCGACAATGACAGTTCCGTTGATGAAGAAGCCGACTGTGTTCAACACGGTGGCAAGGATCATTATCTGAACTGCGACGTTTCCAGCTTCAGGTTTCACAAATTGAGGAAACAAGGCCAGGATGAAGATGACCATCTTGGGATTGAGTAGGTTAGTTAAAAGGCCCTGACGAAACATCTGAATGGATGAGTGCGTCTTATTTTCAATAGTTGTATTGGCGACCTCTGATTTTGAGGTGAATGCCTTCCAAGCCAGAAACAGCAAATAAGCAGCGCCTGTAAACCGAACAACATCATAAGCGATAGGAACAGCAAGAAAGAGCTGTGAAAGGCCAAAGGCTGCGGCAAACGCATGAAAGTATGTTCCTGTGGCAATTCCTGCAAAGGTGGCTAGTCCTGCACGTCTTCCCTGAGCTGCACTGCGGGAGGCAATTAGCAGCATGTCTGGGCCGGGAGTTGCAGTGAGAGCAAAGGACGCTGCTGTGAACAGAAGCAGCGTTGAAAGATCTGGCATTGCGTTTCCACCCGAGTTCATATGCAAACGAGAGGTCATATCGGAATTGTCTGCACACATCAAACTTGCCAAATTTTGTCGGTGCGTTCCAGATAAGAAAAACCGCCCCTTAGAGAGGCGGTTTTGGTGTTTGATCGTCATTTAACGTTTCAGAGCGGGAGGTCCCTCACCGCTGCGTATTAACCGTTTGCGACGTATTGGGCGCCGTTGATGGTCATGACGGAGCCGGTGACGAAGGCTGCGGCTGTGGAGGCGAGGTAGCAGACCATGCCTGCGATCTCTTCTGCCTTGCCCAGGCGACCGACCGGGATCTGGCCGATGATGCCTTCCAGAACCTTCTCAGGGACAGCAGCGACCATGTCAGTGTCGATATAGCCTGGGCAGATGCAGTTCACGGTGATGCCCTTGCGCGCTGTTTCCTGCGCCAGTGCTTTTGTGAAGCCGATCACGCCTGCTTTTGCTGCGGAGTAGTTGGTCTGGCCGATCTGGCCTTTCTGTCCATTGATGGAAGAAATGTTGATGATGCGGCCAATACCACGCTCGCGCATGCCATCCAGAACCGGGCGGCTCATTGTGAACATTGAGTCGAGGTTGGTTTTCATCACGGCGGTCCACTGGTCATAATCCATCTTGTGGAACCAGCCATCGCGGGTGATGCCCGCGTTGTTTACGAGAACTTCGACCGGGCCGAGCTCTTCTGCCACTTGAGCAATACCTGCTTCACAGGCCTTAGGGTCCGCTACATCCCATTTGTAAACACTGATGCCGGTTTCTGCGCTGAATTTATCAGCTGCTTCCGTGTTGCCTGCATATGTTGCGGCAACTGTGTATCCTGCATCCTTCAATCCTTTGGAAATCGCTGCGCCGATGCCACGCGTTCCTCCGGTTACAATTGCTACCCTGCTCATCGATATACTCCCCGCCTTAGGAATAAAATATTGGAACCCACCGTTACAGGTAATAATAATGACGGAGCAAAGACAACTCCGTCATTAGTTAGGGAATTGACTTGAACTTTACGCAGGGACCATAAAGCTCAATTATTCCAATTAGGTGACATTACTACCAATGTTGAGGTTATTTTCTCTCAACACACAGTGCGATACCCATACCTCCACCAATGCATAGGGTTGCCAGGCCTTTTTTCTTCTCTTCGCGCTTCATTTCATGCAGAAGAGTTACAAGTACTCGCGCGCCGGATGCACCAATTGGATGACCAAGAGCGATTGCGCCGCCGTTGACGTTGAGCTTGTCTGAGTCGATTCCCAGTTCCTGACCAACGGCAAGAGCCTGCGCTGCGAAGGCTTCGTTTGCTTCGATGAGATCGAGGTCATCAATAGCCCAGCCAGCTTTTTCGAGTGCTTTTTTGGAAGCAGGGATTGGGCCAAGACCCATGTATGCAGGATCAACACCAGCAGTTGCCCATGACTTGATGGTTGCCAGCGGTTTCAGGCCACGTTTTTCAGCTGCGTCTGCGCTCATCAAAACAAGAGCTGCTGCGCCATCGTTGATGCCGGATGCGTTGGCTGCGGTTACGGTGCCTTCTTTTTTGAATGCCGGGCGCAGTTTCTGCATTGCGGAGATTTCAGCACCCATGCGGATGAATTCATCATCTTCCACCACGCGCTCAGTTCTGCGCTCTTTTACGGTGATTGGAGTGATTTCGTCTTTGAACTTGCCAGCTTTCAGAGCAGCTTCTGCTTTGTTCTGAGAGGAGACAGCGAACTCGTCCTGAGCTTCACGGGTGATCTGGTACTTTTCTGCGATGTTTTCTGCAGTGATACCCATGTGATAGCCTTGGAATGCATCAATCAGGCCGTCCTTCAGCATGGTGTCAGTCATGGAGTAGTCACCCATTTTCACGCCGGCACGCAAGCTCTGGCAGTGTGGGGACAGGGTCATGTTTTCCTGACCGCCTGCAACGATGATATCTGCATCACCGGACTGGATCTGCTGCATGCCCATAGCGACAGCACGCAGGCCTGACCCGCAAACCTGGTTGATAACGATAGCGGTCGAATCATCTGCCATGCCAGCGTTGATCGCTGCCTGACGTGCCGGGTTCTGACCGAGACCAGAAGTGAGCACGTGGCCGAAGATAACTTCGTTGACGTCGTTTGCTTCCACTTTCGCCTGATCAAGTGCTGACTTGATAACCGCGGTGCCGAGGTCTTGAGCTGGGGTGTTGGCGTAGGACCCGTTGAAGGATCCGATTGGGGTACGTGTCGCGCTTACAATTACAACATCATTAGGCGAGGTCATGTGCAATTCTCCAATATTTGTGCAATGCGGGACTTCTTATTCGCACGCAAATCACCAGGGCGGGCAGCCATGCTGGTGCAATGCAGCATAAGAGATCCTTCGAACTCGTAGAATACCTAATGGGCAGACTATTCAATTTGTAGGGGGGAAAGCCAGATGAATTCGATAATTCCAATTAAGACCATAGTAGACCAATGAAACCGCTAGCGTGAAAGGTGGGATTTAGCTTACTCTGCGGCTTACTAGTTAATCTCGTATGTAAAAAATATGGGATCAGGGGGGAGCTGGCCGGAGCAAATTGGGATAGTGTTCCAGATCAGCCATAATAGCGCATTGAGGTACTCAAATCTGATGGCTAAGACAAACGAAGCCACTATCATCAAGAAGTACGCCAACCGGCGGCTCTACAATACTGGAACCAGCACCTATGTGACTCTCGAGGATCTTGCGGTGATGGTGAAGGATGAAGATGACTTCGTCGTCATTGACGCCAAATCCGGTGATGACATCACGCGGACTGTTCTGACGCAGATTATCTTTGAGCAGGAAAGCAAGGGGCAGAACCTTCTTCCAATTACCTTCCTGCGCCAGCTGATCCGGTTTTACGGTGACAGTATGCAAAACCTCGTGCCAAGCTATCTGGAATTCTCCATGTCCTCTCTCACCCGAGAGCAAGAGAAGTTGCGCAGCCAGATGAACCAGAACTTTGGCTCCTCTGCCTTTGAGGTTCTGGAAGATCAGGTGAAGCGAAATGCGGATATGTTTGACCGTGCGATGAAGATGTTCCTGCCGTTTGATGGTTCAAATCCTGCGGATATGACGGGGCAAGCTCAAGCACCGGAAAAGGAAGCTGCGCCTAAACCTGCAGAAACGCAGGCTAGCAGCGGCGACATTTCTGACCTGAAAGAGCAGCTTGCAGAAATGCAAAAGCAGATTGCAGCTTTGGCAGCGGCCAAAAAAGACGCCTGATACACACACATTGCTGCTGAGTTATGGAAGCCGGAGGGATGCCTTCGGCTTTTTTAATAGATCCATGGAAACAGGCGGCAGGGGACCTTCTCAGTATAGGTTGTGTAACCTTCGCAGTTGCTGGTGAGGGTTTTTTCTTCAGTTCTCATCAGCGGCAGGAAGCCGAGGATGATGAGCGGGATTGCGAGGAAGGCGAAGAGTTTTGAGCCCAGTATCATGGAAAGGCCTGCGATGCAGAACATGAGGCCGAGATACATGGGGTGGCGGACCAGTGCGTACGGTCCGCAGCTTTCAACGCATTGCTGCTCGCTCAGGTCTATTTGAGGTGTTGGCTTGGCGAAGGGGCTTTTGCTGAAGGTCCAGACGATGAGAATGACACCGCACAGGAAGAGGAACAGGCCTCTGAGGATTGGTTTCACGTCTCCCGTTTGAGGCAGGATATGCCAGAGGTGAGCGTCCAGAGCAGCGAGCAGGAAGTAGACGAAGATCACTCCGAACAGGATGAGAGTGGCGCGTTTGTCTCCCTTCAGGGCCTTGGAGGGGAACGAGGTGCGTTCTTTGAACAGCCAGGGGTTTATGCGGGCGAGCCATAAGCCTACGCCGACTTGCGCGAAGTAAACCAGTGCCACAATCATCAAGCCCCGCGGCCATGCAAGTGATGATCCTGCGAAAGCGATGGATGGCAAGATGGCGAGTGCGATGAAGACCGCGAGCATCGCTGAGCTTATGGTCAGACGTAGGTACAGACTTCTCTCCATCTCAACTTGCGTGTGTTGCAATTGCACAAGTTTACGGAGAGAAACCGTCTTTGAGGCGAACTGATTGCTGGTCTGCTGAATACCCGGTTAGTGGGATGTTTCTAATTCGCCGGAACCTGCTCATTGATCAGTCCCAGTGTGCGAATGTAACTGGCGAACGCTGGTTCTGTGGTGAACTGGTAAGCGGTCAGGCCTGCTTCGCGGGCACCTTCCACATTGTCGAGGCGGTCGTCCACGAACAGGGTTTCTTCTGGTTGGAAGCCGTATTTCTCGCAGACTGTCAGGTAGATGTTCGGGTCTGGTTTGCGGGTTCCGAACTCGGCGGAGGCATGGCCGCGGTCGCCAAAGATTGGCTCCAGTGCCGGAGCGACTTCATAGAGCGCGTCTTTCAACATCATGCCGTTGTTGGTGAGCAATGCGACTTCGTGGTTTTGTTTGATTGCTTCCACATGGGAGAGCATGTCTGGCCATTCGGTCATCATGTCCCGGCGGATTTTGACCCACGTTTCACGTGAAATAGGATGGCCCAGAAGCCGTTGATACTGCGAGAGGTATTCTGCTGCGGTGTGCGGGGTGCCGGCTTCGGCGGCGTTTTCTTCTGGCCCCTTAAAGACGATATGATCGATCTCTTCGGCTGGTTTGCCGGTCATGTCAGCGAGGACATTCAGACGGTAGGGATGGTCATAATCGTAAAGGACGTTGTCCATATCAAAAATAACAAAGCGAATAGGCATGGGTACCAATCTGAAATGAAGTGAACCGTGATAGTGGTGCAGTTGCTGGGCGCAATATAGTCCAGCAACTGCGGTAAAGTTGTGTCAGCCTGCGTCAGCCGTGAAACCAGCTGCTTTAATGCCTGCAATGGCTGAAGCTTCGTCGTTTTCGGATGTGTCGCCGGTGATGCCGACTGCGCCTAGAATTTCGCCGTCAGTGTTGCGGACCAGAACACCGCCCGGTACTGGCACAATGCCGCCACCTGCAACGCCGTTGAGTGCCTGCACGAAGTGAGGGCGGCTTTGGGCGTTGTCGTTGAGCCAGCGGGACCCTGCGCCAACGGCTACGGCTCCATAGGCTTTGCCCATTGCGATTTGTGGGCGCAATATTGATGAGCCATCCTGACGTTCGAGTGCGACGAGGTGGCCGCCTGCATCCAGTACAGCGACGGTGAGCGGTTTGAGGCCAAGCTCGCTTCCTTTAGCCTGTGCTGCTGAGATGATTGTCCGGGCGTGATCAAGATTGAATTGCACCATAAGTATTTCCTGATAGGTTTTGCTGAATCACCCTGTTTTAGCAGAGGATGATGATGCGGGGAATTCTTCGTTAGGGGACCGGAGATTCACTGGTAATTACAAAGAGGGATTTTTCGTGTTTAGAGATTTTCATGCTCCGGGTCGCTCCGCTGTTTATGCACCACATGCAATGGCAGCGACATCCCATCCATTGGCTACCAATGCAGCGCTCGAAATTTTGCGAGAGGGCGGTACTGCCGTTGATGCTGCTGTGGCCGCTATGGCTGTTCATTCTGTCGTTGAACCGCATATGACGGGCATTGGCGGCGATTGCTTTGCCATTGTTGCGCAGCCGGATGGGACGCTCTCGGGCATGAATTCATCTGGGCGCGCTGCTGAAAATGTGAGTGCAGATAAGCTGATAGCGGATGGTTTGCTTGATGTTGCCGTGGATTCAATTCACGCAGTCACCGTTCCGGGCGCCTTGCGCGGGTGGGAGAAGCTGCTCAAAGACCATGGACGGTTTTCATTCGATAAAGTTCTGAAGCGGGCGATTGGTTATGCGCGTGACGGGTATTCAGTCTGCCCGCGTGTGGCTGCGGACTGGAAAGGCGCTGTTGACTTTCTCAAGCGTGATGAAGGTGCATCTGAGCTGTTTTTGAAGGATGGTCGTGCGCCTGTTGTTGGCGAAATGATGCGTAACCTTCCCCTGGCAGAGACGCTGGAAGCTGTTGCAAAGAGTGGAGCGGATGCGTTCTACAACGGCCCGATTGCTGAAGAGATTGCAGCAGTAGTGCAGGCGAAGGGTGGATATCTGATAGCGGACGATCTGGCTGCGCATGAGGCTGTTGATCTGAAGCCAGTCACCACGGACTATCGCGGCGTGACTGTTGCTGAGTTGCCGCCAAACGGGCAGGGCATTGTAGCTCTTATCATGCTGGAGTTGATGAAGCGGTTTGACTGGGCGGATCTGGATCCAATGGGGCCAGAGCGGTTCCATCTGGAGATGGAAATTGCCAAGATTGCTTATTCTGGCCGTGATCGTTTTCTTGCTGATCCTGAGACTATGGAGTTTGACCCGCAGGCGTTTCTGGATAGCGACTACATCGACGGTCTTGCCAAGTTGATCCGCACGGATGCTGTGTTGCCGAGGCAGCCGGAAGAGGTGCTCTCACCGAAGTCTGATACGGTTTATCTGAGTGTGGTTGACGAGAATGGTCTGGCCATTTCGCTCATCAACTCCATTTATCACGGCTTCGGGTCTGGTATCGCGACACCGAAATCCGGCGTGCTTTTGCAAAACCGTGGGGCGTGCTTCACGTTGGAAGAGGGGCATCCAAACCAGATTGCTGGGGGCAAGCGGCCAATGCACACTATCATTCCGGCGATGGTTCTAAAGGACGGACTGCCTTATATGAGTTTTGGTGTGATGGGCGGCGGGTATCAGCCGTGCGGTCATGCCCATGTGCTTTCCAATCATCTGGACTACGGTATGAACATGCAGGAAGCCATTGATTGCCCGCGTATGTTCATCGACGAGAAGTCCTTGTCTTTGCAAGCTGAAACCAGTGTCTCAGCGGAGACGGTTGAAGCACTGCAAGCTTTAGGCCATGAGGTGTCCATTGTGACTTCCCCAATCGGCGGTGGACAGGCGATCATGTTTGACCGAGCCAACGGCGGCGGCCTGATTGGCGGCTCTGACCCACGCAAAGACGGCTGCGCGCTGGGGTACTAAGGTGCTGGTGCTTTGCTAACTATGATGGGTATCCAGAGTGACTGGTTGGTTGCTCTGGAACCTCAACCGTCATGCCGGACAAGCGGAGCGCTGATCCGGTATCCAGTGCCAAAGGTGCTGGCGTTGGTGAGGGCAGCTCTGGATCCCTGTGTGTTTGTTTTGTGCTTGAATGGTAGCGAGGCGGAGGTCGTTGGATCCCAGATCAGAGTCCAGCACGGCTTGAGATCGTGACGCGGCCAGACCCCGCCTCGCATGTATTACCAAACCTGAACAGTTGATGGTGGCCGCTTTTGCGGACCACGTAGCACAGGGACAGGCTCCATGACCTTACACCCT
>NZ_LMCG01000001.1:0-164583 GCF_001623065.1 Pseudovibrio sp. Ad46 | reverse complement strand
ACAAACTCTTCTCGAAGTTTCATTGTTGAACACTCTTTCCAAGGCATCCCGGTCCCTCCCTGAATGCCATGTTAATGTGTCAACCATCTCTCCGAACACCTGTCACCTATGTCTCCGGTATGTACACGTAGACCCGGGATCCATAACCTCTTGCTTTACTATTTTGCTGAGGCATTCGACCAATCTTTGACACTGGGGGTATGGGTCCCGGGTCTTCGCCCGGGATGACACCGGTGGGTGGGCAAAGACTGTCTCAAAAAACTTATTCCCCTTCTGAAATCCTCCCATATTCTGAACCTATGCCTACGTAACGGGCTGCTGGCGGAGCGACCGTCAGTGTGTCGTAGGCTGGGTTGGGCTGTTGGGAGACGTAACGCACCTTTCAGTGGTCCGGTGAACCGAACTTCAAACGTGACCGCATGGTTTGAGGGGAAGGGCCCAGGACTATAGGGTATCACGCGGCGACGGATGCAGATGTACCGGCAGTAAAACCTGCTTTTGCAGATGTGTTTGTCAAAGACGGAGGAACTGTTTGGGCATGGAAACGTGTCTGGATAAGCCACTTTCTTTCCGGGAAACCGGCTATCGTGCCTTATAGGCAAAAGAGGCGACGTAGTTCATTACAAGAAAGCCCGGGCAAGGCGTGTAGCCAATGCCGAAGACTCATTACTAACAAGTAGCGCAGGTATTGCCTGCCGCCTTGCTCATCCCGATTATCGGGAACTCTGGTTCAACACTACATGGGATGTCATGTGGTGCTGTTGGTGTTTGTGATGTCCGTCCATATTGCCTTGTCTGTTAAAAAATTGAGGCAACCAGTTTTACGGATCTTATATTGAAGTACTGGAGGCTGTGATCCAAAATCCAGAGCGAAAACGCGCTCCATGCGAGTAAGCTTGCTGTCATTAACCCTCGACGAACTAGTGGGTTTGGGTAGCTATAGATGATTGCGCCAGCTGATGCGGGCAAGAACGTTACTAGGGCAAAAGCTGCAAATACGGCGCCGAGTGTTGAGACGAAGGCAGATGTGACATCGTGATATAAGAAACCGTCGACACCTGTGGTGAATGCCAATAGAGGGCCCAAGGGGTTAGCACAGGTTAGTAACAAGCTGAAAATGTAATAAAAAATGGCCTGTGGTCGGGTCAATTTCGGCACATCCTTCAGGAACATCATAATCAAACCCCAAAGGATGGTGATGAGGCAAAGTATTGGAAATATAGCCCAAGCGATGTGGAAATATGTATCTGGGACTGCAAAGATACCGCTTTGTCCGCCTGACAAGTATGTCATCAAGGCGAAGAGCAATAATTGGCTTACTGCTACGATCATCAGGAGTCTGGGTGACATTGCTCGATTTACAACGAGGATCGTCGAGAGTAACGGCCAGCTAAGGACGTTAAAGCCCAAGTGCGCGCAATTTACCGTGAGGAAGTTATATCCGTTAAAGGAGAATATGTAGAAGTATTCGAGCAAAGCCTGATCCGCAGATTGTACAAGAGGCTCTCCCTAGCGAAGTCTAAGAGTTTTTGAAATAGCTTTTGTTCTATTTCTTCAAGCGTTGTATTCGATGATGCGGCCTTCGCCGATGAGGCGGGGGGCTTTTTCGGTGGTGGTGTAGCTGATGGCGCCTTCCTCGGGTTCTACGCGGCGGCGGTCGCGCAGGTGGGCGGCGTTTTCTTTGATGCCGATGAGGTGGGCGAGGAAAGCGGAGTTGCAGCGGAAGACGTTGATGCGCTTTGGCAGGTCATAGAACTGGGCGTCTTTTTCGTGCTGAGTTTGCGTGGTGGCGACATCCTCAGAGACTTGCAGTTCCTTGCCTGGTTTCCCGTAGGTGTTCCGTCTTGAAACAGTCTCTGCATTTTGCTCTGTGATTTTGGCGTGACGGCGAGAGCCGATATCGCGATAGCGACGATCAGCGTCTGTTCCAGTGTTAATCGCTTTTCCAGTGCGGGTGACACGCATGACTTCACTCCCCCGACCGTCTCAAAATGAGACAAATGCCATTTCCTGGGATTTACATCGCAAGGCGCGTGCCAAAGTTTAAGTTTTTATTAGGATTTTAATTAATTGGGTGCGATGGAAATGCTGAGAGGCATGAAAAAGCTAGCAAGTACAGAAGGTTAAAGCTTGTCGATCTGATCTTCAGGACCGCTGACGAGCAGGGTTACGCCGTCCTCTGTGAAGGTGCGTTCGATGATTTCCAGCTGTAGCAGAATGACCTGGCGTTCCAGTTCGGCACTGCTGGAGAAGCTGGCAGAGACACTGCGGGTTTTGATGCGCAGCCATGGCACAAGCTCAGCTTCCCGAATGGCGAGATTTGCGGCGCCGGAGTAGGCCCGTGCCAGGCCGCCGGTGCCCAGTTTTGTGCCACCGAAGTAACGGACAATGATGACGCCCACATCCACAAGGTCTGCCCCAATGAGTGTTTTGAGTGTGGGCATGCCGGAGGTGCCAGACGGTTCACCATCGTCTTTGCCGCCTTCATCGATGCGTCCCTCGGGGAGCATTCTGCGGAAGGCGGTGACGTGGTGGTTGGCTTTTTTGTGCTCGTCGCGAAGATCCGCCAGCCGCTGAGCAAAGTCTACATGGGGTACCAGAAAGGCAAGAAAGCGTGACTTCTTTTCTTCCAGTATCGCGTTGTATTCCTGCTCAACGGTGAAGAGGGGCATGGGCTTATGCTCCTACCGGTTCTTTGCTTTTGAAGTGCTTGGAGAGCTTTAGTGCCTGACCCTGATAGTTGGAGCCAATGCCTTCGCCGTAAAGGGTTTCTGGCACTTCCTCCATGTGCTCGTAGACAAGGCGGCCAACCGTCTGGCCGTGTTCTACGATGAAGGGAACGTCGTGAGAGCGGACTTCTAGAACGGCTCTGGACCCTGTGCCACCAACGGTGGAGTGGCCGAAGCCGGGGTCGAAGAAGCCTGCGTAGTGGACGCGGAATTCGCCGACGAGTGGGTCGAATGGCACCATCTCAGCGGCGTATTGCGGTGGGACGTGGACGGCTTCCTGCGAGACCAGAATGTAGAACTCGTTCGGGTCGAGGATGAGCGTTGCATCGCCGCGATTGTACAGCGGTTCCCAGAAGTCTTCCGGGTCTTGTGCGTCTTTGCGGTCAACGTCGATCACACCTGTATGGCGCTTGGCGCGGTAGCCGATGAGGCTGTCTTTGCCAGAGCCTTTCAGGTCGATGGACACCTGGACGCCGTTGTTGATTGCGTCTTCGTCCTTGCCGCCAGAAACCAGCGTGTGCTGGTTGTGCACTTTGGTCAGGTCTTCATCATTGATGAGGGTTTCACCATCGCGGAAGCGGATTTGGGACAGGCGAGAGCCTTCGCGGACCAGCACAGGGAAGGTCTTTGGAGAGATCTCAGCGTAGAGCGGGCCTTTGTAGCCAGCTTCAACACGGTCAAATGCGCGGCCCTGGTCTGTGATGACGCGGGTGAACACATCGATGCGGCCCGTGGAGCTTTTCGGGTTGGCTGTGGCGGATTGCTCAGCCGGAAGGTCCAGCGCTTCCTGAAGGCGGACGATGTAAACGCAGTTGGTTTCCAGCACGGCGCCCTTGGAGAGGTCGATCTCGTGCAGGATAAGCTTTTCCAGCTTGTCTTCCACTTTCGCGTCGGGGCCGGGCAGAAAGGAGGCCCGGACACGCCATGCTTTGACGCCGAGGCGCAGGTCAAGACTGGCAGGTTGAATCTGGTCCTCGTCGGGCACTCTGTCTGCTTGAATTGCACCGCTGGCAAACATAGCTTCAATCGCTTTTGCCGGAAGAATGCCTGTCATTGTTGGTTCCGCCCCACTCGTACTCAAATCGTTCTGACACTGATTAACGTAAGTTTGATCTCTCGCCAAGTCTGCAACCTAAGCTGATTGATTGACCCTAGTGTATTTTCGAGGTAAAAACGCTGCCTATTCCGTGGTGATTTGGTCGACCGGCTTGCAACCACGTAAAACAAGTAGCTAAAGGGTCGGGTTCTTGTATAGACCTCGGCCCGCGCCGGGGTTTTTTAATGAAGGGGTAGAGCGATATCTCTTCGGGCAGGAATGAGCGATGACAGACGCAAAGAACTGGAAGCCAGCAACTCGGCTTGTTCATGGAGGCACAACGCGCTCCAGCTTTGGTGAAACATCCGAAGCTATCTTCCTTACACAAGGGTATGTTTACGACAGCTCAGAAGCGGCAGAAGCACGCTTTTTGGGCGAGAATCCGGGCTATATTTATTCCCGGTACGCAAACCCGACCGTAGGAATGTTCGAGCGACGAATGTGTGAACTGGAAGGCGCTGAGGCCGCACGCGGCACGGCTTCTGGTATGGCGGCTGTTAACTCTGCGATTATGGCCTGCGTTAAAGCTGGCGATCACGTGATTGCACCAAAGGCACTGTTCGGTTCCTGCCGATACATCATCGAAAAGCTGCTGCCACGTTATGGTGTGGAGTCCACGCTGATTGATGGCACTGACATTGAGCAATGGAAAGCAGCTGTTCGTCCGAACACCACAGCGGCATTCCTTGAAAGCCCAACCAACCCGACGCTTGAAGTGATCGATATTCCAGCTGTTGCGGATATTATTCACGAAGCTGGTGGACGGCTTATTGTCGACAACGTGTTTGCGACTGCTATCTGGCAGAGCCCGCTGGCCTTGGGCGCTGATGTGGTGATCTACTCTGCGACCAAGCATATTGACGGGCAGGGCCGATGTCTGGGCGGTATCGTGCTTTCTGATGAAAAGTGGATTGTGGAAGAATTCCATGACCCGTTCAAGCATACTGGGCCTGCGATGAGCCCGTTCAACGCCTGGGTTCTGCTGAAAGGTCTGGAGACATTGTCTCTGCGTGTTGAGCGTCAGACTGCGAATGCAGGCAAGCTGGCAGAGTTCCTTGCGGATCATTCTGCAGTGTCTCGGCTGATTTACCCGGGCCGTGCTGATCACCCACAGGCGGATATCGTGGCCAAGCAGATGCAGGGTGGGTCTACCATGCTGGCGTTTGATTTGGCGGGTGGTAAGGAAGCGGCCTTCAAGTTCTCCAATGCACTGGAGATTGTCAGCCTTTCCAACAACCTTGGTGATGCGAAGAGCCTGATTACCCATCCGGCGACGACTACGCACCAGAGTGTTGCGGAAGATGCGCGTTTGGAGCTGGGCATTACAGACAAGACGCTTCGTCTTTCTGTTGGTCTGGAAGATGCAGATGACCTGCTGGAAGATGTTGCTAAGGCACTGGCCGCGCTTTAAGCGTGTTGCACATTACAACTAGCGTGAGGGCATCCAACCGGGTGCCCTTTATGCATTAAAGCCCAATGCTGCAGACTTGTTGTTAGCTGTTGCTGGTTGCCACAACTACATCTCGCCGTGCTCCGGACAAGGTGATGATGAAACCGGCGATGACATCCAGAAACGTGATGGTCATGAGCAGAAGGAAGAGCGGAGTGGCGGCTTCTTGTACCGAGAGGAACTCAATTAGGTAAGCCACGAGGATCAACAGAGACAAGCTGTGATCTACCAGTGAGAGTGTGCTGGTTCTGGTGGCTTTGATGATCTCAACGAAGAGCAGGACCAAAGTGCCTGCAAGCAGAAGGGTGGCGACATCCAGAGGAACAAGCAGTCCGGATGGCAGTGGGATCTGGAATACAATGGCAGCCCACGGAGTGACGTTGTAGCCTTGATCAAGCACCGGCTCTAGATCTTCAAACCACCGAAATGCAACAGCGTTGTAGAGCAAAAACGGAATGAGCGTGAGTGGAATAGTCCTCATGTGGTTGTCCCCGGAAGAGCTGGAAGCGGTATCCTATCGGAAAAGATTAACATTAATGCTGGGGGTCTGTGATGCCCTGAAACCGGGAGGGGTAACGCTTCGAGTGGTTTAATGCCTAGGGCTTTCATTTTAAGTGGAGTTCTAGGGAATACGACGCGTGCGATTGTGAATAGTGAGGGGGCGTCGCACACGTTCTGTCATGCGACGTTCTATGTGAGAGAGCTCATTATAGTTATCGACAGTGATGCCCTTCCAATATTTGACGATGGGAAGGCCTATGCGAAGTTGAAAAGCACCAATGGGATAGTTGATGTCGCTGTGATAGCGGATCTGGCCAACAAATGTGGTCTTCAATCCAGGTACGCCAAACCAGCCTGCACGGGATATTTCAAACCGTCCCTGCGCCCCGCTTATCTCTTCAATGTTGTTGGCGGTTCTATAAAAGCCTCCTGCATAGATGCGGAAGCCGAACCCCAGATCCTCAGTTCCGGGAAGGTCGTAGCCAATCTCTCCTGAAAGGTTGAGGAGAGGAATGCTTTCGCGTTGGTCTGTGCTACCCGGCTCCGGTTCCAGAATACGGACTTTGCTTGTCGGAAATTGTGCGTTGAAGCGAGCCTCATAGTTATTTGCCAAAAACTCGATGCCCGTGGTGACTGCAGTTGCGGGGCCGCGTTCGTAATCTTCCTTGTAGTTCATGAAGATGTAGGTGCTGCCAATCAAGTTTGGCCGTACAAAGTGACGGAGGCCACCGCCAGCACTTATGAGATAAACAGCATCAGAGGAGTTGCCGGAGCGGACATCAGCGAAGAACATGCCATGACTGTCCTGAAAGACTGGCGTGATGACTTCGGCGGCTCCAGATGTGTTATTGCGATCTGTCTCAAACAGGCCAATGAGGCGGGGTTGGTACTTGCCTTGCGGATTGAAGGTGAAGTGGTCGTCTAAATTGAAGAGAGGTTGGGCCTGGCTAGCAGAGGTATTCAGCGCCACAAGGCAGAGCAGAATACGCAACAAAGTTTGCAAAAGCTGGCCCATTTGCTCTCTTGGTGCTGACGAGAATGCGACGTTTACCAGCAGTATTGGAGGTTACTTACGTTTCTGATAGTCCCGCCATCCAGTGGGCTATCCTTGCCAAGCTGAGAGGAACTGAAGATCTTCACAGCCAGCAAACTGGGTGCATCGCTCCAGTTCAGCTTCCAATCGTTGTTGGCGGCCTTTGCCCATGCGAATGCCAGCCTCGGGCCAGAAGCGTTTTACGGCCAAAGCATTGGAGGCTTTGTCACGCTTCATATCAATGCGGCCAATCAACTTGTCCCCCTCCATTACGGGGAAGACATAATAGCCGTATTGCCGTTTTGGTTCAGGGACGAAGATTTCGATGCGGTAATTGAAGTCAAAAAGGAACTCAGCGCGCTTGCGGTCTCTTAATGCCGGGTCGAATGGACTGAGGATGCGGATCCGTTGGGATGGGGCTTCGAGGGATCTCAGTTCATCTTCAATTGTTGGGCGTGCGAGACATAATTTGGGCTTCGTGTCGCTGGCAGGTTGAATCTCAACAGGGATTAGTTCCTGACGCTTCTGGGCTTGCTCACACCATGCTTTGACATCGGCAAGGTCTAGTTTGTCCCAATAGGCTGCAATTTCGCTGGGCGTAGCGAAGCCGAGGCGGTCGATTGCGGAGTTGCAAGCCCACTCTATGGTTTCTGCATGGCTGGGTTTAGCGGAGCGGTGATCCTCAGGGATGACGCGTTCTGTCAGGTCATAGAGTTTTTGAAAGTTTTCACGCCGGGAGACGGAGATTTGTCCGGTCCGCCAGAGATATTCAAGTGCTGTTTTGGATGGGTTCCACTCCCACCATCCGCCTTTGCTGCGCTTCTCATTCTTGCCGACATCTGAGGTGCCAGCGGGGCCGTTTTCTTCGATGTGCCGTAGAATGAGGTTGAGTTTTTCCTGATACTCCGCACCGCGCCAGACCTTCCAGCAGGATTGCAAGCTCTCTGCGCTTTTTTGGAAGCGGTAGTGCCAATAAGGGAAGAACTCGGTTGGAATGATTGAGGCATCATGCGTCCAGTGCTCAAAGAGGCTTCTGTCATTTTCCAGCAGCTTCTTGAGATGTTTGGGGCGGTAACTTTGGCGGCGTGACCACAAGATCATGTGGTGCGCACGCTCTACTGTGTTGATGCTATCAACCTGCACAAAGCCAATGCGGTGAATGAGATCGAGGAGATCTTCTCCTTTCGAGGAGCCTGTTGGTGCTTCAAGAAGGGCGTGTTTCTGCAGAAACAAGCGGCGCGCAGCGGCGTTATCAACTTTTAAAACTAACTGCGCTTCCATAGTCATCAAAGTCTCCTGCTTGGTCAGACGTGCCTAGGCTAGGAGAGGTAGCGCCTTGCCGCAAGCAGTCCGCAGCAGATAGTTGTGGGTTTGTTCCTATTATGTTCTCTAAAAGGAGGTTGCATTGGACTTTGCAGAAAAACAGCGGGGTGTGTTTCAGCGGATGATTGTTGGAGCGTTGGTGACCGCGATTGTGCTTTTGTTTGGTGCGCTTCTCAATCCGTTTGGATTTGCCGCAGACTGGAATGCCTCTGAGCGACTTTGGGTGGCAGCGGTTTCATTGTTATCACCTGCCTTGCTGCTGATGATTTCCATAGGTCGTCTGGCAATGCGCAGGTTTTATCATGCTGATGACATTGATGGAGGAGGGCTAACCCACGGCAGTGAGGAAGCCAGGATGCTGCAGAGCATTTTGCAAAATACACTTGAGCAGGGGGTGTTGGCGGGGTTCATCTACATTGCCTGGGCTGCGGTTATGCCCGGTAGCACGATGTCGGTACCGCTGTTAGCTGCGCTGCTGTTTGCGCTCGGGCGTATTCTGTTTTTTGCCAGCTATGAGAAGGGGGCACCCTGGCGTGGAACCGGCTTTGCACTGACTTTCTACCCAAGCATTTTAATGCTGGTGGTTGTGCTGATAACGTTGATGGCCGGGTTGTAGCGCTCACGCTGGCATATAGCGAGCGACTACAAGATGTCCGAGCACAGGACTTTCGTGCTCTTGTCGGAGTGTGGTCTGCGTGAAGTCGATGGTTGCAAAGTCGAATTGCTCCAAGAGATTGCGGAGATAATCTTCTGTATGCTTGAAGCGGCAGCTGTCGCTCATCGTGTAGGGCTGGGTATTGGATGCAGGCTCCATCACAGCTTCAGCGGAGAACAGGAACACGCCATTCTTTTCGATGTTGCGGGCAACACCTGCGAAGAGATCTTCCAATGAACCAAAGTACGGCAAGAGTTCTGATGCGAGTATCAAATCCCATTTCTGAGGATGATCTTGATCGAGAAACTCGTTGATTTCACATTGCTGGAGATCGTCGTAGATCTTCTTGTCTCTCGCCAGCTTGAGCATTTGCTCGGAAATGTCGACGCCAGTTTTATAACGGATCTGATCTTCAAAAAATTCGGCAGCTAAGCCAGTGCCACAACCTAGATCTAAAAGACGTTTAAAGGGGCCAAGCTTGAGAGTGTTGATCTTTTCGTGGATCTTGGTTGGTAGGCTGTATTGGAGGATCTCCAGTAGCTTGATATCGAAAAGCTTTGCTTTCTGGTCAAACAGAGCGGAAACATACTCAGCTGGCATACTGTCCAGCTTTTCTGAGTTCGCCTTTGCTCTTGGCAGATCGATGGTTTCCTCTGAGTTTTCAGAGCACCCTTGCCCAAGAAGGTTCAGCAAGTGATCGGCAGCTCCGTTGAACTCTCCGGTCTCTTTGAGCTCGAGTACATGATCATAGATCATGAAATGTCGGAGGAAATCTGCAACGGGATTGGTTTCTTGTTCTTTTTTGTCATTCTTCATCGCTGTGTAGTATCCTCGTCTTTGAATACTGACATGATTGAGCCATGAAAAAATTAATGAACAGTAAGCCTCTTTTGGTTGATCGTTTTTAGGTAAGCAACGGAAAGTAGCTGTATTTTTGTTGCTAGGTATTTCTCAAAATAAAACCCGCAGTGTTTCCACTGCGGGCTTAATAACTAATTTAAAGCTTAGGAGCTTTTACCCTTTCAGGCGTCCGTCAACTCTTTTGCTTTGGTCATCTGATTCCGCTTTGCCAGCGTGCGCAAACGCAGAGCGTTGAGGCGGATGAAGCCTGCAGCGTCTTTCTGGTCGTAAGCGCCGTGGTCGTCTTCGAAGGTCACCAGCTCTTCTGAGTAGAGAGAGTAAGGAGATGCACGACCAACAACGATAACGTTGCCTTTGTAGAGCTTCAGTTTAACCGTACCGGTCACGAACTCCTGAGACTTGTCGATCATCGCCTGCAGCATCTCACGGTCTGGGGAGAACCAGAAGCCGTTGTAGATCAGCTTTGCGTAGCGTGGCATCAACTCGTCTTTGAGGTGAGCAGCGTCACGGTCCAGCGTGATGGATTCCATCGCACGGTGCGCTGACAGGAGGATTGTTCCGCCTGGTGTCTCATAGATGCCGCGGGACTTCATGCCAACGAAACGGTTTTCGACCAGATCGAGGCGGCCAATGCCGTTGTCGCGACCGTAATCGTTCAGCTTGGCAAACAGAGTTGCCGGAGACATGTGTACGCCATTGATGGAGCACGCATCGCCTTTTTCGAAGCCGATTTCGATTTCGGTGACTTCGTCCGGCGCGCTGAGCGGGTCAACGGTGCGCTGGAAGACATACTCTGGTGCTTCTTCATTCGGATCTTCCAGAACTTTACCTTCGGAAGAGGAGTGAAGCATGTTTGCGTCAACGGAGAACGGTGCTTCGCCGCGTTTGTCCTTTGGTACCGGGATCTGATGCTGTTCTGCGAACTCGATCAGGTCAGTACGGGACTTCAGCGTCCAGTCACGCCAAGGTGCGATCACCTTGATGTCTGGGTTCAGTGCGTAGCATGCCAGCTCGAAGCGTACCTGGTCGTTGCCTTTACCGGTTGCGCCGTGCGCAACTGCGTCAGCGCCGGTTTCTTCAGCGATCTCGATGAGACGCTTGGAAATGAGCGGACGGGCGATAGAGGTGCCGAGAAGATAAACGCCTTCGTAAACTGCGTTGGCCCGGAACATTGGGAACACGAAGTCCCGAATGAATTCCTCACGGAGATCATCAATGTAGATTTCTCGAATACCAAGCAGTTCAGCTTTTCGTCGTGCTGGCTCTAACTCTTCGCCCTGACCTAAGTCAGCAGTAAAAGTTACAACTTCGCAGCCGTATTCCGCCTGCAACCACTTGAGAATAATCGAGGTGTCGAGCCCGCCAGAATAGGCAAGCACAACCTTTTTGATGTCGCCTTGGGCCATAGATTAGCTTCCAAATGTGTGTTCGGGCGCATAAAGCGCCTATGCTGGGCAATCTACCGAGGAGAGCCAGCAACGCAAGTGGTGATTGAGAATTGAGTGCTGAGTTATTAATCGGGATAGTTGAGCTACTTACAGGTGTTCCTGATTATTAGGTGAGTAGAAGCTGTTGCCGGGTTCAGCTATCGGGTATGTAAGGTTTTGATAACGCGAAGATAATGACTGCTACGTTATGCTTTGATGCCATAAAATTTGCACGTCTTGGGTGTGAACCGTGAGTTGCTAAACTGCATGATCTCTCAACTGTATCTGCGGAAAAACCATAGAGTTTATGCGCAGAAAAATTTTTCAGAGTCCTGCAATTAACCAACAAGTCTCTGTATCTACGAGGATTTCCGGGCAGGTCTTATGCGTCTTTTGTCTAAAATTGCGGGCAGATTTCTTTGAGGTTTGGTCAAGATTATCGAAGCATTTATTGCGCAATTCGATGACTTTGGCTCAAGGATTCCAGTCTGGTGGTGCCAGCTCAAAGCCATCGAAGAGGAAACCTGGAGCAACAGTGCAACCGACTAATGTCCACTCGCCGAGGCTTCGTGCGGACTGCCATGCATGGCGAGGTACGATACCTTGAGGGCGTTGGCCGTTTAATACATCCATGCCGAGGATGATGTCGTTTTGGCTGCCTTCTTCGGAGCTGATGGAAAGGCAGAGCGGGGCGCCGCCGTAGTAGTGCCATGTCTCAATTGCATCGATCCGGTGCCAGTGAGATTTTTGGCCCTTTTTGAGAAGATAATAGATCGCCGTTGAATAACCGCGCCCTTCTGGGCCTTCTGTATCCCGGAAGGTTTCGGTGTAGTAGCCGCCTTCTGGATGCTCTTTCATCTGCAGTTCAGCGATAACTTCTTCAGCGGTTGCTGAGGAGGTGATTTGATCAAGCGGCATCAGAAGTTGTCCTTGCGGCGACGTATTTCTGTAAATATATCAACTGGTTCAGCGTTGACCATGTTGAGATTTTTCTGGACGAGGGGATCTCGGACTCTCAAAAACGGATTGGTTGAAAGCTCGGCTGCCATGGAGGTTGGCAGGGTTGGGCGACCGACTTCACGGAGCGCTTCGATGCGTTTTGTCCGTTCCTGCAATGCCTGATTGTTTGGGTCGATCGTGAGAGCGAATTTGGCGTTGGCCATCGTGTACTCGTGACCGCAATAGATCCTTGTTTCGGGTGGTAATGTGTTAGCCAGGTGGCTCAGAGAGGCCCACATCATTTCGGGATCGCCTTCGAAAACACGGCCGCAACCGAGGGCGAAGAGTGTGTCGCCTGTGTGAGCAATGCCCGCCTCCTGAAACCACCAGGAGATATGGTCAAGTGTATGGCCCGGAGTACCTATGGCTTTGACTGCAATTGGGCCGACGAGAATGTCATCTCCGTCCTCAACAAAGCGGTTCATGCCTGTGATGTGTTGGCGGGAGCGTTCTGGCCCGGTTACCTTTGCGCCTGTCCTCTCGACGAGTTCAGCCATTCCGCCGACATGATCCCAGTGATGGTGTGTGATGAGAATGTCGGTCAGGTTCCATCCGGTCTCTTCCAGAACCTGTAAGTAGGGGGCTGCTTCTGGAACATCAATTGCAACTGTACAGCCACTGTCGGGGTGGTGAACGAGAACGCCGAAATTATCTTTCAGACAAACAAACTGCCGGACTTCAACTTCAATCATCAACCAGCTCCCAAGCATACAGTATATCTTTATGAGATCATGAGAGGACAAGCTGTCAAATTCAACTGCAAACTCACAAAACTCTGGGTGTGGTTGATTTAAGCTTGCAAATCGTCAGGAAGAAGCGTTGCGCCCATGGCTTTGGCACCCCATGATAAGGGAAGGCAACGCGCGGAGAACCAGTTGTATCTTGATGTTACTCACTTAAAAGAGTTCTACGACCTGCCACTTGGACGGATGCTTCGGGTGTTGGTTGGGAGCCGCGTGAAAATGCTTTGGCCAGAAATGCATGGTCAGAGTTTGCTGGGTATTGGCTATGCCGCTCCTTATCTGAGGCCTTACCTGAAGAAGACCAATCGTGTGTTTGCCGGAATGCCTGCTGCGCAAGGCGTGGTGAAGTGGCCGCGTGAAGTTGAAGTGCCAAACAAAGCCTTCCTGATGGAAGATAGTCAGTTGCCGTTTCCAGATTCCTGCATTGACCGCATCTTACTCGTGCATTCGTTGGAGATGGCAGGGCAGCCTGGGGCGTTGTTGGATGAAGTCTACCGGGTCTTGTCTCCAGGTGGGCGGGTGATTGTGATTGTTCCCAATCGACGTGGTGCGTGGGCACGGTCAGAGGTTTCACCGTTTGGGTATGGTCGTCCTTATTCAAGACCGCAGCTCGATAACTTCCTGAGCAACCATCACCTTTCAGTTGT
The DNA here is from genome assembly GCF_001623065.1 of Pseudovibrio sp. Ad46. Lineage (NCBI taxonomy): Bacteria > Pseudomonadati > Pseudomonadota > Alphaproteobacteria > Hyphomicrobiales > Stappiaceae > Pseudovibrio > Pseudovibrio sp. Ad46. Next base: position 151,119 of record NZ_LMCG01000001.1, on the reverse strand, counting down.
GTCGCGGGAAGAGGCGCTGTTTGTGCCGCCGACGAACTCGAGAATGGTATTAAAGAATGCGCGCAGTTTCGAGCGTTTAGGGGCGGTGGCCTGGTCTGCGTTTGCTGGGTTGCTGGTCACTGAAGCTGAGAAGCAGGTGTACCGTGGTATTCCGATGAAAGCGAGCCACGTGACGCGGGTCTTGCGGCCCGTCTTTCTGCCTAATGGAAAGACTGCCGGTGCGCAGGCGATGAACGGGCACAGTCGCCAGCAAGAAGGTACTTTCGCCAACGAGGGCGAAAGCTGAGTTCTGATTACTTCCGTTCCAGAAGGAAGACCGCCTGATCGCCGATCAGGTTCCAGACCCACCATGGTGCGTTGAACCCAATGCGCTGGCCCCTTGCATCCAGAGCTTCTGCCTTAATGACTTTAGCATGGACTTCTTCAGAGAGAGCAACAAAGTCACGGATCGTGCAGAAGTGGATGTTTGGTGTGTCGTACCACTCGTAAGGCAGGTAGTCGGTGACGGGCATTCTGCCTTTGAAGAGCAGCTGCATACGGTTGCGCCAGTGGCCGAAATTCGGGAAGGACACGACGACTTTCTTACCGATGCGAAGCAACTGCTCAAGAACCTGTTTCGGGTCCATTGTCGCCTGAAGCGTATGGCTTAGAATTGCGTAATCGAAAGCATCGTCCGGGTAGGCTGCAAGATCGTTGTCTGCATCGCCTTGCACGACGGAGAGCCCGCGGGCAACAGCTTCATTCACGCCTTTTTGCGAGGTGTCGAAGCCACGGCCATCAACGCCGCGTGTATCGATCAGCAGTTCCAGAAGTTCGCCAGTGCCGCAGCCGATGTCCAGAACGCGTGAGCCCGATGCTACAAAATCGCAGAGAATTCGGTGATCGCCGCGTACATTACTCAAATCATGTTTTGTCATAATGAATCTGCTTTCTGATGAAGCTTACTGCTCAGTGTTACGGTCAATCACCATTTCCCGGTGCGGGAATACCTCTGGCTTTTGCTGCTCCTGTCAGGAAGCCACGCATTGTTTTGAACAGTTCAGGTTCATCAAGAAGGAATGCATCGTGTCCGCGTGAGCTCTCGATTTCAACAAAGGAGACGTTTGCTCCAGCTGCGTTGAGGGCTCGTACAATGTCTTTGCTTTCCGAGGTTGGGAAAAGCCAGTCCGTTGTGAACGACATGACGCAGAAACGGGTTGTGCTATGTAAGAATGCGTTGGCCAGTTTGCCGCCATGTGCTGCTGCGAGATCAAAGTAATCCATCGCGCGGGTTACATAGAGATACGAGTTTGCGTCGAAGCGATCGACGAAAGTCATGCCCTGATGGCGCAGATAGCTTTCGATCTGGAAGTCTGCATCGAAGCCAAAAGTGATGGCTGAGCGGTCTTGCAGGTTGCGGCCAAACTTGCTGTGCAGGCTTTCATCAGACATGTAGGTGATGTGGGCTGCCATGCGGGCAACTGACAGGCCCTTCATAGGGCGCTTGCCTTCTTTGGCATATTGTCCGTGGCACCAGTCTGGATCCGCCATGACAGCCTGACGGCCTACTTCATGGAAGGCAATGTTCTGGCTGGAGTGACGTGGACCTGCAGCGATTGGGACTGCTGCAAATACTTTTTCTGGATAGGCAGATGCCCATTGCAGCACTTGCATACCGCCCATGGAGCCGCCGACGACTGCGAAAAGAGTTTCGATACCGAGCGCTTCAACCAGTTTTGCCTGGGAGCGCACCATATCGCCGATTGTGACGACAGGCAGATCGAGCCCGTAAACCTCATCGGTTTCCGGATTGGTACATGCAGGACCAGTGGTGCCGAGGCAGCCGCCGAGCACGTTTGCACAGATGACGAAGTATTTGTCGGTGTCTACTGGCTGACCAGGACCAACCATCATGGACCACCAGCCGGGCTTGCCGGTTACGGGGTTCTCAGAGGCAACGTATTGATCACCGGTGAGGGCGTGGCACACAAGAATGGCGTTGGTCTTGTCTTCATTCAGCTCGCCATAGGTCTCATAAGCAATCTGCCAAGGCGCGAGTTCTGTACCTTCATCAAGCCGGAGAGGATTGTCTGAACCAAATCGCATGAGCTTGCTGGCAGGCATATCCATCTGTGCCGCTGCAACACTGGCTTGTGTTGAGGGTGAGATATTCGGAGTCTTCTCCGGTTTTGCGCTGGCAGTCTCAGTCATGTTTTCTTCCGCGGTGTTGTGAAGGCGAATTGGGTGTTCCTCTAAAGGATTGCAAGAGAGTTTTTGCTAGGTGCCAATTGGCAGTGTGTCAACGTTTTCTTTTGCTTTCACCGTCGTTGTTTCCTATGAATTTACATAGGTTCTGTTCAATAATTCGAGTGGGTTAGTGCAATGTCTGGGTCTTCATCAGTTTCGGATTCAAAAATGAGCTTGTCTCAAGTCCGCGATAAACTAGATGAAGTTGATGATAAATTGCATGCCTTGCTTATGGAGCGTGCTGACCTGATTGAGCATATTGTTGCGGCAAAAGCTGAACAAGGTTCTATGCATGCTGTTTTTAGGCCCTCTCGTGAAGCAGATATTATACGGCGGTTGGTTGAGAACCATCGCGGTGTTCTGCCTATTATGTCATTGGAACATATTTGGCGTGAGATAATCTCTTCGCTCACAAATGCCCAGACAACTTATCGTGTACATCTTGATGGAAGTGCAGATCGACTCGCAATGAGTGAGCTGACACGCTTCTACTTTGGTTACGCCATTGAACAGCAACGCGAGATAGACCCCTCTGCTGTGCTTGCGGCGGTTGATTATTCACAGGTCGATCTTGGTGTGATCGGGTTAGAAGAGCGTGCAGAAACGCCTTGGTGGCGTGGCATGGGCGCACGGGATGATGGCACCAATGGTCCTTCGATTATTGCAAGGCTTCCGTTTTTGGTTGTTCAGGATAGGCCTGCTGATCTGCCTGCTGTTGTGGTTGCGGCTCAAACTGCTGAAACTGAGAAGCCGGATATTTGTGTTTACGATGTGCGCTGGACGGGAGCTATACCGAGCTCATTGATGCACAAAGGTATAGAAGTGTTGAGTTTTTATCGCAGTTTTGAAGGCGTAGATGCGCTATTAGCTGTTCCGGGGAATATATCCGAGCAGGAGCTGGCGACTTTCTTTGAAACTGCTGAGGCGACGCCGGATAAACTTAGATATGTCGGTGGATACCCCGCGCCGCTTGACCTAGATGATGAATTTGATAGTGAAGCAGACGCAGTTGGTTAAATTGCGTGTTTTTTGAATAAAGGAATGAGTTGATGGAAGAGCAGGTAGTACGCCCTGTCCCTCGTGCTGGTGTGTTGGCAATTGATCCGTATGTACCCGGTAAGGCGAAGGCAAATGGTGGCCATAAACTACATAAGCTCTCTTCCAATGAATCTCCTTTAGGTGCGAGCCCGAAAGCGCTTGAAGCTTACCGCACCATTTCCGAGCTTCAGTTTTACCCTGATGGCAGCGCTGGCGAACTTCGCACAGCAATTGGTGAAGTATACGGCCTGAACCCGGATCACGTTATTTGTGGCTGTGGCTCTGACGAAGTGCTGAGCCTGCTGGCCTATGCCTATCTGGGTGAAGGCGATGAGGCTATTTATACCACGCACGGCTTCCTTGTTTATAAGATTGCGATCCACGCAGCTGGTGCGACACCTGTTGTTGCCCCAGAAAAAGACCTGAAAACGGATGTGGATGCCATTCTGGAACGCGTGACCGAGAAAACCAAAATGGTTTTTGTGGCCAATCCGAACAATCCGACCGGCACTTATATTCCGTTTGACGAAGTTAAGCGTTTGCACGCCGGGTTGCCGAAGACCTGTATTCTGGTTCTCGACGCGGCCTATGCTGAGTATGTGCGCCGGAATGACTATCAGTCCGGTATTGAGCTTGTTGCGAACTCCGAAAACGTTGTTATGACACGGACGTTCTCCAAGGCTTATGGTCTGCCTGCGCTGCGTGTTGGCTGGGCGTATGGTCCTGAGCATATCATTGATGCGCTGGGCCGTATTCGCGGGCCGTTTAACATGAATGCTGCTGCGATTGCAGCTGGCGCTGCTGCTGTGCGTGATCAGGCGTTTATTGAGCAGGCAGTTAGCCACAATAACGAATGGTTGCCGTGGGTAGTTAACGAACTGACCAAACTAGGTCTTGACGTAACGCCAAGTGTCGGCAATTTCATTCTGATCCATTTCCCTGAGGAACAGGGGAAGCGGGCTGTCGATGCGGATGCCTTCCTGCTGGAACGCGGGTGTGTGCTGAGGCAGGTGAAAGCCTATGGATTTGACAATGCCTTGCGCATGTCAATCGGTAGTGAGGAAGCCAACAGAGATGTTGTTGCTGCTCTCTCTGAATTTCTGAAGTAGTTCTAATAGAAGGTCTCCATGTCTGAACCCTTGTTTAGCCGGGTCGCACTGATTGGTATCGGTCTGATCGGCTCATCTCTTTCGCATGTCATGCGCCGCGAAAAGCTGGCGGGTGAAATTGTTATATCCACACGCTCAGAAGTTACTCTGAAGCGTGCGGAAGAGTTGAAACTTGGGGACCGATATTATCTGGACGCAGCAGAAGCCGTAAAAGGGGCAGACCTTGTAATCGTTTGTGTGCCGGTTGGTGCATGTGGAGCCGTGGCGAAAACTATTGGCCCTCATTTAGCTGAGGGGGCGATTGTGACTGACGTAGGTTCTGTGAAGGCCTCCGTTATTTCGGCAATGAAGCCGCATATGCCGGAAGGTGTGCATTTTATTGCAGGCCATCCGGTTGCTGGTACTGAGTATTCTGGCCCTGATGCGGGTTTTGCCTCTCTTTTTGAGAACCGCTGGTGCATTCTTACACCAGACAGCGACAGTGATGCGGGTGCTACCGCGCGTCTGGCTGCCTTTTGGGAAGCGTGTGGCTCTCATGTGGACACCATGGATGCTGAGCACCACGATCTTGTGCTGGCTGTTGTGTCTCACCTACCGCATATCATCGCCTACAACATTGTTGGTACGGCTGATGATCTGGAAACGGTGACAAAGTCAGAAGTGATCAAATACTCTGCTTCCGGTTTCCGTGACTTCACACGTCTGGCGTCTTCTGATCCAACTATGTGGCGTGATGTGTGCCTGAACAACAAAGAAGCCATTCTTGAAATGCTGTCTCGTTTTTCTGAGGATCTGTCTGCCTTGCAGCGTGCGATCCGGTGGAGTGATGGCGATGCCTTGTTCAAGCTGTTTGCGCGGACCAAAGATATTCGCCATCAGCTTGTTGAAGCCGGTCAGGAATCTGCAGCGCCGAACTTTGGTCGTGAGAACGAAAAAGGCGAGCCAGCTGAATAAGATCTCGCTGGTTTTGAAAGAGTTTAGCCCGGGTCAGATCAGTTCTGATCCGGGTTTTCTTTTGAAGGTGTAACCAAGACTGGTCAACTTATCAGTTGGGCAAGCGGTGTTGATTTACCTAGGTTTCAAGAGTGATTTTGATGTGGCCTCAACGCTGAATACTCTGCGCGTGGACAGAGCGCTTTCAGGAGTTTTTGGATGATGAAGCTGAGTGGATTGGCAGCAGTTGTTGCAGCCGGGTTTGCTGTTGCGAGTTTTGCTGCGATGGCTTCTAAAGAAGATCAGGTGCCCGCTGGGCCGACTGCCGTTGCCATTATGAAAGACGTTGATGGCAAGCAGGTTGGCCGTGTGGTGTTGACTGAGACTTTGAGCCAGACGCTCCATATTACTGCGGCCTTTGATGGTTTGCCTGCTGGTGTGCATGGGTTCCATGTTCATGAAACCGGCCTTTGTGAGCCAACTTTCTCGGCTGCGGGCGGTCATTTTGCACCTGAAGGGCATGAGCACGGGATTGAAGTTCCTGATGGTCCGCATGCGGGAGACCTTCCAAATCTTCATGTTCCCGAGAATGGAAAGATTGTCGTCGAGTATTTCTCCGAAATCTTAGACCTGGCTCCCGATGACAAGGATAGCCTCATTGGTGGTCCGGGCAGGGCGCTGATTGTTCATGCTGATCCGGACGACTATCACAGTCAGCCGACTGGTGATGCCGGAGGGCGGATTGCTTGTGGGGTGATTGTACCGATCAAGCAAAATGCAGATAGTTTCCAGAGCTACCCTGAAGAAACGCCTAGTGACGGCAAATAGTTCTAGCACCGCACGGCATCGCCGGCGGTGTTGAAGCATGGATTCCCGAAAGTTCGGGAGTGAGCAAGGCGAGCAGGCAGTGCCTGCGCATTGTAAGTAAATTAGTTTCTTCGGCATCGGCTGCTCGCCTTGCCCGGGCGTTTTTGTATGAAACAAGGTCTCCTCCGAAAGGCATTGGGAGCAGGCACTATCAACGATGCACACACTTGCCAGAGACAGGTGTGATTGTCGATGATAGCTAAACGCCTGCCAGTGTAGACGCCCATCGGGTGACCAGCTTCCGCTTGGTCCCTGCACTAAAGACTTTCAAGGGGTGTTTCAACGAACCCGCCGGGTGATGCGTTACTTCACCCGGTAGCTCCGCCCAGCCCACGCCGCACTGATGGACGGTCCACCAGCTGCCCGAATACGTGAGCACAAAACTGAGAATAAGCGTGGTTGAGGGCAGGGGGATAAGTTTTTGAAGTTCTCTGCTCCTCTTGCATTGTTTCTTGGGGGCGCCCTCCCGGTTTGATGACATATACAGGAGTGTGTTACCGTAAGGGTAACTTGCCCGTGGGTGTGGGGTACACTTCGGGTTTTGAGTTCGGTTTGGGAGGGCCATCTCAATGGAGTTTTTTGACCCTATATCGTATGCGGTGCCGTTTTTTATCATTCTCATGATTGTAGAAGGTGTGGCTTTAAAGCTGCGTGGGATTGATGGATATGAAGTCAAAGATACGTTTTTCAGTCTGGCAATGGGGATTGGGAGTCTCATCGCTGGGATCGCGCTAGGCACATCCATGTCTTATGCGGCGCACAGCTGGATTTATGGATATCGTCTTATCGAGACTATTCCTATCAACTGGTGGACCATCCTGATCTGCTTTGTGCTCTATGACTTGGCCTATTACTGGAAACACCGCTTTGGCCACGAGTATCGATGGTTCTGGGCGAGTCATGTCAATCACCATTCTTCTCAGCGGTATAATCTTTCAACGGCACTGCGTCAGACGTGGACGGGGACAATCACACTGACGTTCATCTTTGGCTTGCCCATAGCGCTTCTCGGATTTCAACCGGAGATGATCTTCTTCGTTGCAGCCTGGAACTTGCTCTACCAGTTTTGGATTCACACTGAGCTGGTTGATCGTATGGGGCCATTTGAGTGGATCTTTAACACACCGAGCCATCATCGCGTCCATCATGCGACCAACCCGCGATATCTGGATTCCAACTATGCGGGGACGCTGATTATCTGGGATCGGATGTTCGGGACGTTCAGTCCGGAAGTTGCAGAGGACCCGCCGCGCTACGGGATTGGCAAGAACCTTGAGACCAACAACCTGCTGATTGTGGCGTTTCATGAATGGATTGCCATGGTCAAGGATTTGAAGACCGCAAGATCCCTGAGAGATGTCCTCGGCTATATGTTTCGTACGCCGGGATGGACGCCTGATAACTCACGAATGACCACAACGAAGGCCAAAGCGAATTGGAAACGGAAGCAGGCTGTGAAGACAGCCGAACTTGGGACCGTGGAGGAGCAGAAGGTGCAAGAGCCTGCTGAGTAACCGTAACTCTATGTAATCGGTACAAAACCCCGGTGCACATGTGCGTCGGGGTTTTTCTTGTTCACGCGGAGTTGAGGCGAGTGCTGTTGACCTGAGGCCGAAACCAACCATAAATAACGATATCGTTACTTATGGTTGGAGGGAGCCATGATTACGGAATCTGGAAATCTATCGGGCACTGGTTCAACAGGTCTTTTGCGCGCGGCTCTTTTGGGCAATGCGATATTCTCTGCCATATGCGGTGTTGTCATGGTGTGGATGCCTCACCGTGTCTCTGCGGTGTTAAACTGGCAGGGCCCCAATCTCTGGCTCTTTGTTGGGCTGGGTTTGCTTGTGTTTGCAGGCGCATTGTTGTGGCAAGGAAAACAGGGCTGGCCTTCGGTAGCATGGGGTACATTGTTTAGTCTTGGTGATTACGGGTGGGTCATCGGAACTGTTTTGCTGGGTATGTTTGCGCCAACTGTGATGAGTGGTGATGGTTGGATGATTGCATGGGGTATCTCAGCAGTTGTTGCGTTGTTTGGCAGCCTTCAGCTTTTAGGGATTGCCCGAATGATGCGAAAAGCCCTGGATGCCATTGAGGAATGAGTATGAAACAGACCAATCCAGTGCGTACGTCTAAGCGGGGTAATAGCCGCTCAGATATCCTGAAGGCTGCTTTGCTAGAGTTTATCGACCGTGGTGTCGATGGCGTGCGGATGGAGCATGTAGCAGATCGGGCAGGCTATAATAAAGCACTAGTTTATAAGCATTTTGGGTCCAAAGAGCGGCTGTTTGAAGCTGTTTTAACCGCGCAGTTTCAAGAACGGGAGCAGACGCGTTCCAGTATCTCAGGTGATCTTTCTGAGATGTTGATGGGGTGGTCTCAAGCCAACAAAGGTGATGCCGATTTCTTCAAGTTACTCATGAGGGAGGCGTTGGATTTTGAAGGTGATTGCCCTGTGCATGCCGACCAGAGGAAAGCTTATTATACGCAACAGATTGCTGTGTTGGCTGACTTGCAAAAAGAGGGGAGGTTGCCGACAACATTGGAGCCACACTACCTGTTTCTGGCGTTGCTTGGGACGCTTTCAATTCCGCAGCTTTTGCCGCAAGTGGCAGAGTTGGTTGTCGGTGACGCACCGGGGGGGGAAGAGTTTGAACAGGGACTGGCGGTGTTTTTGAAGGCCTTTGGAGAGGTCCTATCGCCCAAATAAAAGGGAGAGCCGAAGCCCTCCCTCAAATAACTCATCAATTTAAGCGGTCTTAAGACGCTTTGTTTGATGCACGTTCGGCGCGCTTACGGTCATGTGGGCACAGCAGTGCTTTACGCAGACGGATGGATTCTGGGGTTACTTCCACCAGTTCATCTTCAGCGATGTAAGACAGTGCGCCTTCGAGGCTCAGCTTGATTGGGGTGGTCAGCTTAACAGCATCGTCCTTACCGGAAGAACGGATGTTGGTGAGCTGCTTGCCCTTCAGAACGTTCACTTCAAGGTCGTTACCGCGTGTGTGTTCACCAATGATCATGCCCTGGTACACTTTTGTGCCCGGATCAATCATCATTGGGCCACGGTCTTCCAGGTTGAACAATGCGTAAGGAACAGCATCGCCCTGACCGTTGGACAGCAGAACGCCAGTGTTACGACCCATAATTGCGCCTTTGTAAGGTGCATATTCATGGAACACACGGTTGAAGATCGCGGAACCGCGGGTGTCTGACATCAGCTCAGCCTGGTAACCGATAAGGCCACGGGTTGGAGCGTGGAATACCAAACGGGAGCGACCGCCACCGGATGGGCGCATTTCAAGAAGCTCACCTTTGCGTTCGGTGATCTTTTTAACAACAGCACCCTGGAACTCATCATCAACGTCGATGATAACTTCTTCGATTGGCTCAAGACGCTTACCAGCTTCGTCTTCCTGATAAACAACGCGAGGACGACCTACGCAAAGTTCGAAGCCTTCACGGCGCATGTTTTCGATCAGGATTGCGAGAAGCAATTCACCACGACCGGAAACGATGAAGGAATCTGCTTCTGCAGTTTCTTCGATCTTAAGCGCAACGTTACCTTCAGCTTCCTTCATCAGACGCTCGCGGATAACGCGGGACTGAACTTTGGAGCCTTCCTGACCTGCCAGAGGACCGTCGTTGACGCGGAACATCATGGACAGGGTTGGCGGATCGATTGGCTGTGCCTGAATTGGCTCGCTTACCTGAGGAGCAACGATTGTGTCTGCCACGGTTGCTTTGGTCAGACCAGCGATGGAGACGATGTCGCCTGCTTCGCCTTCTTCAATTGCCTGACGCTCAAGACCACGGAACGCGAGAACCTTGGAGATACGGCCAGTTTCGATCACACTGCCATCACGTGACAGCGCTTTGATCGCCATATTCGGGGTCGCAACGCCAGATGCGATGCGGCCTGTGAGAATGCGACCAAGGAACGGATCAGATTCGATTGTTGTTGCGAGGAGGCGGAATTCGCCTTCTTCAGCCTGTGGCTCTGCAACTTTGTCGAGGATCATGTCGAAGAGTGGCGCCATGGAATCCTGAGGACCAGCTGGCTCCAGAGCCATCCATTCCTGCTTAGCGGAGCCATATACGACCGGGAAGTCGAGCTGTTCTTCGTTTGCATCCAAAGACGCGAACAGGTCGAACACTTCGTCGAGTACTTCGTCAGCGCGCTGCTCTGGTTTGTCGATTTTGTTGATCGCAACGATTGGCTTCAGGCCGAGCTTCAGCGCTTTACCAAGTACGAACTTGGTCTGCGGCATTGGGCCTTCAGCTGCGTCTACGAGCAGTACAACGCCATCTACCATATGCAGAATGCGCTCTACTTCACCGCCGAAGTCAGCGTGACCTGGTGTGTCAACGATGTTGATACGTGTGTTGTTCCAGACCAAAGAGGTGTTCTTGGCAAGGATGGTGATGCCGCGTTCACGCTCGATGTCATTGGAGTCCATCATGCGTTCTTCGGTGCGCTGGTTTTCGCGGAAGACGCCGGACTGCTTCAACAAGACGTCAATAAGGGTCGTCTTGCCGTGGTCAACGTGGGCGATGATCGCAATATTGCGAAGTTTCATGGTGGCTCCGTCTGGCCATAGGAAGTCGCGGCGTGTGGGAGGATCATGAGGTGCCCGATCCACGCCATTCCTTCAATCTGGTTTTTCTCTAATGAAAGATGCGCTCTTCTATCCTATTTTTGTGTCAATTCAAACCATCTCGCTAAAAAACTGCTAAGTATTTAGTCGAGCTCACTTTTTTACTGGTGAGCCTGGTTTTTTGAATAGACTTTGCCGGAAAAAGAACGCAATTCAGCATCTGTTTAGCTGATAAGTCATCGTTCGGATATTAGAATATGAGGCTTTCGGTGCAAAAGTGTGCCAGATCACTTACTCTTCATTTATGAAGTTGTAATCATCGACAGATAGCAAACCGGATTTTCTTACCAGTCTGGAGCGTACGTCGACTTCTGCAAGGTCGTAGGCGTGCATCCATTGGCACTCATCGGGGCAGCGACCGACGATATCGTAGTTTTTTCCGGCAGGGATGTAGAACTCTTCGAAGGGCTCCAGATTGATAAACTGGCCGTTGATGCCTATAGACATACCCGAGGTGAGAGCGACAAAGATTTCTTCTGCCTCAGCAAATAAATTTCTCCAGATGCGGCCTGGCGTGTCGATTTGGTGGTGAAATGCGTAGCCACGTTCGCGAAAGCTTGCTTGCAGCTCCTGTTTCTGTTGTTCAAGGTGAGACAGTTCAGCTAAAAGCAAGCAATGCTCCTTTAATTTAGACCTTAGGCTAACTAATAAATTATGGGTAAGCACCATCCGAAGACAGTCGCTTGACTACAAAAAGGAATATGGCAATCTAATACCATTCAATATCGCAATATTGGGTATTGCAATCCCCAATATTTACACCAACTTATTCGTGGTGGGTGATTAAAAGACAATAGAATACCCCCTGTGCGCGTAATCCCAAAAGTTGTTGGAAAACCAATGCAATTTGCAACCCAACAGTGGTTAGAAGAATGGTTTGCCCCACTCGCTCAAAGCGAGGGTGTGAGTGCAACCAGACATGAATGTGTCGAAGTGATTCGCATGACAACGGCGACAAAGCCTCGCGCTGTTATGTATTCACCAAGCATTCGTATCGTTTTTCAGGGTCTGGTCAGAGGCCATTTGGGTAGTCAGAGTTTCCTCTATTCCCAGCAAAGCTATGCCGCGCTCGTCTCTCCGATCCCGCTTGAGATTGAGATTGTAGAAGCGTCTCCTGAGAAGCCTCTCTATGCGGTCAATTTGGCGATCGATATCAATGTCTTGGCAGAACTGATGCTGCTTATCGAGCAAGAGCCTCTCGAGTTTGAGTATGGCGAAACGCTCGGTCGACCAGCGCATCTGTCTGAAGAGGCATTGTTTTCTGTTTGTCGCCTGATGCAGACGCTAAATAGCGAAGAACAAACTAAAATTCTCGCTGATGGGTACTATCGCGAGTTTTTGTACCACGTGCTCAAGTCCGAGTACGGTGCAAGCCTGAGGGTGCTGTTCCAGAATAGTGAGAAGTCTCAAGGGATTGCGCGAGTTCTTCAAGTGTTGCACGAGGATTTCTCAACAAATCTCAGCGTAGACCAAATGGCGAAGATGGCATGTATGAGCATTTCTGCTTTCCATGCTGGCTTTAAAGGAGCTACCGGTCTTTCTCCGCTGCAGTATGTTAAGTCGATCCGCTTGCATAAGGCGCGGTCTATGATGCTGAGCCAGAACATGAGCGCCAGTCAGGCTGCTTATCGGGTTGGTTATGCAAGTCCGTCGCAGTTCAGCCGTGAGTTCAAGCGTTTCTTTGGCAGCTCTCCAACTCAGGAAGCAGCGAAGTTTCGTGTTTTAGCGTAACGCATAATGTGCTCGCTTATAGGTTTTTGACACGCGCACTCTGAAAGGAGGGCGCGTGTTTTTCGTTGTGCGCTCTTCGCAATTTTCCTAGAGTTGCCGCGCATCTGATGATTATCAAGAAAACTGGTGAAGCGCATACGGGATAGCTCAGTGCCTTGCCTTGGGGTTCGGGAATGACAAAGGCAACGGGTACACACACAGAGCTTAAGCTCTCGGCTGGTCGTACGGCTGTCATTGGCGCGTTGCTGGTGACGATTGGCCCGCTTTCCATGGCGCTTTATACGCCTGCTCTGCCGACTTTGGCGGAGGTGTTTGGGACGACGGCTGCTGTCGCCAAGCTTACACTGACCGTTTATTTTGCAGGCTTCACGCTGGCGCAGCTGTTGTGCGGGCCTCTTTCTGATGCGTTTGGGCGTCGTCCTATCATTCTCGGGTTCTTCAGCTTGTATTTGCTCGGCAGCCTTTTGGCGTGGCTGGCGCCGAACATTGAAATGCTGCTGCTTGGCCGGCTGATACAAGGGATTGGTGCGTCCAGCGGAATTGCGGTGGCGCGCGCGATTGTGCGAGATCAGTTTTCTGGTGAGGCTGGTGCACGGATTATGAACTTGCTGGCCGTGATGCTGGGGATCGGGCCTGCTATCTCTCCGACAATTGGTGCTTTAACGCTCAGCGCGTTTGGCTGGCAGGCGATCTTTATTCTGATGGTGATCTATGCCGGGTTCATCCTGCTGTTAACGCTCACCGTTTTGCCGGAAACCAATTCTCACCGAGATGTGAAGCTTATTCGTCCAAGGCAGATGGCGACTTCCTATTGGACGCTGCTGAGGTCTTTTGAGTTTATGCAGCCCTCGCTGATCCTCGGGTTTACCATTGGTGTGATCTATACGCTCTCGACGGTCTTGCCGTTTGTTTTGATTGAGCGGCTTGGGTTGACGCCTTTGCAGTTCGGCATGGGGATGGTGCTTCAGTCAGGTTCGTTCTTTGCTGGTGGCGTGGCCACTCGGCTGCTTCTACGGCGGTTCAGCACAGAGGCGCTTCTTGGGCCGGCGCTGGTTTTGTGCGGCTTGGGTGGATTGGCGTTGTTTACAGTCACGCAGCTTGAATATCTGAGCTTTTTGAGCATCATGATCCCGATTGGTGTGTTTGCTTTTGGCGCTTCAATGGCTCTGCCAGCTCTCTCTATGCGGGGAATGGAGCCGTTTCCCAAGATTGCAGGGGCCGCTTCTGCTTTGATGGGCTTTATGCAGATGGCGGGTGGTTTTCTGGGAAGTCTGGTTACCGCGATTGTTGTGCCTGATCCTGTGACTGCTCTGGGCGTTGTGATGCCAGGCATGGCCTTTCTCGCGTTGTTCCTGTTTGTGTTGCCGGTAAAAAAACGAGACGTGGAAGAACAGTCTGTCAGTCCTTAAAAGCACGCTGATTTGATCACCATGCAGTAAATATCGGCCATATCTTGTAGCAGGTAGAAAAGGTCTTTTGATTTTTGCTGGAAACAAAGGCGATGGGAGGCTATGAGGGGCCAGAAATTGGGAGGGAACCCTTATGGCAGAGTTTGATCATGGATTGCTGGAAAGCTCTCAGCGTCCGCTCGTCATGGGCATATTGAATGTAACTCCAGACAGCTTTTCTGATGGCGGACAGTTTGATGCGCCAGCAGTGGCGTTGGCGCATGCAAATGAAATGATCGCTGAAGGTGCTGACATCATTGATGTTGGCGGCGAGAGCACGCGGCCCGGAGCGACGGTTGTTCAGGAACAGGATGAGCTGGAGCGTGTTCTGCCGGTTCTTGAGCTGATCAAAGAACTGCCGGTGCTGATTTCCATTGATACCTATAAGGCGAGAGTTGCTGCTGAGGCTTGCAAGGCCGGTACGCATATCGTGAATGACGTTTGGGGTCTGCAGAAAGACCCTGAGATGGCTGATGCTGTGGCAGATGCTGGTGTGCCGGTGATTATGATGCATAACCGCACAGAGGTGGATGAGCAGCTGGATATCATGAGTGATATCGACCGCTTTTTTGAGAGATCCCTCAAGCTGGCCTCTGATGCGGGCATTGCCGAAGAACATCAGATTCTTGATCCCGGTTTTGGGTTTGGCAAAACTCTTCAGCAGAACTATCAGATCCTGAGCCGGCTCTCAGAACTTCGGAAATTCGGCCGTCCTGTCCTAGCGGGAGCTTCTCGCAAGCGGATGGTTGGATATGTGTTGAATAATGAAGCGCCAGAGCGTATGGCTGGGTCGCTTGCAGTACATACGCTGGCTCTGCAAAACGGAGCACAGATCCTGCGAGTTCATGATGTGAAACCGCACGTGGATGCAGTACGGATCTTCCAGGCGATGAAGGAACTAGGCAGCAGCCAATAATGACACAAGAAAAAATTGTTGCAGCTCTAGGTTTGGGCTCAAATCTTGGCGATACAAAAGCGAATATCGACGGTGCAGTGGCCGCATTGAATGCCGTCGACGGAATCTCAGTTTTGCAGAAATCATCTGATTATCGGACTCCGCCTTGGGGACCTGTGCCACAGGATGATTACCGCAATTGTTGCATTACCGTGGAGACGGTTCTTTCTCCGCGTGCGCTGTTGAATGCCGGTCTTGATGTTGAGAAGCAGCTGGGCCGTGTGCGTGATGTGCGCTGGGGCCCACGGACGATTGATATTGATCTTCTGATCTATGATCATGCAAGCGTTGAGGAAGAGGGACTTCAGGTGCCTCATCCGCGCATGGGCGAGCGTGCCTTTGTGCTTATTCCGCTTGCCGAGATCTGGCCGGAGGCACCGCTATTGGATGGGCGAACCGCTGCAGAAGCGTTGGAAACCTGCGGAGAGAAAGAAGGCATCTACAAGCTGTAGATGCCTTGTCTTTGATCAGGCCGTTTTCATTCTGGCGACAAGATTATCTTTCAGTACCAGTTGATGATACAGCGCTGCGATGACGTGCAGCGCAAATGATGCAAGCAAGATCGGGGCTGCGTAGCCATGGATTGCGGCTGGCGGGATGGTGATGTTTTCTGGCCAGGCTTGCCAGTCTCCTGCCATCGCAAGTTCCATGAGGCCTGCAAACAGAGACATGCTCATGCCGGAGATGACCAGAGCCAGGGGCGCGAGGTAGAGGAGCAAGTGGACCAGCTTGGATAAGCTGATCATGACGATGCCCCAATTGGGATCTGGTTTTGGACGCGCATGCTTGATCAACAGGACGATGCGATAGACCAGGAACAGGCCTGTCAGAGCGCCTAGCCCTGCATGTGCCATGAAGATATTGAGCTTTTCAGGCGAGATTGCGCTTCCTTCGAGAACTTTTCCCAAAATGAACACAGCAATGATGGTGACGGCGAACAGCCAATGAAGGATGATTGTCGGGCGGCTATATTTTTGTGGTGATGACATTGGGCTTACCTTTGGCGATAGGAATGTAGTTATTTTAGTTTACATGTAAATTAGATGTCAATAATATAATAAGATCAAAATATTCAGGAATTCGATGACCGAGACCCCCTCATATCTGCCCTCTATGGGGCGACTGCTGAACACCTTGTCTGAAGCAGCTTGCAACTTGGCTGAGGACTACTTACGTCCGCACGATATTTCTCTGGCGCAGTGGGTCGTGCTTTCTGCGTTGTGGCGGCAAGATGGACTGAACGTCTCGGAGCTTTCGGAGTATTCAAGCAAGAAGACAGCTGCGCTTTCTCGCTTGCTGGACCGCATGGAGAGCAAGGGGCTGGTCAGCCGTAGTGCTGTTGAGGATGACAAGCGGTCGGTGAAAATCCATCTCACGGAGAAAGGGCAGGGACTGTCTCATCTGATTGATATGTATAAGCATGTGAATGGGATTTTGTTGTCAGATTTGACCGAAACTGAGAAGGAACAGTTGCTCCCAATGCTGGAGCGTATGCTCAAAAGCGTTCAGGTGAAATCCAGAAAGTCGTGAAATCTGAACCTGATACTAGCGTTCTCTGTCAAAACAGCAGGGGCTTCCGAAAAGAAAATTCATAGAATTTGCATTTTGCTCTTGAAGCTATAGCGACTAGAGGTCTTATCTTCTCTTGCAATGAAGAAATTGCATGGAGTGGATCATGTCCAACGCGGAAGATCGAGGCCAGAAACTCTCTCCGGAAGAGATCGAAGATCAAACCACGAAAAGCTGCTGTTCTAACAAAGCGGTGCAGCCTCAGGATACTGAGGGTTCCTGCTGTTCTGGTGACAGTGCTGTTCAAGAGAACGAGACCTCTTGCTGCTCCTCCGATCATGATAGCTCTGAAGATGATTGCTGCAGTTCTGCTAGAGAGCATGAGCATACGCATATACATGCCCATACAGGTTGCGGGTGTTCCAGCCAGAGTGAAGCGGCTATCCCCGATGTAACCAACTGGAAGGGCGCACGTTCTTTCCGGGTTGAGGGGCTGTGCTGCGCGGAAGAGATGGGAATTCTTCGCCGTGTTGTTGGGCCTGTTGTTGGTGATCCTGAATACCTTGCGTTTGATGTTTTGAACGGCAAGATGATCGTCTCTCCTGTTGCTCGTGACGTCGCTGATGAGGAGATCATCAAGGCGGTTGATACGACAGGCATGAAGGCTGCTTTGTTCATTGAACAAGAAGCAGCGGATGCACGTGCAAAGCAGCATCGGCGCCTTGGTACATTTACAGTTGCCAGTGGCTTGTTCTGGGCAATTGCGCTTGTTGTTCAGGGGGGGCTGTTTTTCTCCAGCACCAACTCTACGGATGTGTTTAGTGTTTTCCAGTCCGTGCCGTCCGGGCCGGTAGAGGTTCTGTACATGCTCGCCATCGTCGCAGGATTGCGGTTGGTGGCGCCTAAAGGATGGTATGCTCTCAAGACATTGCGGCCTGATATGAACCTGTTGATGCTGGTTGCTGTCGCTGGTGCTATCGGCATTGGAGAGTGGTTTGAAGGTGCGACGGTTGCCTTCCTGTTTTCTCTCTCGCTTTATCTGGAAAGCTGGAGTGTTGGGCGGGCGCGTAAAGCTGTTGCAGCGCTTATGGATATTGCCCCAACCGTTGTTCGCTTGCTCAAGCCTAACGGAAGTGAAGAAGACGTTCCTGCCAACAGTGTGAAGCCTGGCGCGACTTTTGTTGTTCGCGGTGGGGATCGTATTCCGCTTGATGGCGTCGTGCGCAAAGGTGTTGGCAGTGTCGATCAAGCTCCTATCACGGGTGAAAGTGTGCCCGTGATGAAAGAGGCGGGTGATGATGTTTATGCTGGTACCATCAACGGGGAAGGCAGCTTTGAAGTAGAAGCAACCAAGGGTGCTGATGACACTATGCTTGCCCGCATTATTCGCATGGTGAGTGAGGCGCAGGCCCGGCGTGCTGCAGCAGAGCAGTGGGTCGAGAAGTTTGCCCGCGTTTACACGCCTGCGGTGATGGTTCTTGCGATTTTGCTCGCTACGATTCCACCTCTGCTGTTTGGTGCAGCCTGGATGGATTGGTTCTACCGTGCCCTTGTGCTGCTGGTTATTGCCTGCCCATGTGCGCTGGTTATCTCTACGCCCGTCTCCATCGTGGCTGGCTTGACCTCAGCAGCTCGCAATGGCGTGCTGATTAAGGGCGGTGTTTTCCTTGAATTGCCTGCGCGGTTGAAAGCTTTGGCCTTTGACAAGACTGGCACCATAACAAACGGCCTGCCGACTGTGACTGATGTTTATCCGTTGTCTGGGCATAGCGTTGAGGAGCTTCTTACACGTGCTGCTTCTTTGGAAGCTCGAAGCTCTCACCCACTTGCAGAAGCTATCCTGACACGTGCTAAGGAATATGGTGTTGAGTATCAGGCTGCTGAGAATGTTGAGCTGTTGCCGGGTCGTGGTCTTTCTGGCCAACGCAACGGTAAGAGCTACTGGCTGGGATCTCGTCGCTTCCTGAATGAAAAGGACTTCGAGATTGGTGAAGCCGATGCGAAGGCTCGTGAACTTGAAGCTGAAGGGAAGACCGTTGTTGCAGTTGGAACTGACGCGCATGTCTGCGGGTTGATTGCCCTGGCTGATACCGTTCGCGATACGGCAGAAGAGCTGGTCTCTCAACTGCATAAAGCTGGCGTTGAGAAGCTGGTTATGCTGACTGGTGATAATAAAGCGACGGCTGAACGTGTTGCCTCCTCTGTCGGGATTGATGAGGTGCGTGCCGAGTTGCTGCCGGAAGATAAGGTCGCAGCCGTTGAGCAGCTCTCTCATGAATATGAAACAGTTGCGATGATCGGCGATGGTGTGAATGATGCGCCTGCCATGGCACGAGCCAGCTTTGGCATTGCGATGGGTGCGATTGGTTCGGATGCTGCTATTGAGACCGCTGATATCGCGTTGATGAAAGATGATCTTTCCCGCTTGCCGTGGCTCATTCACCATTCCAAGCGGACGCTCCAGATCATTCACCAGAACATCGCATTTGCATTTATCGTGAAGGGTATTCTGGTGGTGCTGACCGCAATGGGCTTCGCCAGCCTCTGGGCCGCGATCCTGGGTGATGTGGGAGCCACGTTGATTGTGGTGACCAACGCTCTGCGACTGCTGAAGGACAAAGCGTAATAGCTAAAGCAGTTCGCATTTAAGCTGAACCACATGAACTGCTTTAGCCTTTGTTTTTGCGTATCTTTATCCGAAAACCGGTTTCTACTTTTTGGAGATACGCTGTAAAAGAAAAGCCGAGGTGGTTTGCCTCGGCTTTTTATTTCTTACTTTATGTAGAGCGCAGTTTCATTTGCGATCTGAATGTTTTTGTTGCGCGCAGCGCCCATAATCAGGAACCAATCGATCAACGTCCAGATGCCGAGTGCACCGAGTGTGATGAGCTTGAGGATTCCGAGGCCGATCTGACCGGTGTAGAAGCGGTCGATGCCAAAGCTGCCGAGGAACAGGCCAAGCACGAGTGCTACAACAGGGTTCTTTTCTCTGCCTGCAAACATCACGTCAAAGTCAGACTGTTTTTCAGCTGGGATGTTATCTCTCAGTGCTTTCAACTGCATAAAGTAATTTGCTTTGTTCATAATTCACCTTTCAATTGCACAGATGTGCGGGTGCAAATTCTTGATCGAAGAAGTAGCTCTTATATCTTTTGAATTGCAATCTGCAAGGTTTATATCGGTATCTTTTCGTCTGTTAAATTACTTAGTTGTTAGAGGCGGTTGGAAATTGGAGGTCTCGTCATTTGAGAGGTGAAATGACTGCCTTAACGAGAGGCTTGCGGAGAAGAGGGTTTGTTGATCCACCATCCGCCTGACTCTCGACCAGCAACAGTCCAGTAGATAAAACCTGCGATAAATCCGGCTGATGCTGCAATGGATGAGCCGGGGCGGAAGCCTTCGGAGGCTGGTGTTGGGATTGTGGTTCCTGATGTTGAATAGGCGATGATACTGCCCGTCTCGCTGGATGCATAAAACAAGTCGGTTGGAAGAGCTCCGCCAATGCCCCAAAGTACCAGCGCGATAATACCACTTGCGGATACGTGGTAGATAACGCCGCGCCATTTCATGAGTTCTGCAAAGCCAATTGCGAAGCCGCTTGGAATGAGAGAGAGCGCGCCAATCGCGCTTGCAGAGATGATGGTACTCCATGTGATCACCAGCAACTGAATGATGTCAGTCTCTGGTCCACCGTGAACACTCAAAGTTCTGAAAAAGCCCCAGGATAAAAACAGGCCCGCCGCAATGATTGCGAGTGAGAAACCAAGAGCAATCCGGAGCAGCTGGATGAAGAGCTTGGTTCCGTCGATCATTGTGCAGTCCTTTGCATCTGTCTCTGGTGTCTAGGAAAACGGCTCGCCCAGAATACACCAAGAGCTACTGAGCAAATGAGGATTTCAAATGCAAATGTCCAGTGCAATATGAAGCTCCAAATATAGTTGTCATAGATAGCTGGAATTTTGACCAGTTCAACTTGAAGTTTGGAAAATGGTGCAAGCCAGAATACGGGAGCAGCAACACTATCAAGGAGCATATGTAAAAGGCCGCCCATACCAAGGCCAAGCGGAATGACCCCAACACGGAAGTTCCGATGCAAAAGCACGACAGACAGGGCTATAAGCATTATCCATGTTATCGGCCAGTGAGTAAGGTAGTGTCTGTGATGGGTGCTTTGATTGTCTATGAGATAGAAATAAAGCATGTCAGCGTCAGGTAAGACGCTGCCAATTGAGGTCCACATGACGAGCTGTTTAGATTTTTGACCGAGGTATTTGGTTGCTGCTTTTCCGAGTAGATAGCCGGCGGGCAAATGGGCAATAAACATGATTGAAACCAATAGACTATGAAGTTCTGAGAAGCTTCAATCATGACTGTGGCGAGAGTTTGTGATGATCGCACAAAACACGCTGAATTCAATAAACGATTGGGTTTCAGCTGTTCTGTGTTCTGGTCAGCAGCATGGCTACGCTGATGAAGTGGAAGTCGTAGAGGTGTGGAGCCTCGCGGACGCGCTCTTCGCCTCGGGCATAGATGTTGTCGAGGAGCTCGCTGAGGTTTGGAGTGCCTGAGAGAGTGGCCTGTAGTGGAGCTTCAGTGAAGGCGCGGTAGAAGTTTACCATCTGGTTTGCGTAGGCTGATGCGTCGTTGTCTTGTTTGTACTGATCAACAAAGGGGACAGGTGTTTCGTAGCATTCTGCTTTGTCTATGGTGAACAGGTGAGATAGCGAGCCACTTTCGGGTTTTACGGGTGCTGTGAGCTGCTCCAAGCTGCGTATGTAGACAGGATGGTAATAGCGCTCGTAGGTATCCTGAGAGATTGAACCGTTGGCGACATGATCGAGCAAAGACAGATTGAACAAGTTTACGATTCCGTCTGCGGTTGAGACATGTTCATTTCTGCCAACAGTTTGCAGCAGGAGTTTGCCGCCGGGCTCAAGCTCATTTGCCCGTGCCTTCAAAAATGTTTCCAGATCATAAGCAGCCTGTTTCTCGAAGACTTCTTTATCCTGTGCTGAAATTGAGCCTCTCTCGTTAGCGAGGCTCGGGCCGTTGGGCATAACGTAATCGGGCAGACGCTCCAACGGGCGCTCAGAGAGGAACACCGTGGCATTGAAGGATGTGGCCAGATGCGTGGAGCCGGGAGGCAAAAGCTGGTTGAACATGGAACCACCGACAATGCTGCCGAAAACAGTTGGATCGGTGTAGGGTGGCTGGGCACGGTTGCCGATGGCGTCAAGCAGGGTGGAGTAATCGTTACTAGGCAGATCGCTATGGATTGTCTGGATCGAGTTGGAACCGCGCTGTCTGGCAGCTTCAGTGAGCTGCGCCATGATCTGCATTGAGTTTGCGCCTTCAGAACACCCATAATCTACAAAACGCAGGAGAGAGCTGTCGTTTGGTATTGCCAGGCTGGTAATGGCTTCATGCAGCCATGGATACACATATGCAATCGTGGCTTGTTGTGGTGTTGAGTTCTTGTTGTAAAAACCCTCACCCTTCATGCCGGTGGTTGTGGCGTTCTTTTGTGAGGAATGTGCTTTCTCGGTCATTGCATCTATGTCCAATCTATCGCTCCGTCCTAAGGAGCACGATATTCAAACTCTATGCATATGAAGTGAACGAGACAAAGAAGGCCGGCGTTTCAGACAAACGCCGGCCTTCTTTTTGTAATCTTGCTTTATTTTGCTTAGGCGTCGCCTTGAGCCTGTGCTTTTTCCAGTGCTTCACGCTCAGATTTACGAAGACGCTCTGAAGCTGACTTCAGCTGGCCGCAGGCTGCGAAGATATCGCGACCGCGTGGTGTGCGGATTGGAGAAGCATAGCCTGCGCGGTTCACGACATCTGCAAACTCTTCGATCTGTTCCCAATCAGAGCACTCATATGGAGAGCCCGGCCATGGGTTGAATGGCAGCAGGTTGATTTTTGCCGGGATGCCTTTGAGCAACTGGACCAGTTTCTTTGCATCTTCCAGGCTGTCGTTGACGCCCTTCAGCATCACGTATTCGAAGGTGATGCGTTTTGCGTTGGACAAGCCCGGATAATCACGACATGCCTGCAGCAGTGTTTCCAGATTGTACTTCTTGTTGATCGGAACCAGCGTGTTGCGCAGCTCGTCATTCACAGCGTGTAGTGAGATTGCCAGCATGCAGCCGATTTCATCGCCTGTGCGTGCTATCTCTGGTGTTACGCCAGATGTGGATAGTGTGATGCGGCGCTTGGAGAGGGACAGGCCGTCTCCATCAGACGCGATCAGAAGTGCTTTCTTGACGTTCTCGAAATTGTAAAGCGGCTCGCCCATGCCCATCATCACGATGTTGGTGATACGGCGACGGTTGGATGTGGATGCATCCAAGCCACCTTCCGGAGCATCTGCATCCGGGAAGTCGTTGAGGCGATCTTTCGCGAGCATGAGCTGCGCAAGGACCTCTTCAGCTGTCAGGTTGCGAACCATCTTCTGTGTGCCGGTGTGGCAGAACGTGCAGGTGAGGGTACAGCCGACCTGGGAAGAGATGCAGAGCGTGCCGCGATCTTCTTCCGGAATGTAGACGGTTTCGACTTCAACCGGCTTGCCAGCACCGCGTGATGGAAAGCGGAACAGCCATTTACGGGTGCCATCAACGGAGACCTGTTCTGTGACGATCTCTGGACGGGCAATGGTAAAGGCAAACTCCAGCTTAGTGCGCAGGTCTTTTGAGACATTGCTCATTTTGCCGAAATCGGAAATGCCCCGGACATAGAGCCAGTGCCACAGCTGGTTGACGCGCATGCGGATCTGGCGCTCAGGGACTCCAACTGCAGCAAGGGCATTGCCTAGTTCTTCACGGTTTAAGCCGATCAGAGATGGCTTTTCTTCCTGCACAGGAATGGTTGCAGGAGAAGGGTTTGCTGCGCTGGTTGCCGCCGGATCAGCGGATTTGTGCGCGATGTCTAACGATACCGCCATGGTCATTCACCAGTTTTTCTTAGATGCTTGGCTTTAAGCTTATGTTCTTTGCGTATTCAAACCCGAAAAATGTGCCTCACTTTTCGGCAATACGATTCAGCAGGAAAAATAACAGGTTATGTATCCCCGTTGCTCGTTGCTAAAAATGCGAGAGGCGGTCGCTAGCAGCAACCGCCTACGTATTCGGCACGCTTATAGCCGAAATCGCTTAGTTTGAACATCCCAGATCTCAAATTGCGTGGCGGCAAGCTGGCGCAGGCAAGAGATCTCTGTAAATTCAAACAATTTCGGGCATCAGAACCTTATTGGCAGGCGCTGGATGCGTCTCTGACAGCAGCAGTGATGCCGCTCAAAGAGAATTTGTAGGAAGTTTGGGTGCCACGTGCGGACTGACCAGAAATAGACATGGAACTGCCTGCTTTCATTGCGTCAACCAAACGCTTTTCTTCCGCAGCGTTCTGAACCCATGCGCCGTCACCTTTGGTGAACATGGTGAACTGCTGACCATCAACATTGGTCGTGACCAAGGAGCCTTCTTTAAATGGATAACCCACTATAAAGCTTGGTTCATTGGCAACGCCTTCACTTGGACGGGTAGAAACGAAGAAGAAGACCTCTCCATGGTTTCTATCAGTCGGCAGTGACTGTGTTGGTGCGGAAATGGCATAACACACCTTACCACCGCTCTGGGTGTTAAAGGTGTAAGTTGCCCAATCCTTGTTTTCTTTCAAGAGGGCAGGAGACTGCGCATTTGCAGTCGCGCCCGAGATACCAAGAGCCATAAAGGCAGTTATCAGGATACGTGCTTGCATCTTCTCCAAACCGCGTTGCGTACGACAAAATCTGAGATTCTGTGCGAAAACCCATAAAACTTAATGTTAGGGTTACTTTAAAGATGGTTACAAAAGGGTTGATACCCTGTTTTTACAGAGGCAAAAAATTATTTGCCTTTGAACCGCTCTATGAATGCTGCCATCAGAAATCTGGCGGGAGTGTGGCACGCACAGCCATAATATCAAGCGTAAAGCCACTAATGAATTTCTGTTTTAAGTGATTGAAGACAGTAGATATGCAAGTTGATTTTCGGTTGTATTTAACGCGCTAGTAAATAAGGGCTAATCGCCTTTAAAAGCTCAGATTTTCCGGCATGTTTTCAAACTAATTGGCGGCATTTTACCCAGTAAAAAATATGGGCACCTTTCCACATAGTGTGCACAGATTGAGAGAAAATGCGAAGTGTGGAGCCTCAAAGAATTACGAATTTGTAATGTGAAAGAGACTGGGTGTGGAAAGGGAAACACCTTAAAAATTTATACAAGGCATTTGCTATGGTGAGAAATAAAGGTTGCCGTTTCAGAGTATGTATCAGGAATGGCAACCGTATTTCGAATCACTCATGAGTTGCTGTCGAAGCCGGGAACCTTTCGACCGGTTCGGAAAATTGGAGCGCCGTGAATATGTTCCAGTAATGGATCTTTCGGAGCGCCTGCAGTGAGAGAGCGCTCAGCATACTTTCCGTGTGCCATATAGCGGTCATACAAGACCAGAGCGGCAGCCACACCAACATTCAAGCAAAACTTGGTTGGGATTTTGACGATGTAATCGCAGCGATCCTGCATCTCTTGTGACAGAGACCCACGTTCTGGCCCGAGTATATAAGCTGCTTGCAACGGATGCCCGAAGCTTGGAAGCTCGATCGCATCGTCGGTGAGCTCAACACCCACCATTTTACAGCCACGCGGGAATTGCATCTCATCAACCGAGTTCCAGGCGAAGTAGGGCAAGTGGTCCGGGCTCTTGGAGGTATCAGCCTTCATTGCTTTGCCAAGGCTTTTGATGTGCGCGTCGACTGTAAAAAAGTAACTTGCTCCGAATGCATGACCAGTACGCATCAGCGTGCCAACATTCATGGATTTGGAAAGCCCTTCAGAGCCAATAGCAAAATAACCGCGCATGCCCAGTTTTTCTCGTTGTTGATGTTGTGCGCTTCATACCTCCAACTGTGGTGTTCCCGCAAGTGTAGCAGCATGTATGGGTGTTTTAATCGCAAAATGGCACCAAAGACGGCTTTGAGATTTTGTGATTGCCCGTGTAATTTTGGAGGTCAGAGAGAGGGCCACATTTTATGAAAGCTGTTATCTGCGAAAAACTTGGGGGGCCGGATGATCTGGTCGTTCGAGAACTGGACGACCCGAGTGTTGGAGCTGGAGAGGTGTTGGTTCGTGTGAAAGCGGCGGCACTCAATTACTTCGATACATTGATCATTCAAGGGAAGTATCAGTTCAAGCCGGAGCTCCCGTTTTCGCCATCGGGTGAAATGGCGGGCATTGTTGAAGCCGTCGGTGATGGTGTTTCGCGGTTCAAGGTTGGGGATCGGGTAGCCTCCTACGCGAAATGGGGAGCTGCAAGAGAGCTATATGTTGCTCCTGAGCATGAACTTGTGCGGGTGCCGGATGAGGTTTCGCTCAAGCATGGAGCTGGACTTTTGATCACTTACGGAACGGCTATTCACGGCCTTCGTAGCCGGGCGCGGTTACAGGCGGGGGAGACGGTTGCAGTGTTAGGTGCTTCTGGCGGAGCAGGACAGGCTGCTGTGGAGGTTGCAAAGCTGATGGGGGCCCGGGTGATTGCTTGCGCGTCTTCGGAAGATAAGCTTGCTCACGCAAAAGCTTGCGGCGCTGATGTTCTGGTCAACTATTCTGAGGGTGGTCTGAAACAGAAGCTGAAGGATCTAACGGATGGTAAAGGGCTTGAGGTGGTCTATGACGTCATAGGCGGGGATCATGCTGATGATGCCTTGCGCGCTACGGGATGGCGTGGACGTTATCTGGTTGTTGGATTTGCCTCTGGAACGATCCAAAAGATCCCGGCGAACCTTACCCTGCTGAAAGGCTGTGACGTTCTCGGTGTGTTTTGGGGAGAGGCAGTGGTTCGTGAGCCTGAAGAGCATCACAAAGATTGTGAGCAGCTGTTCCAATGGGTTGCTGATGGGAAGTTGAAACCGCATATCCATGCAGAGTATCCGTTGGAAGACATTGCATTGGGCTTAGAGGAAATCTCGAGCCGTAGAGCCAAAGGGAAAGTGCTGCTTATTCCTTAAAAGGTGCAAATAGAAAAAGCGGGAGGTGCTCCCGCTTTTCATCGTGAAATGGCAAATCTGATTCCGTGGGATCAGGCTTCCAGCACAGCCATGACTGGTGCATGGTCGGATGGTTTTTCCCAACCGCGTGCGTCGCGTATAATCTGGACGTCTTTGGTGTGCTGCGCTGTTTCCGGAGTCATCCAGACATGGTCGAGACGACGGCCTTTATTGGATGCGGACCAGTCTTTGGCACGGTAGCTCCACCAAGTGTAAATCTTCTCGTCCATTGGCATGTGTTTGCGCATGGTATCTACGTAGTTACCAGCTTCGCGCACATCTTCGAGGCGCTGGCATTCCAGCGGTGTGTGAGAGACGACTTTGATGAGTTGCTTGTGAGACCAAACGTCATTTTCGTAAGGTGCGATATTCAGGTCGCCGACGACGACTGACTGGCCGTCGAAGCCTTTGAACCAGCTTTCCATTTCATCGAGGAACTTGAGCTTGTGAGCGAACTTGTCGTTGACCTCAGGGTCCGGCACGTCACCGCCTGCTGGGACGTAGAAGTTATGGATGCGGACTTTACCACCATTAAAGGCAACATCTGCGGCGATGTGGCGGGTGTCGCCCATTTCGCAAAATTCTTTGCGCTCAATATTTTCCAGTGGCACGCGTGAGAGAAAGGCTACGCCGTGGTAACCCTTTTGGCCGTGTACCTCTACATGACGATAGCCAAGCTTATTGATTGCAGCCGTTGGGAAGCTTCCATCCGGGCACTTTGTTTCCTGCAGGCACAAAACGTCTGGGGCATGGTCCAGTAACATTTTCTCGACAATAGGAAGACGGAGGCGGACTGAGTTAATGTTCCACGTTACAATCTTGAGGCGGTTCGTCATGGGGGCGTGTTTACCTGCTTTGGAGAATCATACCTCAAACCTAAGGCTTAGGCGGGGTTTTGGCTAGAAAAACTGATGAGAACTGTGAATTTGTTCACGTTATATTCTTCAAGGCAAGACATAAATTGCTTCTAAAACCCGATGTTTTGTCAGTGCACGTTGTTAGCCCCTTGGTGGCAGTCTTCTCTTAATTATGCTGGCTGTTGATTTTGGCCAGCCTGCAATTAGGACTAGGGTCAAATGAAATACGCAATGCTTGTAGGCTGTTGTCTCGCAGCAGGTGTCGTGGCTCAATCTGTGAGTGCAAACAGCTTGTCTACGCGTTCCGGGTCTGTTGATTATCCTGGATTTCAGCAGGTTCAGTTCAATGAGCGCAGTAATATTATCCCGCCCATCAAACCTCTAGACCGTCCGGTTGAACCGGGAGATAGTTTGAGACCGGGGCAAGCGCAGCCTTATTTGCCGACGGATCGGGATGCGGATCACTCGCAGTTTAACCCGCCTCCGGGAGCTTATCCTGCAGGGTCTGCGCGTCCGGGGTCTTTGCCGCCACCTCTGCCGGGGCCTTCCGGTCCTCTGCCTGCAGCTCCTCCGATTACAGGATTGCCTCCTTCACCGGGATCGCCTGGTTCACCCGGATTTAGTGGGCCATCCTATGGAGGCCCTTCTTATGGCCGATAGCACCTTAGAGAGGCTGGAGGGCAGTTTTATGAAAATTTTGGCCTGGGTGATTGCCGGTCTCGTGCTTCTGGCTGTTCTTATCTATTCCAATGCCGCCTTTGCGCAGCGTGGGCATGCCGGATACACCACGAATGGTGTAAACATGAGGACAGGGCCTGGCACCAGATATCCTGTCATTACGACAATTCCGGCAGGTGGCGTGGTTTTCATCAATTACTGCACCAAGAACGGTTCGTGGTGTGACCTGACATTCCGCGGTGCTCCGGGGTGGGTTTCTGCCAGATATATTCGATATGGAGTTGAGGGACCGCACTATTCCCGTACGCTTCCTTATGTAGCGCCGTATGTGGGGCTGCCGTTTGTCTATCGACGCTATCCAATTTACCCGCGTTATCCGCGTTGGCGTCCATATCCGCGCCCACGGCATGAAATTCCTGCTTATCCGCTGCAGCCTTCTCGTCCGATTGAGGTGCCTGCTGTCCCAATCAGGCCTGCTCAGCCGATTGCTCCGCCAATACGGCCATCTATCCCGTTAACACCAGCTCAGCCAATTGCGCCGCCGTCAATACCGGCGACACCATTATCGCCTGCCCAATAGAAGAGAGCTCACGAGGTGTCTCGTGAGCTCTTGTTTCTCTAAAGCTTATGCTGCCAGCTGACTTCGTGGTATTCGAAGGCATTTCCGGCTTTGCGAACATGCCCCAGACCTGGGAAGTCATGGTGAATGCCGACGACTGGCGTTCTATCTGCTGAAACCCGATCCAGTATTTTCCGCCGTGTTTGTCGAGCTGCATCCTGATCTACGTCGAAGGCGATTGTCCAATCTGGATTGGCGAACTGGAGCCCGATGGAGTGGATCGTGTCGCCCCAGATCAACACTTCTTCGTTATTGGAGTGAACGCGGATGCCCATATGTCCGGGTGTGTGACCGGGAAGGAAGACAGCATCCAGCCCCTTGATGAACTCACCATCTTTGCTGATGAGTGTTTTGCGATTTTGATAGGGCTTTGAAACGTTCTGAGCGAGATCGATGAAATGCTGGAGATCTTTGGGGAACTTTGAGCGTGTGCCTTCATCATGCCAGAAGTTGTATTCGACCTCATGGACGATGAACTCGGCGTTCGGGAAGAGTTTTTCTCCTGATTTGGAGATCAGCCCTCCGACGTGGTCGATGTGCAGGTGGGTGAGAACTACGGCATCTACATCAGAGGCGTTATAGCCTGCGGCTTTCAGGTTCTGATGGAAACGGCCAAGTGTCGGACCCATTAGGTCGGCAGTGCCGGTGTCGACTACCACCAGTTTGTCGCCCGTATTAATGAGATATCCGTTTACAGAGATAGACATGTCCTGCGTATTGGGGCTGAGGAAATTTTGCTTTAGAGTTTCCTGCGCTACCTTCTGGTCAAACCCAACGACCAATGACGGATCTAATCCCAAGTGTCCGTCCAGAATTGCTGTAACTTCAATGTCTCCTACCGAGAAGCGATAGATGCCGGGAACCTGTGTTCCAATTTTAGGCGCCGCTGCGAGCGCAATAGATGACATTGCCGGGGCAACTGCACCTGCGCCAGCAAGGGACGCGGCTGCGGATAAAAAAGATCGGCGGGAAAGTGTCATGAAAGGCTCCTCATTTACAAGCATGGGAGCAATATTGTGGGGCTGATACTGGAAGTGCAGAGGGCCAAGTCTTATCTTGGATATAAGCAGTGCTTATGGGGCAGTTATGGATCTTCTGAATTTGCTGGAGAGTTTTGTTCGCGTCATCGACAATGGGTCGTTGAGCGGTGGTGCACGTCAACGCCATATCAGCCAACCTGCTATGAGCCAGCAGCTGAACCTGCTTGAAGCTCAGGTTGGGCAGGAGCTTGTTTTTCGTACCAACAAAGGCGTTAAGCCGACGGCTGCCGGAAAGACTGTCTATGAGCATGCGCAAAAGATGTTGCGTCAGAGCGCTCTGATGTTTGAGGAAGTACAGGACCAAGCAGCAGCAGAGAGTGGTTCATTGGTTGTTTCTGTTTCTCAGGCTATGGGCGCTGATATAATCACACCGCTTATCTTCGACCTTCGAAAGCAATACCCAGACCTTTCAGTCTCAATTAAAATGGATGATGATCTGATTGATGTTGTGCAAACCGGTATCGATTTAGCGATCCGTACAGGGATCACCGGAGATACCTCTGGGATTTCCAGAAAAATTGCGATTGTTGAAACCTGTTTGGCAGCCAGCCCAGACTATCTTGCAAAGCATGGTATGCCGCAAAGTCCCGAGGCGCTTTCTGACCTCAACTACATTCAATACAGATACGAGAAGCTAGTCAGTTCGTTGGATATGTTCCGACATGGGCAAAAGCATGTGGTTGCTTTGAAGTCTGAGTTTGTCGCTGGGCACCCCCAGGTGATGGTGCAGGCCTTGTTGAACTCGGTTGGGTTTACGCGCATGCCGTTGTTTATGATGCGAGATTTTGAGGCAAACGGGCAACTACAACGGCTACTTCCTGACTATCAGTGCGAAGAGAAGCCGGTATACCTTGTCTACCCTTCGCGCGATGCGGTGACGCGTAAAACAGAGATCTTCATTGACGCGATGATTGAGCGGTTCCGGGATGCTCCGGGGATACGACTGGTTGGGCAGAAGCCTGTTCAACTTGCCCAACCTGCCTAATTTTTAGGCGTTAGGCAGTCTCGTTGACCTGCTCATCCACGATGCGGACAATGTCTGACATGATTTCTGTCAGGTGAAAGTCCTTTGGTGTGTAAACGGCTGCAACACCCGCGTTTTTCAGTTCTTCGGCATCCTCTGACGGTATAATGCCGCCAATGATGATCGGGATGTCCTCCATGCCGTTTTCTTTCATTTTGTCGAGCACATCATGGACCAGTGCCAAATGTGAGCCAGACAGGATTGACAGGCCGACGACGTGGACGCCTTCTTCAAGAGCGGCGTTGACGATTTGGGCTGGCGTCAGGCGAATGCCTTCGTAAACGACTTCCATGCCGCAATCACGGGCACGTACTGCGATCTGCTCTGCGCCATTGGAGTGGCCATCCAGCCCCGGTTTGCCAACGAGGAACTTAAGCCGTCGACCTAGTTTTTCTGAAAGCTTGGAGACTTTTTGTTGAACATCTGCAAGGCTCTCGTTGTCATCTGGGGCTGCTTTGCCGACGCCAGTTGGGGCACGATATTCGCCGAAGACTTCACGTAAGGCAGCACCCCACTCTCCAGTGGTTGCGCCGACCTGAGCTGCTTTGATAGATGCTTCCATAATGTTGTTGTCAGAAGAAGCTGCTGCGCGGAGCTCCAGTAGAGCGGATTTAACAGCGTTCTCGTCACGTTCAGCTCGCCAGGCCTGAATGCGCTGGATGGCTTCTTCTTCAACATGCTCTGGAACTGTAAGGATGCCGCCGTCTTCATCTGATGCCAGTGGAGATGGTTCAGTCTCAGTCCATTTGTTGACGCCGACGACGATCTGATCGCCAGATTCAATGCCTGCCAGACGCTTGGAGTTGGACTCCACGAGCTTCTGTTTCATATAGCTGGACTCAACGGCTGCAACTGCACCGCCCATTTCTGCGATGCGGGCAAGTTCTTTTCTTGCTTGTTCTTTGAGCGCTTCGACCTTGGTTTCAATCTCTTTGGAGCCATCGAAGATATCTGCATATTCCAACAGGTCCGTCTCATAGGCCATGATTTGCTGCATGCGCAGGGACCACTGTTGGTCGAATGGTCGCGGGAGGCCAAGAGCTTCGTTCCATGCTGGTAGCTGAACGGCACGAGCGCGCGCGTTTTTAGAGAGGACAACAGCCAGCATCTCAACGAGAATTCGGTAAACGTTGTTTTCGGGTTGCTGCTCTGTGAGGCCCAGTGAGTTGACCTGTACACCGTAGCGGAAGCGGCGGTAACGCTCTTCTTCAACGCCATAGCGTTCGCGGCAAATCTCATCCCAGAGTTCTGTAAATGCTCGCATTTTGCACATCTCGGTGATGAAGCGCATGCCTGCATTTACGAAGAAGGAAATCCGGCCCACGAGTTTAGGGAAATCGCTTTCAGAGATGACACCAGAAGCACGAACATTGTCCAGAATTGCGATCGCGGTGGCGAGCGCGAAGGAGAGTTCCTGTACTGGTGTCGCGCCAGCTTCCTGCAGATGGTAGGAACACACGTTCATCGGGTTCCATTTGGGCATGTTCGTGTAAGTCCATGAAATCACATCTGTTGTGAGGCGCATGGATGGGGCGGGCGGGAAGACATAGGTGCCGCGGGACAGGTATTCCTTGATCAGATCATTCTGCGTGGTGCCAGCCAGCAGAGAGCGGTCCGCGCCTTGCTCATCAGCAGCTGCCACATAGAGTGCAAGCAGCCAAGGAGCTGTTGCGTTGATCGTCATGGAGGTGTTCATGCGCTCCAGCGGGATCTCGTTGAAGAGGGTGCGCATGTCTCCCAGATGAGAGATGGGTACACCAACCTTACCAACCTCACCGCGCGAGAGCGGATGGTCCGGGTCGTATCCTGTCTGAGTTGGGAGATCGAACGCGACAGAAAGGCCCGTCTGACCCTTTGAGAGGTTCGTACGGTAGAGCCGGTTGCTGTCTGCAGCGTTGGAGTGTCCTGCATATGTGCGGAACATCCACGGACGGTCTTTTGTTGCGCCTTTAGGTGAACCGGTACTCATAGTCTATTGCCTCCCTGATCCTCCCAGCATTTTATAAGGGACAAGATCTCAATTCTGCCTACACCTTTGCATAGGTTTTAGTGGTTGGTGCAATGCAACATTAGAAGAAGTATTCTTCGCAAGTTAAGCAATAGTTGTATATATTTTATGAGTTCTTTGTAATGATAATTCTCAAATAGCCGATATTGACAGGTTGTATTGTTTTGCGTTGCAGCAAATAGTGGATTGGAAGCGTTAGCAGAGGACTTGCTTTCACTCTCATGAGGGAAGGGCGCAACGCAAACTTGGAGGAGAATATCATGAGTTCCGTTGCACGGGTTGTCGAAGCTGGGTCAGAGGGTGGCTCTGAGTTCAAGGACCTATATGAGATTGGTGAGATTCCACCGCTGGGGCATGTTCCTAAGAACATGTGGGCGTGGACCATTCGCCAAGAGCGCCATGGTTCCCCTGATACAGCGATGGTCAAGGAAGTGGTGCCAACTTGGGAGTTGGACAGCCATGAAGTGCTCATTCTGGTTATGGCAGCAGGCGTGAACTACAACGGCGTTTGGGCTGCCCTTGGCGAGCCGATTTCCGTTTTTAAGGTTCATAAGCAGCCCTATCATATCGCAGGCTCTGATGCCTCCGGTATCGTTTGGGCGGTTGGTTCCAAAGTTACTCGCTGGAAGGTAGGCGACGAAGTTGTCGTTCACTGTAACCAGGATGACGGGGATGATGAGGAGTGTAACGGCGGTGATCCGATGTTCTCTAACTCCCAACGGATTTGGGGTTATGAGACACCTGACGGGTCATTTGCGCAGTTCGCTCGTGTTCAATCTCAGCAGCTGATGGCGCGTCCTAAACACCTGACTTGGGAAGAGAGCGCTTGCTACACGCTTACACTGGCGACTGCATTCCGTATGCTGTTCGGTCATGCGCCGCATGATTTGAAGCCAGGTCAGAATGTTCTGGTTTGGGGGGCTTCTGGTGGTCTTGGCGTGTTTGGGGTTCAGCTGATTGCTGCTGCCGGAGCGAATGCGATTGGCGTTATTTCAGATGAGAGTAAACGCGAATACGTGATGTCGCTTGGGGCAAAGGCCGTTATCAATCGAAAAGACTTCGATTGTTGGGGCCAGCTGCCGAAGGTGAACTCGCCTGAGTATGATACGTGGACCAAAGAAGCGCGTAAGTTTGGTAAGGCGATCTGGAACATTACCGGTAAGGGTAATGACGTTGATATGGTGTTTGAGCACCCAGGTGAAGCAACGTTCCCGGTATCAACACTGGTTGCCAAGCGCGGTGGTATGGTTGTGTTTTGTGCGGGTACCTCCGGCTTCAACCTGACCATGGATGCGCGCTATGTATGGATGCGCCAGAAGCGTATTCAGGGTTCGCATTTCGCGCATTTGAAACAGGCGAGTGAGGCGAACAAGTTCGTGATTGATCGCCGTATCGACCCTTGTATGAGTGAAGTGTTCTCATGGGACCAGATTCCGCAGGCTCATATGAAGATGTGGAAGAACCAACATGCCCCAGGAAACATGGCGGTTTTGGTGTGTGCACCAAAGACTGGTTTACGCTCCCTTGAGGATGTTATTGAAGCCATTGAAAACTAAGTAGGCTCACGAAAGGAAGTTGGCGCTTTTATGCTGCCAACTTCCCAGTTTCCTTAAGTTTCTCACCTATATTTTTTTATTGAACGATGATTCAATATTATTAAAAGAGCGCAGATTTTCTCTGCGCTTTTCTTTTTGTAATCTACGTGATTATTCGACATCATTTGACGTTGTTTTTTTATTTCAATTTACTGTGAAACTACCTGAATTTTCCGTGGGGATTACCTGTAAAAGAAAGTTTAAAATAGTAGTTTTGCTTCAGTAAATTTTTTTTCTCTTATTTTGCGTTTTAAATGGTGGTACTAGAGAGTTATGAAAGCTTTATAACTTCATATCCAGTGTAT
This sequence comes from Pseudovibrio sp. Ad46, assembly GCF_001623065.1. Classification (NCBI taxonomy): domain Bacteria; kingdom Pseudomonadati; phylum Pseudomonadota; class Alphaproteobacteria; order Hyphomicrobiales; family Stappiaceae; genus Pseudovibrio; species Pseudovibrio sp. Ad46. The sequence goes on along the minus strand of NZ_LMCG01000001.1, from coordinate 116,437 downwards.
TTATGAAGTATATCTTTTTATATTTATTTTAAAAAAATATCTTGAGCAGATGTCTAAGTTGACAGAAAATTGAATATATCTATTTTTAACGGTGCAGTTGATGCGCTCAACCTAGCGTGTCCTGCAATTGCTGAGTTTTTGACTTAGCATTACGGCCAGAACGACAAGCTGTCCTTGGCGGCTTTTCTCTCTGACCGAACAAAAAGTATGTTTTGGTTGTTTGGAGGCATCCGTGTTGAATTTTAAATCTGCTCTCGCTGCGTGCGTAGTTGCATTCCCTTTTGCTGTGTCTACAGCAGAAGCTGCAGATCCTGTTTGTGAAGTTGACCGTCCTATCGTGTTTGCTGGTTTGGATTGGGACTCCAATGCTTTTCACAACTCTGTAGCTCAGTTCATTGCTGAAAAAGGGTACGGCTGTGAAACGGATGTCATCCCAGGCTCCACTATTCCGCTTCTGAACGGTATGGCGCGTGGTGATATCGACGTGACCATGGAAATCTGGCCAGACAACGTGACTGAAGCTCTTGCTGAAGGCAAAGCGAAGAACCAGTTTGTTGATCTTGGTGTGAACTTCCCTGATGCGACACAGGCTTGGTTTATTCCAAAATACCTGGTTGAAGGCGATGATGCGCCTGCAAAAGGTCTGAAGTCTGTATCTGACCTGCCAAAGTACAAAGACGTGTTTTCTGATCCGGAAGAGCCAGAAAAAGGTCGCTTCTACAACTGTATCGCTGGTTGGGGCTGTGAGGTCATCAACTCTAAGAAGCTCAACGCTTATGGCTTGCTTGATAGCTTTGTGAACTTCCGCCCTGGTACAGGTGCAGCGCTTGCTGCTGCGATTGAATCGAACGTTCGTCGTAAGAAGCCAATCGTATTTTATTACTGGGGTCCAACCTGGGTCATGGGTAAGGTCGCTGATGATCTGATCCAGCTGGAAGAGCCTGCCTACAACAAGGAAGCTTGGGACAAGTTGTCTGCAGAGACAGATCCATCCAAAGTGACCGAGGCAGTTGCATACCCTCTGTCTGCGACGCACGTCTTCGTGAACACAGAGTTCCATACTTCTGCGCCTAAACTGGTTGAGTTCCTGACAGCTTATGAAACCACCAGTAATGACGTTTCCAAAGCTCTTGCTTACATGCAGGACACTGGCGGAACCACAGATGATGCTGCTGCTGAGTTCCTGAAAAACAACGAAGAACTCTGGACCGGTTGGGTTCCAGCTGATGTCGCTGAGCGTGTGAAATCTGCTCTGTAATATCAAAGACAGCTGACTGTTTTTGAAAATTAGCGAATGAAAAGCGATCACGGAACTTGTTTCCGTGATCCTTGCTAAGAAGAATAAGAGGATCACATGGCTTTCGACGTGTTTCCCAACTTTGGGAAACCTATCCGGACTTCCACAAACGATCTGGTTGATTTTCTCGTCGTGAATTACGGCGATGGATTTGAGGCCTTTTCCAACTCCATCCTATTTTTGCTGGTGCGGTTAGAGCGACTTCTCCGTGGCGCAGATCCTATCGTGATCTTGATCTGCATCGGCCTGATTACCTTTGCTGCGAGCCGCCGTTGGGGGCTTAGCCTGGTGATGGTAGGTGCAATGTGGTTCATCGGTACATTGGGGCTTTGGGAAAAGTCTATGCAAACAGTGGCGATCTTGCTTGTCGCTGTGCTGATTTCCGTTGTGATTGGCGTGCCGCTTGGCGTTATCTCTGCTCGTTCAAACCGCTTCAGAGCTTTGCTCAATCCGGTCTTGGATTTGATGCAGACCATTCCAAGCTTCGTTTATCTTATTCCAGCGGCCATGCTGTTTGGTCTGGGTAAGGTGCCAGCTATTCTGGCTACTGTGATTTATGCTGCACCACCGCTTATTCGCCTGACGGATCTCGGCATCCGTTATGTGGATGAAGAGGTTGTTGAGGCGAGCCGGGCCTTTGGTGCAACGCGCTGGCAGATCCTTAAGGGCGTTCAAATCCCACTTGCGCTCCCTTCCATCATGCAGGGTATTAACCAGACCATGATGATGGCGTTGGCTATGGTGGTGATTGCGTCCATGATTGGTGCTCGCGGCGTGGGTGAAACCGTTCTGCTTGGGTTGCAGCGTAATGATGCAGGACAAGGTTTGCTCGGCGGCTTAGCGATTGTTGTTCTTGCCGTTGTGTTTGACCGTATCACACAATCAGCCGGACAACGGATGCAGGCGCATCGCAAGGTAACAGGGTGAGGCGCTAACACATGGCATTGATCGAAGTACAAAACATTACCAAGATTTTTGGCAAGGCGCCTGAGAAGGAGCTTGCCAAGGTCAAAAATGGTATGGGCAAAGATCAGCTGCTTGCTGAAACTGACCATACTCTTGGCCTGCATGATGTCTCCCTTAGCATCGAGAAGGGTGAGATCTTTGTGATCATGGGCCTTTCCGGTTCTGGTAAGTCTACGCTTATTCGTCACTTCAACCGCTTGATTGACCCAACAGATGGGCACATTCTGGTTGATGGCGAGGATGTTATGGCTCTTTCTGATAAGGAGCTGGAAGACTTCCGCCGTCATCGTATGTCGATGGTGTTTCAACGCTTTGGCCTGATGCCGCATCGGACAGTACTGCAGAATGTTGCTTACGGTCTTGAAGTGCAGGGCATTACAAAAGCAGACCGTGAAACCACAGCGCGTGAGTGGATTGAAACGGTTGGACTTGGTGGTTTTGAACATCAGTACCCAAGCCAGCTTTCCGGTGGCATGCAGCAGCGTGTTGGTCTTGCCCGTGCGCTTGCAACGGATGCTGACATTCTGCTGATGGATGAGGCGTTTTCTGCACTTGATCCGTTGATCCGCTCTCAGATGCAGGATCAATTGGTTGAACTGCAAGAGAAGCTACATAAGACCATCGTGTTCATCACGCATGATCTGGATGAAGCTTTGCGTATTGGTGACAAGATTGCGATCCTTAAGGATGGTGTTCTGTCACAAGTCGGTACGCCGCCAGAAATCTTGCTTGAACCAGCTGATGATTATGTACGGGCGTTTGTACGTGATGTGAACCGTGCTCGCGTGCTGACCGTAGATACTGTTATGCAGCCACCTGCTGTGCGTATTACCCATGACAACATGGAAAAAGCGCTGGCTGATATGCGTCGACATGACGAAGATTTCGGTTATGTGGTTGAGGACAAAGAGTTCCGCGGCATCGTTACGCAAGAGGGACTTGCTGAAGAAGTTGCAAAACCGGGTGATAGTCCATCCCTTTATGCTTTTGCTGATGACAGCAACGCAGTGGAGCTGGAAAGCACTTTGGAAGAAGCTCTTCCAACAACATTGGAAGCAGATTATCCAGTTCCAGTTGTTTGCGAGGATGGACATCTCATGGGCGTGTTGAGCCCAGAAGAGATGGGTAGCGTGCTGACGCCTCCAGAAGAGCAAACTGATGCTGAGACTGATGGTGCTGAAGAGAAGAATGAGACGGCTGAAACAGCCAAGCCTCATGCTTTGAAAGAAGCGTCCTAACGTTTCTGCCAAGAAGTTTGAAAGGCCGGCTTTGTCCGGCCTTTTTTAATTCACTTATACGTGTGCTTTTAGTTTGAGCTTGGTTTGCCTCATTTAGTCGGTAGTGTGTCCGAGAGATTCGAAATTTGCCGAAAAGTGATTTTGTATGAAGACGTTTCGTGGTGGGAGTATTGCTCTGGTTCTTGCTGTTGGATTGATGCTCACTGGTTGTGTCAGCCCTGATGAAACGCCAAGCTACTATCAGAACTTAGAGAGCCACTCTGCGCAGATTGATGCGAGTGTTGTGGCTTCAATGATCTCCAGCTATCGTTCTCAGTCAGATTTATCGCCGGTTACGGTTGATCCAGCTTTGATGCGCGTTGCTCAGGCACAGGCAGATGGAATGGCCCGTGCAGAGGATGTCAACGCTGCGCGCAAGGGTGATCTTAAGCTCGCCGTCTTGATGAAGGGGGCTGGGCAGGGCGATGCTCATGCGGTGGGCAATCTCAGTGCTGGTTATCGTCGATGGGCCGAAGCCTTTTCTGGCTGGCGTGACTCGCCAAAACATAATGCAGTGATGCTGGATGCAAATGGTACGCGTATTGGTGTTGCGACGGCTTATGCGCCTCGGTCAAAATACAAGGTTTTCTGGAGCCTTGTTGTAGCTGGACCGCGTTAACCCACTTTCCTTTGGAGGCTAAAAGAGCGACCAAAGGCCAGTATCTCGTTGTGCGCTGCAGCGATAAACTCTCTTCACTAATGAATTTGGGTTTAGGGGATTTCTGGTGTGCTGCCACCACTGACTTCATACGAGGAATTGCGAGCTGAGTTTCGCTGGAGTATTCCTGCGCGCTATAACATTGCGCATGATGCTTGTGATCGTTGGGCGGATATTGAGCCTAAGCGCACAGCTTTGCTGCATGTGCTGTCTTCCGGCGGTGTTGAAGCGTGGAGCTATGGTCAGCTCAAAGGAAATTCCTGCCAGCTTGCAAACTCGCTGCAGTCTTTGGGTGTAGCCCCGCGCGACCGCGTAGCTTTGTTACTGCCTCAAGCACCTGAAACTGCTATCTCTCATCTTGCGATTTATCGGCTCGGAGCTATCGCAGTTCCATTGGCTGCTTTGTTTGGTCCAGATGCGCTACGATACCGGCTGGAGAACGCTGGTGCGAAAGCGGTGATTACCAATCAGGCTGGACTTGAGAAACTTTCTACACTTCGTGAGCAACTCCCGCTTCTTGAGCATGTTATTTGTGTCGATGGTGCAGGAGATGGAGCTCTTGGCTTCTGGAGCTTGCTTGAGCAAGGCTCTGACAGCTTTGAGAGCTATGCGACAGGCCCTGATGATCCAGCTTTGATGGTTTATACCTCAGGCACAACAGGGCAGCCTAAAGGAGCGCTGCTGGCGCACCGTGTGTTGTTTGGGCATTTGCCGGGCATACAAATGGCACATGAGATGTTGCCGCAGGCTGGCGATGTATTCTGGACTCCGGCTGATTGGGCCTGGGCGGGTGGTTTGCTGAATGCACTGCTGCCTTCGCTGAAGTTTGGTGTGCCTGTGGTGACTGCCCGGATCGACAAGTTTGATCCGGAAGGTGCATTTGACTTGATGGCTCGGCATGGTGTTCGCAACGCGTTCATTCCGCCCACCGCACTCAAGATGATGCGCAGTGTTGATCATCGTAAGTATTCTGAAAAACTTCGGTTACGCTCTGTTTGTTCGGCAGGTGAGGCATTGGGGCGTGAAGCATTTGCCTGGTGCCACGAAGCGCTCGGTGTTGCGCCAAACGAGATGTTTGGACAGACGGAATGTAATCTCGTGCTCGGGTCAGGAGTAGGGATGGGAGTTTCCCGTGCCGGGGCAATTGGCAAAGCTGTACCTGGGCATGACGTTGCTGTTATCCGACCAGATGGATCTGTTTGCGAACGAGAAGAGCAAGGCGAGATTGCAGTTCGTCGTGGTACGCCTGTTATGTTCCTGGGGTATTGGCGAAAGCCTGAGGCAGATCAGAGCAAATTCCTTGGTGATTGGATGCTGACAGGTGACCAAGGTGTTGTTGATATGGATGGATATGTCCACTTCGTCGGTCGCAATGATGATGTCATTACTTCAGCTGGTTATCGCATTGGGCCAACTGAGATTGAGGATTGTCTGATCAAGCATGAGGCGGTTGGATTGGCTGCTGTGGTCGGCAAACCTGATCCCGTGCGGACGGAGATCGTAAAGGCTTATGTTGTGCTGAAAGATGGCTTCGAACCAAGTGAGGGCTTGGTTGATGATATTCGCCAATATGTGCGCGTGAGTCTTTCTGCTCATGAATATCCGCGGGAAATTGAGTTTGTCTCTGAAATGCCTTTGACGACCAGCGGAAAGGTTATTCGCCGGATTTTACGGAATAGAGCGCAGGAAGAAGCTGAATTGGTTGAAAGTTAGATTGCTATTTTCGACCAAGCAATTTCTTTATTTTGCTCTTTAATGCCGACTTTGCACGAGCACCTGCTTGCGCCTCCCACATTGCAAAGCGCGCTATTGAACCTTTGCCAATAAAAACCGTGGCATATGGGAACCTTGAGGTCCAGGCCTTGTTTGCCATCTCATTGTCTGGTGTCGAGAGGGAATCAGCACCTGAGAACTCAGGGTCATCGAGGAGTTTTTGGGTGCTGAAATAGATGAGCAGTTGACCGGGTGAGAATTTTGCGAGGTTCTCGTCGAAGGTTGTTTTCCAGCCAAATATGCGGCCTTGCTTGCGGAGCAGGATGTTGGTCGCAATCAGCTTATCGTCGAGCCACAACTGACCAATGCGAATGTTATCTGCTTCGCCTGACTTTGATACCAGCTCACGCGTGAAAGCGGCATCAGACGCTCTGGAAAGGAGTGCCGTGCCTTGCTTGCCTTTCCAGCCAGCTGCCTCGAGTTTCAGAAAGTCTTCAAGGCCTGCCTGAATGTCCTCTGAAGTTTCCAGCATACTAAAGGAAAGAGATCCTTCTTTTTCCAGCCGGCGCTGGTTTTTAAAGGCACCTTTCCATGAGGACCGTTTTTTGAGAGCGTCAAAGTCGGCGCGACCTTCACTGCCAGATAGTTGGAAGGCGCGATCTTCTTTAGAAGTAACTTGTTTATCCCATCCGTGGGCTTTAAGCGCGCGCTCAAGGCATTCATAGGTGGGGCCATCGCTTCCATGGAAAGGGAGAATTAGCGTCTTAGTCCAGCTTAAGTTACAGGCGGTTTCGAGCAGTTTGTTGAGTGTTGCTGGCGTCGCTTCCTCAGAAAGCAGCAGAGTGCCGAGTGGCCCATAATCGCCTGCTAAAGTGCTTGGCAGCTTGAAGAGTAGGCCGCGTCTTACCCTTATGACCGGCAGTGCCGCGAGCGCTTTTGTGCCGGAAGGATCGAGTGCCAATAACAGCTTGATTGAGCCGTTTGCCTTGTGTGCGTTGAATGCACTCACGAAGCTGCTGGAGAAGAACGGGTTGGGCTGCAGTGCCTGTTGAGACAGTTGTCGCCACAGGTGTTCCGCTGTTTTGTCTTTGCCGGGTGTCAGCAGTTTAATCGTGGTGCTATCCTGCTTCATTGACTGGAGTTTCCCGTCTCTTCAATGGCAATATGAATGTGTGCAGGCCAAGGCGCTTGTAGGCGCTGCGATAAAGAATGCATGCTTCAAAAAAGATGACTGATGTGGTCGCCAGAGCAGCTCCATACAGGCCGAAGGCTGGAATAAGTGCTGTGTTGAGAATGAGGTTTACGACAAAGACACTGGCATAGATCTTGGCGCAGGTGTTTTGGTGCCCTGAGAGGGTCAGCAATGCGTCAACCGGACCAACGGATGCACGGGCTAATACACCAATGACAAGGATGTAGAGGATTGGTGTACCTTGAGCAAAATCCTCTCCAAACAATGAGAGGAGGAATGGTCCGACTGCCATGACAAAGCCGCCCATGAGTAGTGTCGGCCAGAAGGTCATTTTAGCAGCACTTGCCACGAAATCCTTGAGACCATCTCTGTCACCAGAGTGGTAAAGACGTGCCATGCGTGGTGCGCTTGCTGCGCGTACTGCGTAATAAACAAAATGCATCAGTGCGAGGGTGCGTGATGCAGCAAAATAAATGCCGACTTGATCTGGTGGGAGCCAGAGGCCGATTAAGATGACATCAGAGCTGGTGATGAGTTGGAAGAAGCCATCAACTGCCAGCATGGGAACTGACACAAGCAGCCATGACTTTATCTGAAGTCTACGTGGAGTAGGATGGCGGACTTTGTTCAGCGAAACTTCCATCATGATCGTCTGAACGAAGGTGATGGTCCAGACGGCTGCGATGGTGACGATGCAAGCTGTGACGGCTGTTGGCGGATAGCCCAGCAACAGCGCGATCAACATGAATGCGAGCACTAGAAGGGGGCGGCCAATAAAATCTGGCAGCATTGCTTTGAGTTGCCAGTCTTGCGCACGGGCAATGCCTTCCAGCATACCGGTGTAGGTGTGCATGGGCAGGCAGATTGCGATGAGGTAAAGCGGCAGGATGTATGCGTTGCCAATGAAATCAGAGAAGGCCCAGGCAATGGCTACACTGATTACTGCAATGGTTGTTGAGCTGAGCAATACAAGGAAACGGGCACTGAAGAGCAAGCCATTGAGAAGCTCGTGTTGCTTCTTCTCCAGATACTCTGGAATGAAACGCAGAAGGGAAACAGAAAACCCGAGCCCTGAAAATACGCTCAGTATGATGACGACCGTCCAGACAACAATGAAGATGCCGTATTCAGAGGCGCCCATCCAACGAGCCAGAAAGACCTGCATGATGTAGGCGAGTGCTGCGCTCCCGATGCGTAAGGCAAAAACGATCAATGCTGAGCGTCGTGCTCCTCCAGCCTCGCCTTTGCTGAAGAGAGTGCCGAGTATTTTTCCAAGAAGCGGCAGCAGTTTTGCATGAGTGCTGCGAGGTAAAAGCACTGCTGACCATTTGAGGAGGAGTTCTTGCACGCGATACGCCTTAATTATTTCTGGTCAATTATTACTAGTATGAAAATTAATATTTTCGGAATGCTGTTTTGTGGTGTTGTCGTGTTGATTGGTCCTTGAGTTAAAACAGAGGCTTAGCTGGGCCTTGAAGGCTCAGAAGCTTTTGTTCTGATACTCTCGCAGTTTTTGATGCTTGACTCCTGTGCGATTTGACGGAATCAATATTAGAACATATAGAGAACAAAATGAAATTTACCGAGAGTGATATGAACGCGAAAACATCGCAAATTGCAGAGCTGCGCCACCGCCTCGCGGTGTTAGAGGGACGCCTCCCTTCTACCGTGCAGCTTGCGCCGGTCCCTGCATCCGCCCAAACTGAGCAGGGACCGGCTCCTCTTGGTGAGGTGCTGAACGCGCACGCTATTCAAAATGATGTAACTGCTCAGAGAATTTTACTAGGCATTCCTAAGTTGGATGGATTATTTGGAAGAAAAGGTCTTCAGTGCGCTTCATTGCATGAATTTTATGCCAGTGAAATGAGACTTTCCGGGGCATTATCCGGTTTTTTGTGTGCTCTCCTGAGTTTGATGAGCAGGCAAAGAGATGGTGCTGTGCTGTGGGTTATTGATAGGGCTGTTCAACGAGAAACTGGTATTCCACACGCTCCGGGACTTGCTCAATTTGGTGTTGACCCAGCTCGTATTGTCTTTGTGCGCCCCAGAAAAACTGAAGAAGTTTTATGGGCGATGGAAGAAGGGGCGCAGTGCTCAACGCTGTGTGCTGTGGTTGGAGAGGTTGCAGGTTCTTTTAGGAGTTTTGATCTGACGGTTACGCGGAGGTTGGTTCTACGTGCAGAACAAACTGGCGTGCCTGTGTTTTGGGTGCGGCATGGTGCCCAAGCTGACCCAAGTGCTGCTTTAAGTCGTTGGCATATTGCGCCTATAGCCTCTCGTTTCTCAGGGGCAGTTCGTGCTCGGAAGGTTATGCCTTCTCGTGCTTTTGTTGGTAATCCAGGCTGGCGGGTGACCTTGGAGAAAAACAGAGATGGCCAATTAGGCTTCTGTGACTTGGAGTGGAACCATGCAAAACGCTGTTTTAATGAAGCGTCAACGTATTCTATGCCTGTGGTTCGCCGAATTAGCAACAGACCGAATTTGTCGGAGAGAGATAGGCGAGTTATGGCTTTGCGAACATGCAGCTAAGCCAATTGTCGCTTACCACAAAATTAAAAATGGTTACCGGCTGAGCTGCGTGAATATTGCAGCGGCGCAGGCTGGTTTGTCTGTGGGAGAGGCGCTTAGTGATGCGAGGGCGCGTGTTTCCGATGTGCAATGTGAAGAGGATATTCCAGAAGCGAATGAAGCGTTACTATCAGCATTGGCTGACTGGTGTGATCGCTATACGCCATTCGTGGCTACTACTGATCCAGATACGTTGTTGCTAGACATTTCCGGCTGCTCCCATCTCTTCAATGGAGAAGAGGCAATGCTCGAAGATTGCTTTAGTAGACTGAGAGTAAAAGGCTTTACTGTGTCTGGCGCAATTGCTGATACTGTTGGCGTTGCATGGGCTATTGCCAGAAATGGGGGAGGTGTTATCGAGCCTGGAGGACAACGGAATGCTTTGGAAACTCTGAGTGTTGAGTTGTTAAGAGTGGAAGAAAGTGTTGTGGCTGCTCTTTCACGTGTAGGTTTAACTGTAATTGGTGATTTATTAGGCAGGCCGCGAGCGCCTTTAGCAAGTCGTTTTGGTACAGACTTGGTTAAGCGATTAGATCAAGCTCTGGGGATGGAAGGGGAGCCAATCTCTCCCAGGCTCTTTACGCCGGACCTTGTTGTTGAAAGACGGCTTTTGGAGCCGATTGGACAGGAAGACAATGTCATTGCCGTTATTCAGTCACTCTCAGAGAACCTGCAGAAGGCCTTAGAGAAGCGTGAAGAAGGAGGACGGGCCTTTGAGCTGGTGTTGTTTCGAGTAGATGGTGTCGTAAACCGTCTTTCTGTTGGAACAAGTGGTCCGATACGTGCACCTGCTCTTATTCTGCGCCTTTTTAAAGAAAAACTGAAGACGGTTGGTGATGAGTTAGATGCCGGATTTGGTTATGATCTTATTCGATTGAGTGTCTTGGAAGCCCAATCATGTTCTGCCGCACAACTGAATTTAGAAGGCCGAAGTAATCAAGACGATGATCTTGCTGAGTTAGTTGATCGACTTAGTGCGCGTTTGGGCATAACTCAAGTTAGCTGTTTCTTACCATGCAACGAACACTTGCCTGAGGTGCAAAGCGCCTTGGTACCTGCGGCTACCGTCTGTGAAAGTGCTCTTTATTGGGCTGAAGCTGAAAATGACTCGAATAGTGACGTTCCGCTAGAGCATCCTTTGAGGATGTTGCCTCATCGGGAGCCTGTCGAGGCTGTTGCTATGGTTCCAGAAGGCCCTCCATTGCGCTTTCGTTGGCGTAAAGCTTCCTATGAAATTTCTCAGAGTGAAGGACCGCAAAGGATTGCTCCTCCTTGGTGGCGTAGTGAAGCAGGCATTCGTGATTACTATCGCGTCGAAGATCGAGAAGGTCGTCGTTTCTGGCTTTACAGAGAAGGTTTGTATGGCGAGCAGAATGAAGTACCTCGCTGGTATCTACAAGGTTTGTATGCCTGAGATGTGAGGCTGTTGAACTGTCATCTTTTGAAGCTAACTTTATATGGTGTCATCATGAGATCTCCCTTGATGCGCAGTTCCGGATATGCGGAGCTTTGCTGCGTGACGAATTTTTCATTTCTACGAGGTGCCTCACAACCTGAAGAGCTTGTTTTTACCGCTAAAAATATAGGCTTAACAGCTCTTGGTGTGTGTGACCGTAACTCATTGGCTGGTGTTGTGCGGGCTCATGTGGCTGCTGATACTGCAAAACTTCGTATGGTTACCGGAGTGCGCCTGTGTTTTGTTGATGGCTCTCCTGAAATTCTGTGTTGGCCAGTTGATCGTCAAGCTTACGGCCGTCTGACTAAATTGCTGACTGTCGGCAAACGCAGAGCTCCGAAGGGAGAATGTTATTTGCGCCTTGAGGATCTTCTGGCTCAGGGAGCGGGTTTTGTTATTGCTCCTATTGTGAAACAGCTGAAAAATGAAGCCAATCTTTTGAAGCTTAGAGCAGTATTGAAAGCATTATTCTCTGTTTTCGGGGAACAGGTTCGTCTCGCCGTTGCATTGACATACGGTGCGAGTGATAGGCGGTTTTTGTTGCAAATGATGGAGCTTGCTAATGAATGTAACATCCACATTCTTGCAGTGAATGATGTACTTTACCATGAAGCTGACCGACGTCCATTACAAGACATTGTGAGCTGTATTCGCCTGCACGAAACGCTGGGGAGTGCTGGTCAAAAATTAGAATCTAACGCTGAGAGATATCTGAAAACTTATGAGGAGATGACATATTTGTTTCAGGATTGTCCTGAAGCTCTAACGGAGTCTTCGAGAATTCTAGATGAGATAGATTTTAGTCTTTCAGAGTTGCGATATGACTACCCCAAGGAAGAAATAGCTTCAGGATTATCTTCTCAAGGAGAACTTGCGCGCTTAGCGGAGGAAGGTGCGCAGAAGCGATATCCTGATGGCATTCCTAAAAGTATAAGAGAGTCAATCGATTATGAGCTGAACTTGATCGATGATCTTGATTATGCCCCATATTTTCTGACAGTTCATGATATTGTAGAGTTTGCTCGCTCTAGGGGTATCTTATGTCAAGGGCGAGGTTCGGCAGCAAATTCTGTGGTGTGCTTTTGCATTGGAATTACAGAGGTCGATCCTAAGCGAGCTGGCTTATTATTTGAACGATTTATCTCTCCGGAACGTAGAGAGCCTCCTGATATTGACGTTGATTTTGAGCATGAGCGACGCGAAGAGGTCATTCAATATATTTATCAGAAATATGGGAGAGAGCGAGCAGGGCTTGCAGCGACTGTGATTACATACCGATCTCGTTCTGCTTTACGGGAAGTCGCTAAGGTTTTTGGCTTGTCAGAGGATGTGGCAGGAACTTTGTCCGGCACGATCTGGGGACGCTCATCTGGGGGCGGTAAAGAAGAGCAAGTGCGTGAGGCTGGTCTCGATCCTCAAGAAGCCGTTGTTGCTCAAGTGCTTAAATATGCCAAAGAATTGATTGGTTTTCCGCGTCATCTTTCTCAGCATGTTGGTGGCTTTGTTATTACTCACGGGCGGTTGGATGAGGTCGTTCCGGTGATGAATGCGGCAATGGAAGATCGGACTACCATTGAATGGGATAAGGATGATCTTGAAGCTCTTAGACTTTTGAAGATTGATGTGCTCGCTCTTGGAATGTTGACTGCTATCCGTAAGGCACTGGATTTATTGAAGGAAAAATATAATCGAGATCTAACAATAGCGACTCTCCCTCCTGAAGAGACAGATGTTTATGATATGATTTGTCGAGCAGATACCCTAGGGGTATTTCAGATTGAGAGCCGGGCTCAAATGAGCATGTTACCTAGGTTAAGGCCGCGTTCGTTTTATGATCTGGTAATCGAGGTTGCAATTGTACGACCTGGCCCAATTCAGGGTGATATGGTGCATCCATATTTGCGGCGAAGGCAAAAGAAAGAAGCAGTTAACTACCCCAAGGAAGAGCTACGAGATGTATTAGATAAGACACTTGGAGTTCCGTTGTTTCAAGAGCAGGCAATGAAAATTGCTATCGTTGCTGCTGGATTTACCCCAGGGGAAGCAGATCGCTTGCGACGCGCTATGGCAACATTCCGCCGTGTCGGAACTATTCAGACGTTTCAAGACAAGATGGTCGATGGAATGGTTGCTCGAGGCTATGAAAAAGATTTTGCAGAACGATGTTTTAAACAGATTGAGGGATTTGGTGAATATGGTTTTCCTGAGAGCCATGCGGCCAGCTTTGCGCTGCTGGTTTATGCCTCTTGCTGGTTAAAAGCGCGATATCCTGATGTGTTTTGTGCTGCCCTGCTTAATTCTCAACCATTGGGATTTTATGCCCCGGCACAATTGGTGCGAGATGCACGTGAGCATGGTGTCGATGTGCGTGAGGTGGATGTCAATCTCTCTGACTGGGATGTTGTTTTGGAGCCTGATGTGCAGGCATGGAGGCGTTTGCATCCGCGACATAAAGAGATGCAGGGCACTATTAAATCTGATCACGCAGTGCGGTTAGGTTTTAGAAATGTCAAAGGCTTAGCCGAAGCTGATATGAAGAAGCTTGTAGCTGCACGAGGTCGTGGATATGATTCTGTGCGAGATCTCTGGTTGAGGACTGATTTGTCGCGTTCCGTCATTGCCAAGCTTGCTGAGGCGGATGCGTTTCGGTCGTTGGGCTTGGATCGACGAGATGCTCTGTGGGCTGCGCAAGGGCTAGAAGCTGGTGGAGCAGCTGAAAGATTGCCTCTTTTTGATCGTGCCGACCTGCATGAATTGCGGCTGGAACCCGATGTTCATTTGCCGCCGATGCTGCTGGGAGAGCACGTTATGGCTGACTATCAAAGCCTTACGCTCTCCTTAAAAGGTCATCCGGTCGGTTTCGTACGGAAGTCGCTTGTGCAGTCTTGCGTTATTTTGTGCGATGAATTGAAAGATTTACGTGCTGGATGCAAGGTTTCTGTAGCTGGGCTCGTTCTTGTGCGACAGCGTCCGGGATCAGCGAAAGGAGTGACCTTCATGACGCTGGAGGATGAGAGCGGCATTGCTAATGTGATTGTCTGGCCTAAATGTTTTGAGAAGTATCGTGCATTAATATTGGGAACGCGATTTATAAAAGTCACGGGCCGACTTCAAAATTCAGAAGGCGTCATTCATGTAGTCGCGGAGCATCTAGAAGACATGACAGATTTGCTTGGGCAACTTTCAGCTGCAAAGTTTGACGATGCTGGCCTTGCTCATGCAGATGAAGTTCGTCGTCCAGTGATTGAGCTTGCTGCGAAAATCCAACCTGGACGAGGTTTGGCGGAGCTGGTGCGGGAAGTGCCTGAAGTGGCAAAAGATTATGCTGAACTTGCGCAAAAAGTGCGACGTACTTTGCCGAAAGGTCGAAACTTTCACTAAGCTACTTATCCTCTTCGCTGAAAAAGGGGGTATTTATGGAGTGAGAGGATCTGACTGCTTAATATTTTAGGGATGAGCCAAGTCGTTATTCAGGAGTAGAAATCTAGTGGCTTATGATGAGGAACTTGGTGATCGGCTTCGTGAGGAGTTGGAAGGCATTATGGGGATTTCGGAGAAGTGGATGATGGGTGGCCTGTGCTTTTTTCTGGATGGAAACATGCTGGCCGGGGCGCATCGTATTAAGAGTGAAGAGGCTCGCTTCATGTTTCGTGTTGGAAAAGACAATGAGGCTGAAGCGCTCGGCCGAGAGGGGGCTGAGATTGTTGAGCTTGGTGGTCGCCGAATGGGGGGATTGGTGTTTGTGGCTGCTGAGGTGTGTGATCAGGCGGCGCTTAGAGAATGGATTTCGCTCTGTATGAGTTTTGTCGCTGGACTGCCAGCCAAACAGTTGAAAGGAAAAGGCTGACGCAGGTTGATCATAATCTGATCGCCTTCAATGTCAGCGCCTTCATATGAGCGTCACAGCTTTGTCGGTTGCTGTTCTTATAGACGCGGGTCTTCGCAAATTTGGACGTCGCCTTTTAGTACTTTTTTGATTTCGTTGAAGGCTCGTTTCATGGTTGTGCCCTTGATCCAGCCAACGACCAACAACCGTAACCCAGGGTTCTTAGGGTGCTTTCCTGCGATGACTTTAACAGCCCAATATCGCCGTCCTGCAAAGCCAGGTTCAACGAGTTTGTAGGCGCGGAACTGTAAGTACTGGATTTCTGATAGGTTTTTTTTAGAAAAACTTTGTAATAGTGTTGTGCAATCTTGATTGGGCTTGCTAATTAGGACTAAAGATCCATCGTTTAAGTGTAGCTCCTTAGTAGATTCATAAATTTCACATCCGGATCCTACAGTATTAGGTGTGTTTTGTATTAGTGATCTCCACTTCATAAACTCCATTCTGTTTGCGTGAACTACGTTCATTTAGATGTTTCCTGATCGATACTCATATTTGTGTGACATACACATATGTACCGATAGTTTGAAATAGTTTTTTTTCTAATTTTAATAAGTTTGGATGTAACGAGGCTTGTCTGAACCTTATCGGCGTTCCGCTAACCCGTTACGCGAAGGCGCCTTTTCCCTACGGAATGTGATTGTTAATGAAGCAACTTAAAGATGTGGGAAACTCGTGCTGACATACCGGGAGTATCGCAGGAATATATGGAAACGATGTTTTCTTGTGTTGGCATCTTATGCTGCTAGCTGATGCAAAATATCTTGGTAAGCCTCAGGTTAGGTTCAATCATTGGTATGATGAGCTGAAAAGGGCTTGTGTGCAGTCGGTGAATGATAAGTCTGAGATCTCTGCTTTTAGACTTTCACGGAGAAGTTTGCCGACCTGGGTGAGGATCGGAACTTGCTTGTAGGGGGAGGTAAAGCCTTATCTGCATCGTGATATGGTTGTTACTGATGTAAGGCGCAGAGAAGTTGACTGTTGCTCTCGCAGCAAGACTGTTTTTACGCTCAGTCGATTTTGGATCAGGCTGTGAGGTTTAGAGGCGGCTGCCTTCTGCCATCGGTTCAACATAATACCAGCGGCCCTTGCGTTTTTTGAAGAGGCTCAGTTCTCTCTGTTCTCCGACTTGGCCATGGGCGAGGTATTTGGCGCAGAAGAGGACGCTGCCTTTTGCATCACCTAGTTGCCCCTTATCGGTGCCCAGAATCTCAAGCCCTATCCATTGAGTTTGGGCAGCATATTCTGCGACCTCAATTGAACTGAAGGTTTTTTGGTAGCGGGGCCACAATGTGTCTTTCAGGTAATCAATGTTTTTTGTGGCATAAGCGCTGTAACGTGAGCGCATGAGCTGCTCTGCAGTCTCGGGTAGGGCCTTGCCTTCCAGAAAAGGCTGGCAACAGATTTCAAAGTCTCTTCCTGATTTGCAAGGGCAAGGTGTTGTCATTGAATACCATCCTTTAGAGCTTGGAAGGCAGCTAAACGACAATTTTAAAGCCAGGTCAAGAAGGGCAAACAAGCTCCTCCAAGAGTGATTAAAGTTCGCCTTACTGGTTCAACGCTCCAACAGCGTCTTTTGCATAAGCTTGCAACAACAAGCCCTGTGTACGGTAGGATGGTAATGCAAAGAGGACGCACTCTGATTGTTGGGGCAGGGCCCAGTGGGTTGACTGCCGCAATTGAGCTGAAGCGACGCGGCTTTACGCCTCGTATCATTGATAAGAACTCGCGCCCTCACGCTCAATCTCGTGCCCTTGCCATTAATCCCCGCACCCTCCAAATCCTGCAGCCATCTGGTGTGGCAGACAAACTGCTGCAAAAGGGATGGCGGATGAATCATGTCCACTTTTGTGGACCAAGTGATGAGCTTTTAGAAGTTGATCTCTCAGACTTAGATGGGCCTTATAATTTTATGCTGGCCCTGCCGCAATATGAGACTGAAACTGTTCTTGAACGACATCTGACAGAGCTGGGAATACCGGTCGAGCGGGAGTGTGAACTCGTCAAGCTAGAGCAGAAGGATGAGGTCGTCACTGCAGTTATACAAACCAGTAGCGGTGACGAAGAGGTACTTCACCCACCCATGGTGATTGGGGCAGATGGTGCACACTCAATTGTGCGTTCGCAAATGGGGTTCACCTTTTCAGGCAGTTCGTATCCGCAAGATTGGGGGCTGGCAGATGTGGAGTTGGAACCGACGCTGACGATGGATGGGCCGACGATGTTTGACAGGTCACCAAATATCTTCGGTGTCATTCCCTTTTCTGCGACACGGGCGCGCATTGTTGCCGATCACTCTGATCCACTTGAGACTATGCCGCCGATTTTGAAAGTTATCAAAGTCAATTGGAAGTCGTCTTTCCGGATCTCTCACCGATTGGCCAATCTCTATCAGAAAGGGCGGGTCTTTCTGGTGGGAGATGCTGCGCATGTGCACTCTCCCTTTGGAGGCAGAGGGATGAACTTAGGGATTGAGGATGCTGCGTGGCTGGCGTGGCAAGTTTCTACCGGGCATACGCATCAATATATGTTGGATCGACGACCCGTTGCTGCGGAAGTTTTGAAGACGGTTGATACCGGCACACGGTTTTTAGCGTCAAACAACACAGCGATCCGTCTGTTCAGGCAAAAGTTTCTGCCGGTGTTGGGACGCACGGATTATTTCCAGGCCCGGTTCATGAATATTATGTCTGCTGAGAACACACCATTTCCTCCTTGGCTTGAAGAGGAATAGTTCGCCTAAAGCTCTGATAGAAATGAAGAACTGCAGATAACAAAAAACCGCCTTGCGGCGGTTGTTTTGTTTTTTTGGAGCGGGCGAGGCGATTCGAACGCCCGACCCTAACCTTGGCAAGGTTATGCTCTACCCCTGAGCTACGCCCGCATATCCAAAAAATTCCAACTTCGCGAAAACTCAGTTTCTTAGAGAAACTGGAGCGGGCGATGAGATTCGAACTCACGACCCTAACCTTGGCAAGGTTATGCTCTACCCCTGAGCTACGCCCGCATCTGTTTCGCTAGAGCCGTTTGTTGCGGCCCCGTCGGTGAGGTGGGAGCTATATGACAAAAGCTCGGGGTGAATGCAACAAGGAATTTGAAATTCATTGTGGGGTTTCTCAGAGCTTGTGGATGTGGAGGTCGTGAAGTTCCTCATAAAAAATATTATATAACAATAAGATAGATGGTTTTTTAGAGTTGTTTGATCGTTGTGGAAATAATTGCACTCGAGTAAAATAACCTATGTGATTTACTCCGAGGTCGTGGATGGGCTGCATGAAACAGAAACAGGTTCCCTCATATATCTCAATAAGATCAGGAATTTTTTTAATCACATTCAGAATGAGCATTAGCGAGCGTGGCTAAGAACAACATCCAGACGTCGTCAAGATCACAATTTGTAATTGGGGGCAGTATGTCGCAGTCGTGTATTAGTATATTCTAAGAGAATGTTTTGAGGGTGAAGTACATGCCCTTGAGAAACGTAAGTTGCACGCGGTCAAAGCTCTCAATTTTTTGTCTATATTAGAGTTATTCTAAGTGTATGGAGGGACGCTTCGTGTATGTCTTGTGATTATAATTCTCGATATTTGTAGTATTAGTAAGTATCGGTGGAATTCGTATTTCAAGTATTTTTTGTATATCTCAATATATTAGATGATGACTTTGCGTTTTAAGCTGATGAAATTTTTGATATTACCATAGTAAATGTCAAGCGGTTGCATCAATGTGCTTTTGTTTGTAGTGATTCTAAACTCCATTATCTCGTGATGATGGAGGATTTCATGCGAGCAATAATTAAGACATTGATTGGCGCATCTGTTTTCAGCATGGCTGTTCAGGGAGGAGCTTTTGCTCAATCTGAGTTGCTGGAAGAGGCGCGTTCTTACTTCAAGCCGATCCCGCACGCTGTACCCAGTGTTAAAGACAACACGATTACCCGCGAAAAAATTGATCTTGGGCGACAGCTCTTCTTTGATCCGCGATTGTCGCTTTCGGGATTGCTGTCGTGCAACAGTTGCCACAATCTCGGCATGGGTGGGGATGATAATCTGGAAACATCCATCGGCCATGGATGGCAAAAGGGGCCTCGTAACGCACCCACCGTGTTGAATGCTGTGTTCAACCTTGCCCAGTTCTGGGATGGTCGTGCAGAGGATCTGAAAGAGCAAGCCAAAGGCCCGGTGCAAGCTGGTGTTGAAATGGCTAGCACGCCAGAGCGGGTTGAAGCTGTTCTGAACAGTATGCCGGGATACACTGAGCAGTTTTCAAGAGCATTCCCAGGTGAGGAGTTACCAGCGAACTTCGACAATATGGCGAAGGCAATTGAAGCGTATGAGGCAACTTTGATTACGCCTGCTTCCAAGTTTGATCTGTTCCTTGAGGGTAATGAAAATGCTCTCAATGCGCAGGAAAAGCAGGGACTGCAGGTGTTTATGGATACCGGGTGTGCCGCTTGTCATGGCGGTGTGAACATTGGTGGTGAGGGGTACTATCCATTCGGCGTGGTTGAAAAGCCGGGTGCAGATATTCTTCCAGTCAATGACAAAGGCCGGTTTGCTGTTACTCAAACTGCCGAGGAAGAATACGTTTTCCGTGCTTCACCGCTCCGCAATATTGATCTGACAGCTCCTTACTTCCATTCTGGCAAGGTTTGGGATTTGAAGCAGGCGGTTTCTATTATGGCCAGCTCTCAGCTTGGTGCTGAGCTGAGTGAAGAAGATATTGATGCAATTACTGTTTTCCTGAAGACCCTTACCGGAGAACAGCCAAGCGTTGAGTACCCAATTCTGCCAGTTCGGACCAACACCACACCACTCCCTGATCCGTCAGTCATGACGGCTCACTAAGCAAACTATTCGCCCTCGGTTTGCTAGAGGCAGGCGGTTCTTATGGACCGCTTGCCTTTTTCTATAGGTGGCTTAAAACGGTGCAGCATTTATGTGGCAAACACTTGGTTTGCCTCAGAGACTTGGGAGAGGTCGTTCTACATGCCAGCAAGCCGTTCACAACTGATATCTTTCTTGGAAGACTTGAACATTCCGGTTTCTACTATTGATCATGAACCGGTTTTTACGGTTGCTGAATCTGCTGATCTGCATGAGCGTATTCCAGGTGGGCACACCAAGAATCTCTTCCTTAAAGACAAAAAGAGTAATCTCTTTTTGGTCGTGGCCCTTCATGATGCTACGATAGATCTCAAGAAGATTTCGAGCATCATTGGTGCATCTGGTCGTGTTTCTTTCGGCAAAGCTGATCTTCTTGAAGAGGTGCTGGGTGTTACTCCAGGGTCCGTCACGCCGTTCTCTCTGATCAATGATCGGGAAGCACAACGCGTGTCCGTGGTGTTTGATGCAGATATGATGGAGCAGGAGGTTCTGAACTTCCATCCATTGCTAAATAACGCTTCAACGGCGATTTCAGCGGAAGGTCTGATGGTGTTTGCCAAGGCATGTGGGCATGATGCCAATGTGCTTGCGGTTTCTGCAGAGGCGCAGAAAGTCACTGAAGATCTATAAAAACTGGGTGATCGCCAATTGTAATTGGTCTCATCTAAGACCATTTTAGGCAGCAGTTAGAGATTTTGATATGAGGAGCGCTGGTATGAGCAGCTCCCGGTTCAGTAAAGGGTCAAAATAATGAGTGGATCCGGTTATTCCGTAGGTGGCAGCTTTGGTGGCTCCCTTGGCGGTGGATATGGCGGCGGTTATCAGACCAACACACAGGCTGGCGCGGCATCTCCATCTGCAGCTCCGGCAGCCAATGCTGCTGACTTGATTGTTGATACGACCACTCAAACCTTTGTGCAGGACGTAATTGAGGGCTCCCGTAATCAGGTGGTCCTCGTTGATTTCTGGGCGCCTTGGTGTGGTCCTTGTAAGCAGCTTACGCCGACGCTTGAGAAAGTCGTCAAGGAAGCGAATGGTGCTCTCAAGCTGGTGAAGATGAACATCGAAGATTATCCGGAAGTTGCCGGTCAGATGGGTGTTCAGTCGATCCCGGCAGTGTTTGCGTTTAAAGGTGGCCAGCCTGTTGACGGGTTTATGGGTGTGCAGACCGAAGGTGAAATCAAAAAGTTTCTCGATCGTATTGGCGTAAACATTGGTCCAAGTGATCTGGAAGTGATGCTTGAGAAGGCTGATGAGCTTCGTGATGCTGAAGGGTATCCAGAAGCTGCACAGCTTTACGGTAGCGCGCTTTCTATCGACGCTGGCAACGTGCAGGCGTTGTGTGGGCTTGCTATGTGCTATCTGGCGCTTGGTGAGAAAGACCATGCAAAACAGATGCTCGATATGATTCCGGAAGATGAGCAGAACTCCCAGCATTTTGCAGCAGCCAAGGCTGCGCTTGAACTCGCTGAGCAATCTGAAGGGCTTGATGACCTTGCAGAGTTGCGTGAGCGTGTAGAAGCCAATGCAGATGATCATCAGGCTCGTTTTGACCTTGCGCTCGCTTTGGGTGGCAAAGGGGATAAAACTGGTGCTGTTGATGAGCTGATTGAGATTATTCGCCGTGACCGTGAGTGGAATGAAGATGGCGCGCGCAAGCAGTTGCTGCAGTTTTTTGAAGCCTGGGGCTTCAAAGATGCAGGTTCTGCTTATGGTCGCCGTAAACTCTCCTCAATTTTATTCTCGTAATCTAGGCCTAATGATAAGAGCGGAGAGCACTTAAGTGGCCTCGATGACTGTTGGAAATGCGACCTACGCAGGTCTGGATGATCTGCCGCAGGTTGTGCCGTTGTTTGTTTTGCCGGGAGCTATCTTGCTCCCGCGCTCCCACATGCCTCTCAATGTTTTTGAGCCGCGCTATACGTCGATGATCGACAGTGCTTTGCGTACTGATCGCATGATTGGGGTAATTCAGCCGCAGTTTGAAACCAGTGATGATGAATTGGCCGGTAGGCCAAAACTTTGCACTGTTGGCTGTATGGGGCGCATTACAGGGTTTCAGGAAAGTGGCGATGGCCGCTATCTGATTACGTTGTCTGGCGTTTCTCGCTTTGTGCTTCGTGGTGAACTGGAAGAGCGTGCCCCGTTCCGTCGTGGTCACGTTGATGCGACCCGCTTTGCTGGTGATTTGACGACCGGTATCGGAGAAGATGATGTCGATCGAGATCTGCTGCTTTCAACGCTCAAAGAATATTTGAGTGTGAATGACCTTGAAGCGGACTGGGATAGCGTCAATTCTGCCTCGACCGAGGTATTGGTCAATGCGTTGTGCATGATGAGTCCTTATGGACCGAAAGAGAAGCAGGCTCTGTTGGAAACAGAGAATCTGAAAGTGCGCGCGGATACGCTCATTGCGCTGGCTGAAGTTGAGCTGGCACGTGGCAATGGTGGTACTGGCAGCACGCTTCAGTGATGCAGGTAACGACAAAAGATGAATGAGGGCTCTATGAGCGAATTTGAAGCGCCACAGCTGGACCGTCGGCTTTTGGAGCTGTTGGTTTGTCCTGTGACGAAGACAACGCTTGAGTACAATCCTGAGAATCAGGAGCTGGTCTCCCGCGCTGCAAAGCTGGCCTACCCAATTCGGAATGGAATTCCGATTATGTTGGAAGAAGAAGCGCGCAAGCTTGAAGACTAAAACGTATCCATGAGAACTGATGTGGGTTCTCTGATCGGGGTTACGTACAGAACTTATCTTTGAAGGCTAGGAGAGATGATCTTCTAGCCTTTTTTGCAGCTCTTGTGGTTCGCCGTGAACACGTAGTGTTTTTATGCGGGCGGTGGAACCTGCAATCACTTCTGCCGATGATTTGGGAACAGAGAGTGCTTTCGCAAAAAGGGTAGCAACGGCTTTGTTTGCAGCGCCTTTTTCTGGCACTGCGCGAACGCGCGCCATCACGAGTGGTCGGCCATCGGACTGCTCGCCTATCTTTTCAATTTGATCTTTGGAGGATCTGGGGGTGAGGCGGACGGTAATGAGAATTCCGTCAGCCTGCAGTTTCCAAGGGCGTTCTTGTTCAGCCACTACTTAAAATACGTAGGGATAAACGTAGAGGCCGATGATGCGCTCAATAAGGAAAATGCCGAGCAGCAGCACAATCGGAGAAAGATCCAATCCACCCATTGCTGGTAGGAACCGGCGGATAGGGCGCAGGAGCGGTTCGGTCAGATTGTAAAGTGTCTGACCGATCATCGCGATGAACTGATTGTTTGAGTTCACCACGTTGAACGCATAGAGCCAGGAGAAGATCACATTCGCAATAATGACCCACGTGTAAAGATTTAGGATGATGAAAACGACATCAAGAATAGCGCGCATGGACTGGTTAAACTCCAAGTTTGCGAAGATGAACTAGCTGAATTGCTTCCCTGAAGACAGAGCTTGGGAAACAGAGTTGTTCCTCATGTAACTTTGAACTGAGGCACCTGCAAGGTCCAGCATGCCTCATTTTTCTATATTTTGAGCTAATTTCACGAAGCGGTACCTGAAAAAGTACCAATTAGCAGGGGGCGTTTGCCCTGAAACTGATAGGGCAAACAATTTTTGTTCTTATCTCGCATGCTCTAGCCAAAATGGAAGGCTGGCTTAAAGCTCTCTGGCAAGTGGATTGTCTGGTCTTGTTCAGGGAACATTTCCTGCATGAGGCAGGCGGCTATGCGGTGAGAAATGGCATAGGAAATTTTGAAGCCACCAGTTGCCACCCATGTTTTGTCTTTGCCTGGAATGAGGCCGACCAAAGGGTCCCGTTTTTTACATTTTGGACGGATCCCTGCCCAACGGGTGAGGATTGGCGCGTCTTTCAATGAAGGGCAAAAGCCAACTGCCTTGGAGAGCATGGTTTGAATGTCTGCCTCTACTGGTTCTTTACTGGTCCACTCCTGCTCGGAGGTGGAGCCGATAGCAACAGTGCCATTGGCATGTGAGACAACATAAATTCCGTTGTCATAGATAACCGGGAGAGGTTTGTCGGCCTTATATTCGAGCAAAAGGGATTGACCTTTCACACCCATGCCGATGGGTTTACCTGCGATCTTACTGAGTGGTTCGAAACCTTCATAACCTGCTGACAAGACAACGCGATCAGCACTCAGGCTTTCACCATTGCCGAGTGAAACGGTGCCTGTAGTCTCATCAAAGCCGAGATACTCGGTGTGTTCCATGATGTCGATGCGTGTTTCCAGAAGGGTTTTGAGAGCTGCAGAGACAAGACGCGGATTGGCCCGTGCTGCCAAGGTGTCCCAGATGATGCCAAGTGGAGCGGCTTCTGGTGTGAGCCAGTCATTGAACGGTGTTTCTTTCACCACATTGAAGGTGAAGCCAGTTTCATCGCTTCTCCAGCGCTGCTTGCTTTCTTCAACGCGGGAGAGAGCATGTTCGAGCTTGGGTTCGGTGTAAAGCGGGATCAGGCGACCAGCACGGCTGTAGCCAACAGAAAGGCCCGTAGCCTCTTCCAGCTCTTCCACGATATCGGAGAGTTCGATCAGTGCATCCAGCTGGAACTGCTTCTTGTCATTCCATTTACTCGGTACATGGGGCATCAACGCACCAACAAGGCCAGCGCTGGCGCCCGATGCGATGGTGTTTTTTTCCAGAAGAGCGACTTTCAAGCCTTTTCCGAGTGCGGCTTTGGCGACGCTAAGTCCGAAAATTCCCCCTCCAACAACAACTATATCGTAGGTCATGTTTTTTTATTTCCCAGGTTGGGGTATAAGCCCAGACCGATTTTTACGTTAGAGATTTGGCTTAGACATATGACAGAGCGCCCAAAATTGGAATGGGATGATGCGAATGTGCCTTATGCGTCGCAGTTTGGAGATACTTATTACTCCAAAGCCGGTGGATTAGGCGAAACGCGCTACGTATTTCTGCAGGGTAATCAACTCCCTGAACGCTGGGTGGGTGCACAGTCTTTTACTATTGCTGAACTGGGATTTGGAACCGGGCTTAATTTTCTCGCCACGTTGGAATTACTTCTGAGTTTGCCGGAAGCAGAGCGGACCAAGCTGACTTACGTTTCGTTTGAGCTGTATCCGATGGAAGCTGCGGAGATTGAGAAAGCGCTGTCGCCATGGCCCGAGCTCAAAGGGCTTAAAGACAAGCTGTTGGCTGCATGGAAGCCTCAGCCGGGTTGGAATCCAATCACCATTGATGGTGTGCGACTGCTGCTGGGTGTTGGGGATGCTCGTGAGATGTTGCCAACCCTGTCTATACCCGTTGATGCCTGGTTCCTTGATGGCTTTAATCCGGCACGGAACCCAGAGCTTTGGGGGCGAGATCTTATGCTTGCTGTTGGAGAGAAAACCGCTATTGGCGGGACTTTCGGGACATACACCGCGGCAGGTTGGGTGCGCCGCAACCTGCAAACGGCAGGTTTTGAGGTTGAGCGTATCAAAGGCTATGGCACAAAACGCCAGATGATGGTGGGGCAGAAAACTGCCACCACCGCAACCTGAGTAATCAGCATTCTGGCAGGTTGACTGCCAGACCACCTTTGCTGGTTTCTTTGTATTTGTCGTTCATCTCCACGCCAGTCTGGCGCATGGCTTCAACGCAGTTGTCCAGCGGCATGTAGTGGGAGCCATCTCCACGCAGAGCGAGTGAAGCTGCTGAGACTGCCTTGATAGCGCCGAGGCCATTGCGCTCGATGCATGGCACCTGAACGAGGCCTCCGACCGGATCACAGGTCATGCCAAGGTGATGCTCCAGAGCGATTTCAGCGGCGTTTTCAATTTGCTCGTTGGTGCCGCCAAGAGCTGCGCAGAGACCTGCTGCTGCCATTGCTGCGGCGGAGCCAACTTCGCCCTGACAACCAACTTCAGCGCCGGAAATAGAAGCATTGTGCTTGATTATGCCACCAACAGCTGCTGACGTGAGCAGGAAGGTTTTGATGCCTTCATCGTTGCTGCCCGGACAATGCTCGCGGTAATACTTGACGGTTGCCGGGATAACACCTGCTGCACCGTTTGTTGGTGCAGTGACAACTTTGCCGCCCGCTGCGTTTTCTTCGTTTACGGCCATTGCATAGACTGAGAGCCAGTCGTTGGCGACGTGCGGCATGCTCATGTTATTGCCGCGTTCGTCTTCCAGCTGTTGTTTGATTGCAGCTGCGCGACGCTTGACTGTAAGGCCACCTGGTAGCTCGCCTTCAGTATTCAGGCCGCGCTCCATGCATGCGTTCATCACATCCCAGATCTGCCAGAGCTTGCTGTCCAGTTCTTGTGGATCCAGAGAGGTGATTTCGTTGGCGCGCTTCATCTCAGCAATGGTTTTGCCGGATTTTTGTCCCATCTCCAGCATTTCTTGCGCTGTAGCAAATGGATAAGGCATGCCTTTAATTTCGTCGGGAGCCTGATCACCTGACGCTTCTGCTGCTTTCAGGCGGTCCAGTTCTTCTTCGGTCAATACGAACCCGCCACCGATGGAATAGAATGTTTCCTGAAGGTGCAGGCGGTCTTGGGCATCGTAAGCTTCGATCACCATACCATTTGCGTGGCCTGGCAGGTTTTTCTCGAAATCGAAGATAACGTCTTTATCGGGATCGAAATCCAACTCTGGCAGGTCAGCAAGATGGAGCTTCTTTTCTGTTGCGATCTGTTTTTCGAGCGCCTCTGCTTCATCCGGGTCCAGAGTTTCAGGCGTGCAGCCTGCAAGTCCCAGAATAACAGCTCTGTCTGTGGCATGGCCTTTGCCTGTCCAGGCGAGTGAGCCATGAAGAGTGCAGCGCAATCTCTTAGGTGCACCTGCGCCGGGCCATATGCGCCGGCCGTCTCTCAATTCATCCAGGAAACGTGCGGCGGCGGTCATCGGTCCCATTGTGTGGGACGAAGACGGACCTATACCGATCTTGAAAATTTCAAAGACGCTGAGAAACATGTGTTTGGCACCTTTCAGATGGCTGGGGCGTTGTTTTTGTTTCATTAGGATAGAGAACAGCCACTATCACTGAATTTTCTAGGAATAATCGTCATAGCCTCTGAAACCAAGAGGATTATTTTTCCGGATATTTGAAATTGACGTTGCGTTTGTCCCGATACTGCAGAATTTATCTGTTCTGCTCGGAGGCTTATTGATTCAAAAAGATTTTTTTGGCACCGATTTACTGAAAGGATTGAAGAAAACGCTTTGGTTTCACGGGGAATTGATGGACTTGTTTTACTCAGTCAATGTGAATTGAGATGAAAAAACTACTAGTTGTTGAGTTTTATGATGCCAATGGGCAACAGTCTGTAGAAAACTCCTGAAACTGCAGGTCTCCAAAGTGACTTAAAACGTATATCATAGGTGGTAATTGCTTTTTCCCGATCAAGGCTGCACCTATGACCGCCTCTCTTCGTATTCTCGCAGGCTTAGCGCTTGCTTCCGTTTCCAGTCATGCGCTGGCAGAAGATAGTTTTACGCCTGGTGATTTGACTGAGGAGCAAGCCAGCAAGAGATATGTCGTTGATATTGGCGTGGCTGGTTTTGTGAATCCCAAGTATGACGGTGCGGATGAATACATAATCTATCCGCTGCCACTGATTGCGTTTTCGCGGTTTTACCTGCCGGGCTTCGGTCAGGTGAAAGAGGGCGAAACACAGGGCCTCTTCATCTATCCGTCTTTTGGTTTTGTGGGTGAGCGTAATCCTTCAGATTCTTCCTCTTTGACAGGGACAACTCGTGTGCCTTGGGCTGGTGAGGTTGGTCTTGGTGGTGGCTTCCGTCATGATTGGTTCCGTGCATTCATCGAAGTGCGCCACGGTTTTAACGGTCACCGCGGCTTTGTTGGGCGCGCTGGAATTGACGTGATCACCGAAGTTACAGATCGCTTGACGTTTGTATTCGGTCCGCGCGTTGATGCTGCTGATGGTTCATACATGAACACCTATTTCAGCGTTGCAGCAGGCACTCCATTCGGTCCATACACCGCAGAAGGTGGTTTCAAGAGCGTTGGTGGTGTTGCGCGTGCGAGTTATGCGCTGACTGACAGCATTGGGCTGCACCTACAAGGTGGCTATGACCGTCTGATTGGTGAAGCTGCAGATAGCCCGATTACGCAGAACGACAATATGTGGTCTGTTGGATTTGGTGCGACCTATCGGTTTGCTTGGGATATGTTCTAGGTAACCAGAGCATCGAATAGACTTGATGAATGAAGCCCGGAAGGATCTCCGGGCTTTTTTATTTGCTGCATGCACTGTGAGTTCTCATTGACTGTGCCGTGAATAAAGCAATGTTTGAAGTGAAGCTTTGTGTATATTCATGAATAACAAAGTATGCACGATGTATTGGTATTGAGAGTTATATTACCTCAGTATTGAAGTATCCCTTCTGTGAGATCGTTAATAATACCCTTAGAATAAGTCGATGACAGACTCCTGCGGGTGCGCATGCTAATTCACCTAAAGTATTGCGTTGAGTGAGGGGGCTTCAGTATGCGTACAATAATTACTATATCAGGACTTCTGTTTATCTGTTTATTGCTTATGGTTCCGGCCAAGGCATCCTCCACTAAAGTGTTGGCTAAGATTGATATTTCCGAGCAAAGGATGCGGATCTTCGTGGATGGGAAGGTTCAGCATTCGTGGCCTGTTTCGACGGCCCGGCGGGGATACAGAACGCCAGTGGGCACCTTTAAGCCAACGCGAATGCACAAACGGTATTTCTCCCGTAAGTATAACGGGGCACCGATGCCTTACTCTGTGTTTTTCTATAAGGGGTATGCCATTCATGGAACGGATGTGGTTAAGCGCTTGGGTGCGCCTGCCTCACACGGTTGCGTGCGGTTACATCCGAAAAACGCCAAGAGATTGTTCAGTTTGATTCAGGCAAATGGCCGATCAAACGCAAGGATTGTAATTGTGAATTAGTGAACACGCTTTACGTGCAGCGCTGAACATGATGTGATATCGGTCAAATAAGGCCCTTTACCCTTGCGAGCGCGTGGGTTCCTTACTAAATCAAGGGCTAAGAGATGTGCTTGAAGGCTTGTGAGCGGAAGAAGCAAGTCGGGTCGCAAACGCCTGCTCCTTCCGCTGTAGCGCTGAATACGCATAACTCAACAATCAGCGTGTCTTTCCTAACGCTAAAATCTTGCCAAAAGGTTGGCACGCTGATTTTTTTGAAAGACTTTTTTAGGGATAAAACGATTTTTTCTGAGAGTTGTGTGTCGGGAGGATGCATTGCCCAAAGAAAAAGAGGGCTTTGAATACACGCTCAAAAACCCTCTTTATATTCTCTAAAGCTGATTACGCAGTACCTTGATATCAGCTGCTTATTTAAAAGCAAAAGCTGTGCCAGTTTTGCGATAAATTTTTGGCACAATATCTGGGGTGGCTGCGCTTCGTCTCTCCAACATGCGGGTTAATTTAACAGGTTGCTTACCTATGCTGCGTCGCAATTTGCAATGCGGTTTGGGAGTGTTAACCTTTGCGTTCAGGTCTAGTTAAACTCGTGGTCCAGGTTCAGCGTGCTTCGTTTGCCAATGCTGTCGTAATTGTCGTGCGCCCACTTCTTTGCAGCCTGGCGCCCAATGTCGTGCAAAAGTTCTACAAATTCCCACTGGGCGTTTACCTTGGATGAAGCTCCGAAAGGGGCGAGATCTTTTGTTGCTTCTATTCTGTGCATGTAAACGCGGGTGTATTCGTTCGAATCAAGACGACCTTCATCAATGAGCCGTGTCACAAACTCAATTGCGCGAAGCTCGCGCAGCAGAGTTGAGTTGAAGGTGATCTCATTCATGCGCTCTGAGATTTCCTGAGCGGTGTGCGGAAGTTCAACTCTCTCAACCGGATTGACCTGAATAAGAAGTACGTCGGTAGAGCCACCGTGTTGGAATAGTGGAAACAAAGGCGGGTTGCCCATAAAGCCGCCGTCCCAATAGGCCTCGTCGCCAATTTCTACCGCTTGATACATATGCGGCAAGCAGCCTGACGCCATGAGTGAATCAAGGGTGAGTTCTTCCTTTGCAAAAACTTTGATTTTTCCGGTTCGAACATTGGTCGCGGCGACATAGACCTGCATCTGGTCGCAACTTCGCACACGTTCGAAGTTGATTTGCTCAGCAACGAGGTCGCGGAGTGGATTATAGTTGATTGGGTTTAGTTGGTAGGGAGACATGACGCGAGAAAGCAGGTCCCATGCCAGATATGTCGGAGAATTGTCCATGCTCCAATTGCCACAATAAACATCCATTGGGCTGCGTTGGAACGGACTGGTCTCTGCAGCTGCGCTGACGGATTTCCAAAAGCGGGCGAGGGCATCTCTTGCGCCTTGCTGCCCGCCTTCAACGAGGCCATCGGCCATGACGGCTGCATTCATGGCACCTGCGCTTGTGCCTGAGATGCCAGTGATCTCCCAATCTTCGTTTTCAAGGAGCCAATCCAGAACGCCCCAGGTAAAGGCGCCGTGTGCGCCTCCACCTTGTAAGGCCAGATTGATTTTCTTTCGTTCTTTTTTCGCTGTCTTCCGAGTAGTCGCCATATGGACCTCCATGGGCCGCTTGGAAAAGAAAACTCCGGGAAATCATCTGAGCGTTATTGTGCTGTCCAGCCGCCGTCCATTGGCAAGAGAGTGCCGGTGATTGAAGCGGCTGTATCAGAGCACAAGAACACGGCTAGGCCGGCAACCTGATCGACTGTCACGAACTCTTTGGTTGGCTGAGCAGCGAGCAGGACTTCTTTTTTCACCTGCTCCTCAGTCATATTACGAGCTTTCATGGTGTCAGGGATTTGCTTTTCGACGAGCGGTGTCCAGACATAGCCGGGGCAAATGGCGTTCACTGTGATGTTGTTTTCTGCAACTTCCAGTGCAACGGTTTTGGTTAAGCCAGCGATGCCGTGCTTTGCAGAAACGTATGCCGACTTGAATGGAGATGCTACCAATGCGTGAGCGGACGCGGTGTTGATGATGCGACCCCAGCCTGCTTTGCGCATGTAAGGCACGGCGGTGCGGATTGTGTGGAATGCGGAGGACAGGTTGATCGCGATGATGGCATCCCATTTGTCGACCGGGAAATGCTCAATGGCTTCAACATGCTGAATGCCTGCATTGTTGACGAGGACATCGACTGAACCGAGGGATTTAACCGCATCGTGGATCATTGCGTGAATTTCATCAGGCTTGGTCATGTCGGCTGATGAGTACACGCATTTTACACCGAAGTCGGATTCGATTGCAGCGCGCTCTTTCTCAATGGCATCGGCATCGCCAAACCCATTGATCATGATGTTGGCACCTTGCTCTGCCATTGCGCGAGCGTAAGCAAGGCCGATGCCTGATGTGGACCCAGTGATTACAGCGGTTTTTCCTGAGAGCATTTCGAGTCTCCTGCCCAAATGTATTGAAAAAAGAGTTGGTGTGAGCTTGCGCCACTTTTTAGTCTGGTTGCATTAGCAAAAAGCATAGTTGTTTAGCGTGCAGTGCAAAAAGGTCAAAACTGACCGCCGATCTGTCTTTTGTCCTTAATGGAAGGTTAGAGATGAATGCATTGCGTCAAAAGTCGCTGGCTATTTTCAGTAGGCTGATGATGGAGTGGACCTAGCATCATTCTGAGGAGAGGTTTATTGTGAAATCTTGGGGTGCATGATGGCATCTTGAGATGACATCAAACTGAATTGAGCGTGCGCTAAAAAGTTGACAGCGCGGGCTGCATGCTGCACTTGCTTGCCTAAAGATTTATCCCAGTGGAATGATCATGACTGACAAGAGCCAAACCTATATTTCTTCCCCGTTTCCGCGCCGTCGTTCTGTGGCTGTAGACGTTGGTGGGGTTATTGTTGGCGGCGAAGCGCCTGTTGTTGTGCAGTCCATGACGAACACCGACACCGCTGACATAGATTCAACGGTTGCGCAGGTTTCTGCTCTGGCGCGTGCCGGGTCCGAGCTGGTTCGTATTACGGTTGATCGTGATGAAGCTGCTGCAGCTGTTCCACGTATCAAAGAGCGTCTGGACCGGATTGGGGTCAATGTTCCGCTCGTCGGAGATTTTCACTACATCGGACACAAGCTGCTGGCAGATCATCCTGATTGTGCTGAAGCGCTTGATAAGTACCGGATTAATCCGGGAAATGTTGGCTTTAAAACTAAAAAAGACAAGCAGTTTGGCCAGATCATCGAAATGGCGATGAAGCACAATAAGCCTGTGCGTATTGGTGTAAACTGGGGCTCTCTGGATCAGGAACTGCTGACACACCTGATGGATAAAAACCAGGAGGAAGGCTCTCCGCTGACCGCGCAACAAGTGATGCGCGAAGCGATTTGCCAATCTGGTTTGTTGTCTGCTCAGCGTGCTGAGGAATTGGGGCTTGGTCGCGACAAAATCATTTTGTCTGCGAAAGTCTCACAGGTTCAGGATTTGATTGCCGTTTATACGGATCTGGCACAGCGTTGCGATTATGCCCTTCACCT
Source organism: Pseudovibrio sp. Ad46 (assembly GCF_001623065.1). Taxonomy (NCBI): domain Bacteria; kingdom Pseudomonadati; phylum Pseudomonadota; class Alphaproteobacteria; order Hyphomicrobiales; family Stappiaceae; genus Pseudovibrio; species Pseudovibrio sp. Ad46. The sequence goes on along the minus strand of NZ_LMCG01000001.1, from coordinate 84,093 downwards.
TGGTTTGACTGAAGCTGGTATGGGCACAAAGGGCATCGTGGCGTCCTCTGCTTCCATGGGTATTCTGCTTCAGCAGGGCATCGGCGACACCATTCGTATTTCGCTGACACCTGAGCCGGGTGGGGACCGCACGCGTGAAGTGCAGGTTTCTCAGGAACTGCTGCAGACAATGGGTTTCCGCAGTTTTGTGCCTATTGTTGCTGCGTGTCCGGGGTGTGGACGTACGACCTCCACAGTCTTTCAGGAACTGGCTCAGGACATTCAGGCGCATATCCGCGAGAGTATGCCGAAGTGGCGTGAGCAATATCCGGGTGTTGAAGAACTCAACGTTGCTGTCATGGGCTGCATCGTGAACGGTCCTGGTGAGTCCAAGCATGCTGACATCGGTATATCTTTGCCCGGTACTGGTGAAACACCTGCTGCACCTGTGTTTGTTGATGGTGCTAAAACTGTTACTCTGCGTGGGCCGAACATTGCTGATGAGTTTAAGGCGATGGTTCTGGATTATATCGAGAAACGTTTTGGTACTGGCGTTTCATCTGAACACGAGATTTCCTAGATGTCGCTTGAGCGGTTTGTCAAAAAAGTAGAACACAAAATCAGAGAAAGCGCTCCGAAGGAAAAGCCTTCGGTTCTGGTGATCTCTTCACAGGTTGTCAGCGGATGTGTTGGCATGCGCAGTGCTGTTTTTGCACTGGAGCGCATGGGCTTTAATGTCTGGATGCTGCCTACGATTGTTCTGCCATGGCATCCGGGACAAGGTGCTGGTGAACGTATTTCGGCCAGTGAGGAAGCTTTCGAGCATATCGTTGAACAGATTTGCGCTAGTGATCGTTTGAGCACTGTGAAGGGTGTTATTTCTGGCTACATGGCAAATGCGGCTCAGGTTTCTGATGTTGCGAAGATTGTGCAGGAAGTGAAGGCTCGTAATGATGATGCGGTCTATCTGTGCGACCCGGTCATTGGTGACAAAGGTGGTCTTTATGTTGCCGAGCCGATTGCTGAAGCTATTCGTGACCAACTGTTACCGCTTGCTGACGTGATTACGCCAAACCGTTTTGAGCTCGCTTGGCTCAGCGGGTTTGGTACTGAAATGGAAAATGAAGCTGTTGCGGCAGCGCGGACGCTGCAAGTGGAGCGGACGATCATTACATCGTCGCCAGCAATCCGGCGTAATTCCATTTCCAATTTGCTGGTTGGGCCGCGTGGTAGCCTTGCGATTGAACATGCGGAAGTGCAGGGCGCACCGCATGGCACTGGTGACTTGTTGGCAGCGCTTTATCTGGCTCGCAGCCTGAGTGGGCAGAGTGATGAAGAGGCATTGAAGAAAGCGACAGCTTCAACGTTTGAGTTGGTCGCGCGCTCTGTCAAAGTTGGTTCTGATGATTTGCTTTATGCTGAGCACCAAGATCCGCTTATCCAACCTATGGCGCTTGTGAACACTCGCCGCGTGGTAGAGGCGCCTGAACGTGCCTGAAGCAGTGGCAGTTGATCCCGTCTGTGTGGCTGGGGTTGACGGTTGCAAAGCAGGTTGGATTGCCGTTTTCCGCTGGGTTGGCTCAAACCGTGCAGCTGAAGTGCAGATCTTTCCTCATTTTGCAGATTTGCTGGCCTCTGAGCATGAGCCGCATAAAATTGCGGTCGATATGCCGATCGGGCTGCCGGAGAAGATTGGCAGCAATGGTCGTGGGCCTGAGAAAGCAGTTCGTCCTCTTTTGGGTATGAGGCAATCAACGGTGTTTTCCATTCCCGCCCGGGCTGCGATCTATTGTGAGGATTATCGCGAGGCTTGCTCTGCTGCACTGGCGCATTCAACACCACCCAAAAAAGTATCCAAGCAAGCGTTCCATATCTTCCCAAAAATTCGGGAGATTGATCAGCTCATGACGCCTGAGTTGGAAGCGCGGGTGTATGAAGTTCATCCTGAGGTGGCATTCTGGCGCTTAAACGGGCAGGAGCCCATTGCTATTCCTAAGAAGGTCAAGGGAAGCAGCTATCCTGCGGGCTTAGATGCGCGGAGAGATTTGCTTGTGCAGTTTGGCTATGTAGCGAGCTTTTTGGACCAAAAACCGCCCAAAGGTGCCGCTCGGGATGATTTGATGGATGCTTCTGTGAATGCAGTTATTGCTGAGCGGTTGCTGTATGGCCATGCAGAGCCATTTCCGGCTGACTTCGGGCGAGATGAACGCGGTCTGCGCATGGCAATCTGGGCTTAGGTGTCGTCAGGTTCACGGCTTGCCAGTACGTCCAAACGTGGTTCATGGCCAACTCTCTTAAAGCTTTTGAACCCTTGCTCCTCCAGAAGGTTTTTGAGCATGTTTGGATCAGACCATCTGACATCTCTCTCATAGAAAATTGATTGAACTCGAGGAAAGAAGCTTGTCTTGATGAGCTCTTTAATCACGGTTTCTTCATGCCCTTCAGCATTGAGTTTGACCACGATGTCGATTTCATCGGTGATCATCTCATCTAACTGCTGGGCAGAGATGGTTTGAATTTCTTCGGTTTTTTCGTCTGAATGCACGGTGTTCTGGCTGAGGGATGCGCCGCCGCTATGGGTTTTGCTGAGGAATATCTTAGCTTGGCCAGTGTGGTCGGAGACTGCTGCCTGCACTGCCTTTATGCGAGATGTAGCAAGGTTTAGCTCAATGTTTTGTTCCAGTAATTGGAATGTGCTGGCAACAGGCTCGAAAGCTATGACTTGCTTGCAGTTCGTATTTTGAGCTGCAAGCAGGCTGAAGAGGCCTTGATTTGCGCCGATATCCAGCATGATGAAAGGTTTTTCATAGTCGACAAGATAGCTGGTGAGGAATGTGCCGTAACCACCTTCGCAGCACATGCGGAATGTGGCGTCGAAGACATTGGGTGTGAGTTCAACACCATACCTTGTCAGAATGCCAGAGGAGAGGCCTAGTCGCACACCCCAGGACATTGGAATGTACTTTATGTAATAGCCAAGGAGCCCACGTAAGTGGCGGCGTTCGTTGATGTACTCTTTGCTGTGGTACTTTCCAAAGAAGGTTTTTGAGCCTGGCATTTGCCTAACCTGACTTGTTGATCTTCATTGAGACCAGCGTACATAAGTCAGGCTAGGTTTCGATTAACACAACGTCACAATTGCGGTTTGATGCGTGGTGCAGGGGCGGCTGGGTATGGATTTACGACCTCTGCAACGATCTTCTTCTCTTCACCAACACGACTGTTAGAGAACAGGGATGTGAAGTAGCTGAAAGCACGTTCTGATTCAGAAGCTTTTTGCGGTGCTGGGGATGGTTCCTCAGATGCCAGCGCTAAAACTTTTGCAGCTTCTACATTCACAGGCGTTGCGTTTGGTGCTTCTGCTTTTGCGACGTCAGTTGTTGAGGTGCCACCAAAGAACGCTGCAATCTTTTCTTTGCGGCGTTTACTGCTTTCCATAGCGATCTGGATCTCAGCGGTTTCGCGTGCATCCCGGGTTTGCTTTTCTGCTACTGCCACCGCGATGTGCTCAGGCACTGTGTAGGCAGGGCAAGCGCCGCGTGCATTGAATTTGGTTCCGCGTGTGTCTGCCTTCGCGTTGAAGACATATTCTTTTTCACATACTTCAATGGATGGTGGGCGTTTGGTGACTTCAAAGTGATCATAGCCACGCTTCAGCATACGCCAGAATTCATAATGCTTGGAACTTGCGTTCTTGGCCATGTTGTCCGGTGTCATGCGGAATGGGAAGGCCTGAACCTGAAACTTTCTCTGACCGCCAAGGAAGCTATCGCGACCAAGAGAGTAGATATCTGCAATCTGCTCGTCCGTCATGGCGTAACACCCGCGAGAAGAGCAGGCACCATGGACCATCAAGTTTGAGCCTGTGCGGTCATGCGCGCGGTCAAACTTGTTTGGAAAGCCAAGATTGAATGCGAGATAGTAAGAGGAAAACGGGTTCATCAGGCCCGGAGTGACTTCGTAGAAGCCTTCTGGTGCCTGCCGGTCGCCTTCCTTAATCTTCGGGCCGAGTTTGCCAGACCATTTGCAGATCTCATAGGTTTCCAGCAAAGCATACTGGCCTGATTTGGTCTGTTTCCAGATCTCCAATTCAGACTCTTGCTTGAACAGACGAACCATGATTGGAGACTTGAGCTCCATGTCTTTGGATTTCATTCTGTTGGAAAGGCTTTTGCTCACAGGTTGCTGGTGCTTCTCAGCGCCAAACTCTGTTCCCTGACAAGCGGCTAGCGTTAAAGCCAGCGCAAGCGCAGCAGCACGCTTTACGTTCTTGCCAGTCTCTCCCTGAAACACTCTAATCATGTGCTTGACCCACCATGCTGGGGCTAGTTTGCCCGAACCCCAATCTCGACTCGATACTAAGACTATCTGGGTTAAGGTTGATCGAATCTTACCACAGATCATTCTCTCTGAGATTGTGGGGTATTCCCCAAGATGCACTTTCCCCCGAGTTTGATTGGATCAAACAAAAAAGGCATCAGATATACTTCTGATGCCTTTTATAAAAAATTTAGTGGATACCCACAATAAATCCTAGGTTCGAATCAGCCGAGTTCACGACCTATGCGTAAGAACTTCTCTCGACGCTGCTTCTTGAGCTCGTCTGCAGAGAGACCGGCCATCTTACTCAAAGCGGTTTCAATCGAGTTGCCAGCGCGATCAATTACGATCTCTTTTGCGCGGTGAGCACCACCGATTGGCTCTTTGATGATCTCATCAATGACGCGGAAGCTGGAAAGGTCTTCTGCAGTGATCTTCATGTTGGTTGCCGCGTCTTGCGCGCGGGTGCTGTCGCGCCACAAAATGGACGCGCCTGCTTCCGGTGAGATCACGGAATAGATGGAGTGTTCCATCATTGCTACGTGGTTGGTGGTTGCAATTGCAATCGCACCGCCTGAGCCACCTTCACCAATGACGATGGAGATGTTTGGAACGCCAAGGCCGAGGCACATGTCAGTTGAGCGTGCGATTGCTTCTGCCTGACCGCGCTCTTCTGCGCCGATACCTGGGTACGCACCTGCTGTGTCCACAAAAGAGACAACAGGGATGTTGAAACGGTTTGCCAGTTCCATGATGCGGACGGCTTTACGATAACCTTCCGGACGTGCCATACCGAAGTTATGCTTCAGGCGGCTTTCGGTGTTGTTACCTTTTTCTTGACCAAGAATAGCGACTGATTGTCCACGAAAACGACCAAAGCCTGCGATAATGGCGCAATCCTCGGAGAATTTGCGGTCGCCGGCAAGAGGCGTAAAATCTGAGATCAGGGTATTGATGTAGTCCAGTGAATGCGGACGGTCTGGATGGCGGGCCACCAGAGTTTTCTGCCAAGGCGTCAAGCGAGAATAAATGTCGCTGAGTGCTTGATCTGCTTTTTCCTGAAGACGGGCAATCTCGTCTTCCACATCAACCGCTTCCCCACCTTCAGCCAGGATTTTCAATTCCTGTACTTTACCTTCAAGGTCAGCAACTGGTTTTTCGAATTCGAGGTAACTGCGCATATTGGATATTCACTCGTAACAATCAGCGGGCTTGACCCGCCGACTAAAAGGCGTTGGACCGCGCTATAATTTTGGCGCGACACTGGCGACAGCTGGGTCATCTGTCAAGGCTTTGCATCACAAATGTGGGTGTTTGAACCCCTTCAGACAAGAAGGTTTGGGATTAAAGTGCAAATCCTATCTGGAAGCTGTTTTTTTGCGAAGTCCTGACGTTTGCGGCATATTGAGTTCTGCTGCTTCCAGAACAAGTGTACCTGTCGATGTCGGAATGGAGACCTTGTAAGGAATAAGAATACGGGTGTTTCCGATCGGTGCGAGCCATGTCTCAATGTTTGCGTTTTTGGCCAGATACTGAACAGCCTTTTTCTCTGGACGATGTCCCGCAACAGGCTCCCAGCGTGCGGTACAGACGACAACCGGACCGTTGTAGCCTTTGCCTGAGACTTCACGCACTTCTTTGAACTTCATATTGATATTGAAGCGCGCCCAACCATCATAAATTGGCAGTTTGCGATTACATACTGATGGATCAAGCACTTTTGAGCGGGACGGTGCGCGTACAATCGCTGCACTTAACGGGTCCATCGCATTGAGCTTGTGCTTGCCAGTGACCTTAACGCGTGTCTTGGACGGTTTGTATTTTGGAGTGACCTGGGTTGTACGGACATGGCCAGATCCCTGACCTAGATTGACATAGAAATCTCGGTTGGATGCACGAGAGGCCATGGTGTAAGTGCTTGGAAGGACTTTTGCGCCTTTCATCCACCCGGTCGCGTGTGCGCCGCCTTTGCCTGTGGAGAAGAGGGTTCCAATGCCAGCTGGCTCCATACCCACTTTTGCGGAATAGGCGTTTTCTCTGAGGATAAGCGATAAGGAGCCTTTTGCCACAGTGAAGCCTGCATAAGAAATATTGTAGACACCGCCTAGGCGCTCTGTTTTCCCCAGCGCAGCTGTGGATAGTGTGCTAAATGAAAGTGCTGCGACGGCTATTACGCTCGATTTGCCAAGAAAATTGCAAACCTTAGAAACTGTTACTCGCACGATACTGTACCTCCGCAGCCGCAGACATTCGCGCCTGACAGCCTGAGAACTCAGGAAACTGAACAAAAAATTCAAACTCATTGAAATATGAAACTACCTAAACATGGTAACACGGTGGTTAAGAGATGTGAGTTTGTTCGAGTTTTGATTGAAAAATGGGCTTCGAACAGGCAAATAGGCAGCAAAGCCTTGACGAATTCTGCTGTACTAATTATAGCAAGCCAACTTTTCCGTACAGGGCCGGAGGTGGTTCCGCGTGACCGTGGTGTCCGCGACCTGCCGGTTTTAACAGAATGCGCCCAAAAATGAGGGCGCCTACAAATTAAAAGGGTGACCCTCATGGCACGCCGCTGCGAACTTACCGGTAAAGACGTGATGACCGGCAACAACGTGTCTCACGCAAAAAACAGGAGCCGTCGTCGGTTCTTGCCAAACCTTTGCAATGTTTCCCTGATGAGTGAAACTCTCGGCGAAACTTACAAACTGCGTATCTCTGCACACGCTCTGCGTTCTGTTGAGCACCGCGGTGGTTTGGACGCATTCTTGGCGAAAGCAGTTGAAGCTGAGCTTTCTCCTAAAGCGCGTTTGCTGAAGACCGAAATCAAGCGTCGTCAGGCAGCTGCTTAATCACATCATTCTTGAAAGGGATTGAACGTGACTAAGTCGAATACTGCTCGACCACTGGCTCTTGCCATTATGGCAATGACCACAGTGGTCGTTGCTTCGAATTACCTTGTTCAATTCCCTGTTCAGGGAATGTTCGGGGCTGTTAATCTAGCAGACCTGCTTACTTGGGGTGCATTCACTTATCCAGTGGCATTCCTTGTAACTGATTTGATTAACCGACAGTTTGGTCCTGCTGCTGCACGCAAAGTTGTGTACGCTGGCTTTGCTGTTGCAGTTGCTCTTTCTATTGTTTTGGCAACACCACGTATCGCAATTGCGTCAGGAAGTGCATTCCTGATTGCTCAGTTGCTGGACGTGACTGTGTTCCATCGTCTTCGTGATGGTCGTTGGTGGAAGGCGCCTGTCGTCTCTTCTACACTCGGCACCATGCTCGATACTGCGCTGTTCTTTAGCCTTGCTTTTGCTACACAGTTTGCGTTCTTGGGTTATCACGATGCGTTTGCGGTAGAAGTTGCACCATTGTTTGGTGTGTTTGCTCTGGAAGTTCCTCGTTGGGTTTCCTGGGCGATTGGTGACTTCAGCGTAAAGATCATCGTCGCGATGAGCATGCTTGTTCCATACCGCATCGCATTGGGAGTAATCGGCGCGGTACCTGCTTCGCAGCGCGGATAAGCTGTTCGTTTGAAAAGAATTTTAAAAGGCATCGGATTTGGTTCCGGTGCCTTTTTTTGTTTTTGGGATTGAATGTCGGTGCAGTTCACAAAGATAGTCGTCGTTTACCGAGGCTTCGGTTTTGGCGCTGGGACGATCTTTGCCTCTTTGGGCGCACGAACGAATGGCTCTCTGAAAGGTTCGTTGTCCGTCAGGATGAAGCGCAGCAGCAAGGTGCGCTGTAGGAATGAGCGGTTATCATCTGACATGAGGGACAGGACTGTCTCTCCAAAAGCGTTCATGTGAACGCTCAGAGCTTCCATATTATCAATCTGATAACTGAAATCAGCGGTCAGGAGCGTTTTGCCTGTATGGAGATGATCTGGTCGCAGGTTGGAGCCATCCAGCTGCCTGATGCGCATCCCAAGGCCTTCTGAGAGGTTGAATAAACGCTCCAGGATCAAGAGATCGCCATTGGGAAGGAAGGCAGCATCCGTAACATCGTAGTTGCCTTGTTTTCCTATCCAGAACTTCCCCGGTCGCGGGCCACCGATGATCCACGCTGGTCTGTTGTGCTTCAGAGACTTCCCGCGTTCGGCAATAGTTATGATAGCGCCGGAGAGTGGAGAATTGGGAGGGGCGACGGCAACAGATTCAAGGCTCTTGTTCTTTGCCAAACCTCGGATCTCTTTGGGGATCAGAAGGTGCTTAGCGCGTTCTTCGCCTGTTTTCAGGTTAAGCGGGTATGTCATGATCCCGCCTTTTCCTTCATGGCTGACGAAAATGCGAGGTGTGTTGGCTGAGCCGCCAATGCTCAGACCTTCTGTGTCGGCCCTGTAGGTGCGTTTGAGCTTTCTGCCCTTGCTATCCAGCAGGGTTGCGGTTTCTGCGCCCAGCAGCTTGAGAGGCTTTCCTCGGCTGGTCTGGGATAGTTCGCCGCGCAGCCAATGGCCGCGATCTGAGATAGCAATGATGCCTGAGCCACTGTTGAGCGTCAGCAAGCCGGAATAGCCGCCGAAGCGACCGTTTGAGCTGCTGAGTTCAAGGCCACCAAGAAACATGAGGGGGCCGTATTGCTCTGCTCGGGTACCAGAGAACTTGAAGCGGTTGATTTCCTTGGAGCGGACTTTCATTGGCTGAAAGCCGCTCTGCTGTGCGGTGCTCTCGCTGAAAGGCAAAGAAGCAGCGACTGCGGTTGTTACCGCTGCCGCTGCTCCTGTTAGCAAAATGCGTCGTGTTAATTTCATCGGCGTCCGTGACGTCTACCGCGATCCTGACCGCTGTTTTCATCAAACAAATCAGCAAGCTGATCAGTCATCGCGCCAGCCAGTTCTTCGGCATCTACAATTGTTACCGCACGTTTATAGTAGCGGGTCACATCGTGGCCGATACCGATTGCGATCAACTCGACCGGAGATCTGTTTTCAATCTCAGCAATCACGCTGCGCAGGTGTTTCTCCAGATAGTTGCCTGGGTTCACTGAAAGCGTGCAGTCATCTACTGGTGCGCCATCGGAGATCATCATCAGGATGCGACGACGTTCCGGACGTGCAAGCAAACGCTTGTGTGCCCAGTCTAAAGCCTCTCCGTCGATGTTTTCCTTTAGCAGGCCTTCGCGCATCATCAGGCCGAGATTGCGTTTGGCGCGGCGCCAAGGGGCATCTGCGGATTTGTAGATGATGTGGCGCAGATCGTTCAGGCGTCCCGGATTAGACGGTTTGCCATCCTTGAGCCAAGCTTCACGAGATTGGCCGCCTTTCCACGCTTTGGTGGTAAATCCGAGGATCTCCACCTTCACGCCGCAACGCTCAAGTGTACGTGCCAGAATGTCGGCACATGTGGCTGCCACGGTGATCGGACGACCGCGCATAGAGCCGGAATTGTCGATCACCAGAGTGACTACGGTATCGCGGAACTCGGTGTCGTTTTCCCATTTGAACGCAAGCGGCTGTAGTGGATCTATGACTACGCGATGGAGGCGGGCACTGTCGATAATGCCTTCTTCCAAATCAAAATCCCATGACCGGCTCTGCTGCGCCATCAGTTTACGCTGCAGGCGGTTGGCTAGTCGGGACACCGCACCAGACAGAGAGGCCAGCTGCTTATCGAGGAAGCCGCGGAGACGATCCAGCTCTTCCTGATCGCAGAGGTCTTCTGCTGCAATGATCTCGTCGAAAGCTTGTGTGAAGATGTGATAGGCATCAGCAGACGGCTGATTGCTGAAGGGATGGTCCCGGCGTTCCTGTTCGCCCGGCTCTTCAGCCTGATCGGACATATCCTCTTCGGACATATCCTGCATCTCGCTGTCGACGCCTTCGGTTTCGCCGCTTTCCTGCTCTTCGCCGGAAAGTTCCATCTCTTCAGGAGCGCCTTCTTGCTCACCCTGATCTTCCTGCATGTCACCAGAGTTATCAGAGCGATCATCCTGGTCCTGCTGGCTTTCGTCGTTGTTCTCGTCGTCGTCCTCTGGTTCTTCTCCCAGCTCATCAGCCATATCGAGAGAGGTGAGAAGATCACGCATCTGCTTGGCGAACGCGATCTGGTCATCCATGCGGGTGACGAGTTTGTTCAGATCATGATCAGCTTTTTCTTCAACGAAAGGTCTCCAGAGGTCCACCATGCGCTGTGCGCTTTTGGGGATCTCGCGGCCCGTCAGACGTTCGCGTACCAACAAAGCGATGGCATCCTGCATCGGAGCTTCGTCTTTGGTGGTGACTTCTGCGAAGTTAGCTTTGAAGTAACGATCCTCAAGCATGGCGTCGATGTTGTCGCCAGCGCCCGGCATACGGACAGCACCAAGGGCTTCAACGCGGGCTTGTTCGACCGAGTTGAAGATAGCGCGTGCGTTTTCGCCTTGAGGAATGTGCTTGGTGTGAACAGCTGGATCATGACAAGCAAGGCGCAGAGCCATGGAGTCACCCAAACCGCGGGTAACGGCGACTTCTTCCTTTGTCATCGTGCGGGAAGGTTCCGGCAGACGGATGCGTCCGCTGGTCATTCCCGGTTTATCCGGTGAAAAAACAACCTCCAGCTCAGGCTCGCCTGCGATGGCTCTGACTGTAGAGCCCATCGCTTGCTTGAATGGCTGGCTGGCAGGTTTGTTCTTGGCTGAGGAGTTGCTGGTACCTGCCATGTAACTCCCCTTAACTCATGACGATGTTTGCCGCTGATTCAGGAAGATCTTCCCCGAAACAACGCTGGTAGAACTCAGAAACCAGCGCTTGCTCGGTATCGTCACACTTGTTCAGGAAGGTCAGGCGGAATGAGAAACCGATATCGCCAAAGATTTCAGCGTTTTCTGACCATGTGATCACTGTACGTGGGCTCATCACAGTGGAGAGCTCGCCGTTCATGAAAGCGCTACGGGTCATGTCTGCAACACGAACCATCTTGGAAACGATAGAGCGACCTTCTGCACCACTGTAGTGTGGAGACTTCGCCAGAACGATCTCAACTTCGTTGTCGTGAGGCAGATAGTTTAGCGTGGTCACGATAGACCAGCGGTCCATCTGGCCCTGGTTGATCTGCTGCGTACCATGGTAGAGGCCGGATGTATCACCAAGACCGACGGTGTTCGCGGTTGCGAACAGGCGGAATGCCGGATGTGGATTGATCACGCGGTTCTGATCGAGGAGGGTCAAGCGCCCGGAAACCTCAAGAACACGCTGGATCACGAACATCACGTCTGGACGGCCTGCGTCGTACTCATCGAAGACAAGCGCGACATTGTTTTGAAGGGCCCAAGGAAGGATGCCGTCCTTGAACTCGGTGACGGTGTGACCGTCCTTCACAACGATTGCGTCTTTACCAACAAGGTCGATACGAGAGATGTGGCTGTCGAGGTTTACGCGCACACAAGGCCAGTTCAGGCGGGCTGCGACTTGCTCGATATGAGTCGATTTACCAGTACCGTGGTAGCCGGAGACCATCACACGGCGGTTCTTTGCAAAACCTGCCAAGATTGCGAGAGTTGTTGCGCGATCAAACAGATAGTCTGGATCGATATCAGGAACATGTTCGTTTGCTTCAGCGAAGGCTTGTACTTCCATGTCGCTGTCGATGCCAAATGTCTCACGTACAGAAATTGTTTCGGTCGGCAGGGTTTGAGCGGTTTGCATCGTATCTATCATTTTTCCTCCGCGGCCCCACGTCGAAATCGGGGTAATGAAAATCTAAAAAATTCTAAGAGATCCGGGAACTGGTCAAACGTATGACCTAGCAATAACCGGATTTCTTGAGCACGTTGTAGGCCTGAATAATCTCGCGCAAGCGGTCTTCCGAAGAGCGGTCGCCACCATTGGCATCAGGGTGATGAATCTTTACCAGCTCTTTATAGCGAGTTTTTATCTCGGCGCCACGGGCGGTTACCCGAAGGTTCAATGTTTCAAATGACCTTTTCTCAAGTGCCAGTACCTTACGTTGCGGTTCCTGAGGTTGGCTGCGTGCTCCGGTGGCGCCAGCGAAGATGTTGTGCGGGTCGTTTACGTCTTCGCCACCGATGTTTGTACGGCTTCCATCGCGGGCATTCGCGGCGTCTGCCTGCGAGTTTACGCCCATTTTCCAGGTGGGGCGATGTCCTGTCATGCTATCGCGCTGGTAGCTGCGAACACTGTCATCGTCCATGCCGGAAAAATAATTATACGATTTGTTGTAGGCCTTTACGTGGTCTACGCAAAAATGAAAGTACTGGCCTTCCCGATCGCGACCTTTCGGTGCTTTATGGGTGCCGGGCTGGTCGCAACCGTCCCATTCGCACTTTGGGCCTTTTGAGCTTGTTGTGCGTTCTTTGCCGGGTTTTACGCGAATGCTGTCGAAAATGGAGGATGCTTGCTTCATTTTTCGGTTTTCAGTTGCCTTGCGATTGGGTTAGCACCTGCCATAAAGCAGGTAGCCGACATAAATAGAAAAAAGTGACCCTGTTAGGCAAGGCCTTGACGACGGTTTCCTACGTGAGAGATATAGAAAACATGAGCACAAGAGACATCATGATCACTAAACTGGAAGCCGCGTTTAAGCCGCAGCTTCTTGAAGTCACCGACGAATCCGAGAGCCACCGCGGTCACGGCGGCTGGCGCGAGGGTGGACAAACCCACTTCCGGATCAAGATCATATCCACAGCCTTTGAGGGTATGTCCCGCGTCGCTATGCATCGTGCAGTAAACGAATGCGTGGCTGAAGAGATCGCCGGAGGCATTCACGCGCTTGCCATTGAAGCCAAATCTCACACGTAATTGGTTCTTACAGTAATTGGTACATTGGCACAGCTAAATCAATGCGGCAAATGGCTAGTACGTTGCAGGCGCTCGTGTTTTACCCGTTTGCGTTGTTATGTGCGTTGATTTGAGCGTTTTACGATAATTTTGCGTTCTTTAAGGGACTGCAGAAAAGGAAATGGGCCCGGCTGGGCCCATTTTTATTTGCTGGCTTTTTTCGCATCCTGAAGCGGGCTGAGCGCCATCATGCGCAAGCGCGTGATGCGGTTCTTTTCCCGGCTCAGGACCGTGAAGCGGAATCCGTGGAAGGTGAAGATCTGTCGTTCCTCGGGGATCATTTTTGCTTCGTGAATAACGAGACCGGCGATGGTTGTCGCTTCGTCGTCTGGCAGGTTCCAATCAGTCGCTCTGTTGAGGTCGCGAATCGGTACGGAGCCTTCGACGATCACGGAACCGTCTGCCTGTGGTTTGAGGCCGGGCAGTTCGATGTCGTGTTCGTCTGCAATCTCACCGACGATCTCTTCCAGAATGTCTTCCAGCGTGACGAGACCCATCACTTCGCCGTACTCGTCTACCACGAGAGCGAAATGGGTTTTGCGCTTCAGGAAGGCGTTGAGCTGGTTCTGAAGGCTGGTGGTGTCCGGTACGAACCAAAGCGGGCTCATAACCTTATCCAGCTCGAACTTCTCCATATCGCCTTTGAGGTTTGCGATTGCACGCAGAACATCCTTGGCGTGGAGCAGGCCGACCATATTGTCGGGATCATCACGCCATAGCGGAATACGGGTGAACGGGCTGGCCAACACTTCTTCCACCAGCTCTTCCGGTGGCAGGTCGGCATTGAGTGCGAACAGCTTGGTGCGATGAACCATCACGTCAGACACTTCAAGCTCAACCAGATCCAGCAGGCCGCCAATACGGTCTTTATCCGCTTTGATCAGGCCGCCTTCTTTATGCTGAAGGTCCAGAGTGCCGCGCAGCTCTTCGTGTGCTGACAGGACGGCTGTGGAGTCATCAATGCGAATGCCGAAGATGCGCAGGACGAGGCGTACAATTACCTCGATGGCGGCAACGATCGGTCCAAAGACAATCACCAGTACGCGAACAACAGGTGCAACGCTGAGTGCGAATTTTTCTGCGTTTGCGATCGCCCATGTTTTTGGCAGCACTTCAGAGAAGATCAGGACCAGAAGAGTCATGACCAGTGTTGCGTAGGCGACGCCTGCGTCTCCGAAGAGCTTCAGGAACAAGGATGTTGCGAGTGCAGAGGCCAGAATGTTGACAAGGTTATTGCCGAGCAGCAGTGCGCCGATGAGGCGCTCTCTGAACTCGATCAGTCTTGCAACAATTAGCGCTCTTTTATTACCGGATTTGACCAGCGCATGCATACGGGCGCGTGATGCTGCTGTCAGGGCAGTCTCCGACCCGGAAAAAAAGCCCGAAAGAACGAGCAAAATTACAATAGCGACAACGGAAGCCCAGAAAGCGTAGTCCGTCATTTGCCGAGTTTCTCCTCAAGAAACGCGCGGAGGGGTTCCGCGCTTACAGTTTTATCGACATAGGAAGTGCCGATGCCTTTTGTAAGGATAAAAGTGAGCTGACCACGACTTACTTTTTTGTCCTGTGCAATCAAGTCCATAAAAGTGCCGATTGGTGGCAGCTGGCCGGGGATCTGATCAATACGCGTTGGCAGGCCGACGGCTTCCAAATGCGTGATAACACGTTTGGTGTCTTCCGCCGGGCACAGGCCAAGCTGCTCAGAAAATTCATGGGCCAATACCATGCCGATGGAAACGCCTTCTCCGTGCACCAGTCGTTCAGTCTCATAGGCAACAGCACCTTCCAGCGAATGGCCGAAGGTGTGACCGAGATTGAGCAGTGCGCGGTTGCCGGATTCCAGCTCGTCTGCAGCAACAACAGCTGCTTTGGCGCGACAGGAATGGGCGACTGCGTGTTCTCGTTCAGGCCCGCCAGCGAAGATACCTTCCCAATTGGCTTCCAGCCATTCGAAGAAGTCCGGATCATTGATCAGGCCGTATTTGGCAACTTCTGCATAGCCAGCGCGGAAGTCACGCGGGCTGAGCGTATCCAGAACGGATGTATCTGCCAGTACCAAGGCAGGCTGATGGAACACACCGAGCAGGTTTTTGCCATGGCGGGAGTTGATGCCGGTTTTGCCGCCGACAGAACTGTCGACCTGAGCGAGTAGGGTGGTTGGGATCTGAACGAACTTCATGCCACGGCGAACGACACCAGAAACGAAACCGGAGAGATCACCAACAACGCCGCCACCTAAGGCAACAACAGCATCGCCGCGCTCGAGGCGCAGGGCGAGGATATCATCGCAGAGGCGCTCGAAGATTTCGAAGCGTTTGGTTTTTTCGCCTGCTGGCACAACAAGTGTGCTGAACTCAACACCTGCGGACTGGAAGCTTTCTTCCAGTGCCTTCAAATGGAGTTTCTTGACGGTCTCATCTGTGATGATGACTGTTTTGGCACCTGGGAGGCGGGTGGAGACTTCTTCTCCAGCGCGTTTGATCAGGTTGCGGCCAATGAGGATTGGATAGCTACGGTCGCCCAGATCGACATTGACGAGCGTGGCGTTATTTTCTTCTGTCACTTTCCAACCTCGTTATTTTCAGATGCCTCATCAGAGAGAGGCGGTAGTCCTTTTTCCAGAGCGATCAGGATTTCTTCCATAACTGCTTCATGGGTCACATCACGCGACCAGATTGCCATGTCCGCTTCTTCATAGATCGGATAGCGCTCATCCATCAGCTTTTGCATGGTTGCCTCAGGATCCGCAGTCTGCAGCAATGGCCGGGTAGGGCGCTTGCGCACGCGGGTCATGATGACAGACAGCTCAGCCTTCATCCAGATGGAGATGCCCTTTTCCTTGATGCGGGAGCGTGTCTCTTCATTGATGAAGGCACCGCCACCTGTTGCGAGGACTTGTGGTCCTTCGTCCAACAGGCGTGCAATGACACGCTTTTCACCTTGCCGGAAATAGCTTTCACCGTGTTCAGCGAATATCTCTGAGATAGAACGATCTGCTGCTTTTTCAATCTCTGAGTCTGCATCAATAAAATTGAGAGCGAGATATTGAGCCAAACGGCGACCTACTGTGGATTTGCCACAGCCCATAATGCCAACAAGTACAATTGGCTTAGTGCCGAGGCGCTTCAAAATATCTTGCTGTCGTTGACGTTTTTTGTCTGACTTTGTGTCGTTTGCAGTCACGCCACGCCCTCGCCGATTCATCTACTCTTACTTACGCTTTGACATTATCACACCTTGTCCTGTCAAGGTTCTAGACCAAGAGTGTTTGCCAGCATTTAACTGCTAATTTTCTACAGAAACCGTAGGTGCCCCTTCACAGGCCTGGAGGATATCGCAAAATACGCGGTACACTGGGTGCCTTCGGGTTGAACCTTCACAGTGAAACGGTCTATTTTTGATTGTGAAGTATACTGCTACACCCCACCATCTGCGGGTGATTTAGGGGTATCCAGATTTATACGGGAGCATCCGGTTCTGCCATGCCAACATTGATGCGATTGCTGTCTATCATAGGTTTGATCGTTACTGGCGCTGTGCTGAGCATGTATCTGCTTGTCAGCTACGTTGAGCCGGAGCCACGCGAAATTATCGTCGAAATCCAAAAGGAAGGCTTCGAATAGGCTTTTTATGCGTCGAACTCTTGAGACTGAACGCTTTTTTGAAATGTTAAGCGTTGAGCGCGTCAGTGCGTTCAATACGTTGGAAAGCTACCGAACTGACCTGGAAGATTTTGATAGTTTCCTGAGTACGCAAGGTGTGGATCTGCTTGCTGTGCAGGTTACAGATGTCCGTGCCTATCTCTCTGACCTTACTGACCGCGGGTTTGCGGCCTCCTCTCAGGCACGGCGACTTTCGGCTCTTCGGCAGTTCTACCAGTTCTGTTATGCCGAGGATATTCGTGATGATGATCCAACCCGAACCGTTGCTTCTCCGCGTAAAGCCTCAACTCTTCCCGGTGTGTTGAGTGAGGAAGAGGTGGATCGGCTGATCGGCAAGGCAGAACAATTGGCTACTATCACGCATGATAGTGATGCAAAGCAGATCAGAGCTGCGCGTGTCTACACATTGCTGGAGGTGCTTTATGCGACGGGTCTGCGTGTTTCCGAACTTGTTTCCCTGCCAGTGTCAGCGGCTATTCGTGACAGCCGTCTTATCACCGTGAAAGGGAAGGGCGGTAAGGAACGGGCTGTTCCACTGTCTCCCCGCTCACAGAAGGCCATGGTTGAGTATGTGCGGCTGCGTGCATCTTTAGGGGCTTATGCGGACAGTGTTTGGCTGTTTCCCTCTCACGGCGAGAGCGGGCACTTTACGCGTCAGGCGTTTGGGCGAGACTTGAAGGCGCTTGCGTTGGAAGCGGATATTGACCGCAACAAGGTTTCTCCGCACGTGCTCCGCCACGCCTTCGCCTCGCACCTGTTGCAAAATGGCGCTGACCTGCGTGTGGTGCAGCAGCTGCTGGGGCATGCGGACATCTCAACAACACAGATTTATACCCACGTGCTGGAAGAGCGCCTGCAGAAGCTGGTAGAAGACCATCACCCGCTGGCGTGAGCTTCGCAGATAGCTCAAGACGCACGTGTAGCCTTGGATGAAAGCGCTTAAATTTTGGGGAAGAGAAGAGTGGTGCCCCCGGCCAGACTCGAACTGGCACTTCCGAAGAAACCGGATTTTGAATCCGGCGCGTCTACCAGTTCCGCCACGGGGGCAACGGTTGGTAAGGGCGGAATATATCGAGATGGGGTGCGACGTCAATATTTTGATTCAGCTAACCACAGCATTTGTCAGCCTATGCTTATATATATTTACGGGGGATAAGGGGGGTGAGGTCATATTTCCGGCCATAATCCTGTGATTGCTGCTGATGATTGAGGTAGGACTCCAGCGTGGGGCTGTTATTGAATGTTACCGCATTGCGAAATGAACCATATTCTTCGCTTGAATGAATGATTGTTTGGAGCATCGCTGACTTATGTTGCGTCGCCTTTATGACTGGACACTTTCCCTTGCTGCGGGACCACGTGCACCCCATGCGCTGAGCGCTGTCGCCTTTGTGGAAAGCTCTGTCTTTCCGCTTCCGCCTGACCTGCTTCTCATCCCGATGTGTGTGAGCAAACGTCAGCGATCCTGGTTTTATGCTGCGCTGTGTACTGTGGCTTCTGTTCTGGGTGGTTTGCTGGGGTATCTCATTGGTGCCGTCTTGTTTGAGGAAGTGGCGAAACCAATCCTCGCGTTTTACGGTTACATGGATAAGTTTGACCAGTTTAAGCAAATCTTTGAGGACTGGGGCTGGTGGTTTGTGTTTATCGCTGGTTTGACGCCATTTCCGTACAAAGTAATAACTATTGCGAGTGGTGTTTTTGCTCTGAATCTCCCAGTATTCATTGCGGCGAGCATCGTCTCCCGTGGAATTCGGTTTTTTGCGGTCGCAGGGCTTTTGTACCTGTTTGGACCAGTAATTCGGGATTTCATCGAAAAGCGGCTGGGGCTGGTGTTCACTGTGTTTGTGGTGCTGCTGGTTGGTGGTTTCGCTCTGATCAAGTTTCTTTAAAGCGGCTGTCGTTTCTTTGAGAATGGGACAGTTGCTTTAATCTGTTTTGTGGCGCGTGTTCTTTGGAGTGCTGGTTTGGAGCCTCGGGAATGCGCAGGAGAGGTTAACTGGAAATGCTAGGACGCTTTTTTGCGCTGCTTCTGAAAGATCCGCTCACCTCTGGTGCTGCGCTGGTGACACTGGGTAGTGCCACAGCGTTGGCGACCGCGTGGGGTTTTGAGCTTATTGGTGGTTTTAAGCCATGCCCACTGTGTCTCATTCAGCGTAATCCGTACTACGCTGGTCTGGTGCTGGGTATTCTGGCGCTGATCTTTACCCGGACCGAGAAGCTGCGCTGGGTTTCTGTGCTGGCACTGCTGGGTGCGGCTGGTGGTTTTCTGTATGGCGGCGGTGTTGGCATCTATCAGGCTGGCGCAGAGTGGGAACTCTGGCTTGGGCCGAATGATTGTGCCGCTGGTGGCAGCATGGAGCTGGGATCTGCTTCCAACATGCTGCAGAGCCTTGCGACCACTAAAGTTGTGAGCTGCTCTGTTGCACAGTTCCGCATCTTTGGTCTGTCGTTTGCCGGATTGAATGCGATTTATGCGAGTGTGATGGTGTTTATTACGTTGTGCGGTCTGGTGCTTCCCCGCAAGAGCTGAGGTTTCAGCGCTTTGTTTTGATATGAAAAAAGCCCGGGGCTCTACGCAGCTCCGGGCTTTTTTGTGTCAGTCACAAAGAGAGGGGTTTAGCCTTCTTCTTTGTTGTAGCGCTCGATGCTTTCTACGATCAGACGCTTAGCTTCGTCCGCACCATGAATGCCGGTGATCTTTACCCATTTGTTTGGCTCAAGATCTTTGTAGTGCTCGAAGAAGTGCTCAATCTGCTTGATGGTGATTTCAGGCAGGTCTTCGATGTTGTGTACGGATTCGTAACGACGGGTCAGCTTGCTGCTTGGGACAGCGATGATTTTCTCATCCTGACCGGACTCGTCTTCCATGACCAGAACGCCGATCGGACGGCAGCTCATGACGGCGCCTGGAACGATTGGGCGCTGGTTCACAACAACTACGTCGATTGGGTCGCCATCACCGCACAGGGTGTGTGGAACGAAGCCGTAGTTGCCCGGGTAACGCATAGGGGTGTAGAGGAAGCGATCGACGTACATTGCGCCGGATTCTTTTTCCATCTCGTATTTGATCGGCTCACCGCCAACTGGAACTTCAATAATGACATTGACGTCCTCAGGTGGGTTCTTACCGACAGGAATACGATCGATACGCATTTATGTATACTCCAATTTCATTTGCTGCCTGTATTACAGGGGCATCGGCCTGTTGCAAGATATATTTCGCAGTCGAGCTTGCGTAATTCGTTCAAGTAATTCCTGACGAATAACTCTGGGATAAGTGGGTGCTTAATGTTGAAGAATTTTCAGTTCCTCATTGTTGCCATGACCGGAATTTTTGTTTGCACCACCGCTTTGGCCGAGAGTGTTTATTCCACGCTGGATTTAAACGAGACATGTGAGCTTCAAGACACCCCCGAAAATGCAGTGGGCTCTGCTGTGTGGATGTGTCAGGGGTATAACGGTATCCCCGTTTACGTGGCTGAGGGTGATTTGCGGTTCTTCGTCAGTTATGGCGAGCAGGCGCGCGATGAACCTGCGGCGACACAAGGTCTGAGTCCGTGGAACCGGCTTGGCTCCACTATTGAGTGGGTGCTGGAAGGTGGTGAGCCTGTGGCGACCATTCTGCGGTGGCATACGGACATTCCAGCGGATGTTGCGGGGGATGATAAAGCGGATGCGGACGGGTTTTATCGTGGGCAGGTGCTGGTGATCACTCAGCTGGGGCAGGGTAAGACTTGTCACGTCGGTTACGTGGATGCCCGTGCGACCAAGAATGCCAATAAGCTGGCGCGGGATGCTGCGGGGCTTTTGGCTGGAATATGGGATTGTACCAGCCAGCCGAAACTACTTGGAGGTGGTGGCCTGTCCCTTGGTCTCACTGATTAAGAGCCAACGGTTTATCGCAGCGATAAGTTGTAGGGGGAAGCGGTTCGGTTCTCCTTCAGCACTGTGACGAGTGGGTCAACGGGGGGTAGGGGTGAGAGTCTTCACCACAGCTCCACAGAACCGAACCTGCTTGGGCAACAACGATAATTTGGCTGGCATTCGTGGCTCCTCAATGACCCAATTGGGGCGAAATAGAGAAACTACTGTGACAATTTTAGCGTGTACTCTTAATTCTCACGGGGTCCTTTGCCGGGCAGCAAAAGGAGGTTCCCTTGCGTTCTTTCAGGCTTTGCCGCAGGATGGGCGGATTATGTGGTAAAATGGGGTTGCCGATGGCTTAGCGTGCGTCGCGGATTTTCAAATTCACGCTGCGTGCTCAACCAGATTGCCTCGGCGCATTCGCGATGCGAGAGCCGATATTCTGCTTTCTCCGGGATGCCCAACCACAGGATCTGAACGCAGGAGGCCTTCATGAGTGAAGGGGATGATATTGCAATAGTGTCCGGGAGCGTTCGCTCTCTTGATGGTGGCGCCAACAGCGCAGCCGTTCAACAAAAACCGAACCTCCCGAAACCGATAGTTGCTTTTCATCGAACGGAACTCGATCAGATCCTCAGGCTGTACGGACGCATGGTTGCCAGCGGCGAGTGGCGTGATTACGCCATCGGCCATGGCACAGACAAAGCGATCTTTGCCATTTTCCGCCGTGCCAGCGAAATGCCGCTCTACCGTATTGAAAAAGACCCCAAGCTTGCCCGTAAACAAGGCGCCTACTGCGTCGTTGGCACCGGCGGCATGATCCTCAAACGCGGCCACGACCTAGCCAACGTGCTGAAGGTGCTTGAAAAGAAGAAGCACCTGCGCGTGGTGGAGTGAGTTGGCGGACGGTTGGTCCGCTGCTGGATAGCTCTGGTGAGTATCTGATGAATTTCAGAATGATGCTTTGCTGAATTGAAGCGCGAAAGGCGTGAAACGATGGGTTGGTCTCGAATTGCATTGCTTCTCCTTGTCCTTGTGGATGTTATGGGGCAAGGGCTGATTTTTCCGATCGTCAATAGCCTTGTGATGGTGCCTGGCAGCACCTTTGTTCCGCTTGGAGATTCTCTTGCAATCCGGGAGATTGATTTCAGCCTCTTGACCGGAGCGTTCTACATCAGCTGGTTTTTTGGTGGCGCCTATATCTCCAAGCTTTCAGATTACATCGGGCGCAAGAAGGCCATCCTTATTTGCCTGTTTGGTGCCTTGTTCGGATATGGGCTGGCAGTTGTTGCGCTGCTTTGGTCAAATCTGGCTTTGCTGGTGCTCGCGCGCGCAATTACCGGGTTCGCCGCAGGCAATCAGCCAATCGCACAAGCTGCTCTTGTTGATCTCAGCTGTACGGGCGCAGAAAGAAACCGGAATATGGGGTATGTGACAGCAGCCATTGCCATTGGCTTGATTGTTGGGCCGCTATTTGCGGGAGTGCTCAGTGATCCCTCCATCATGGGCAGTTATGCTTCGCTTGAACTGCCTTTTTATGCAGCGCTGGTGCTGATCCTGATCAACATTGTTCTGATCATTGTTTTCTTTGAGGAAACAAACCAGACACGCCGCAAGATAGATTTTGGCCTGTCAGAGGTTTTTCTCGTTCTTTGGCGGGCACATTCAAGGCCTACAATTTTGAAGCTGTGTGCTGTTTTCCTCTTTATAGAGGTCGGGCTGAGCGCCTTTTATATTTATCTCAATAACTACATGGTGTTGCGCTTTGGGTTCGATACGCTTCAAAACAGCATTCTCCTGATCATTTTTGGATCGGTTCTGGCTCTTGTAAGTGCGCTTCTGGTGGGGCCAATATCCCAACGATTTTCTAAGGTGGCGACGATTGCTGTGAGTGTGACTGTGATGGGAGTTGGGCTCCTGGCCTTTACGGTGAATGATGTGGCCTGGCTCTCCTATCTCCTGACAGTGCCAATCGTAGCGGCCTTTGCGCTTACCCTGCCTCTCATGTTTTCCTTGTTTTCTGCTGCTGTTGATGAGAGCGAACAAGGCTGGATCATGGGGATCACCATATCGAGCTCGACGGGAGCTCAGTTCCTGCTTGCTATTGCTGGTGCTTCTTTAATGACCGCTAACATTCATGGCGTGTTTATCGCGGGCATCGCCTGCTTTGCCATTGCGCTGGGGCTTATTTTCGTTCTGTGGCGCCAACCGGATATTCGAGCTTTGGATTAGGGATAGATGTTGGAATGGATTGAGAGGGAGGCGAGGATTGTGATGAGGATGGGGGAGACGGGCAGTCTGAGAAACTGCCCGTCGTGGATTGAATTCGTCTCTTAAGAGACCTGCTCCAGGGCTTCTGAGAAGGCCTGCCAGAGTTCCTCTACCGGCTCGCATCCCACAGATAAGCGGATGAAGGCAGGATCTACTGCGTCTCCCCATCGGGCGCGGCGTTCTGCTGAGCTATGAACGCCGCCAAATGAGGTGGCAGGGCGCAAGAGGGTGCATGAATTGATGAACTGTTCAGCCTGGGCTTCTGTTTCAAGCGTGAGGGAGATCAAGAACCCAAACCGTGTTTGTTGCGCTTTGGCCAATGCATGGGCTGGGTCCGTTTCCAAGCCCGGAAAACGAATAGACTTTACGGCTGGATGATTTGCAAAACGCTCTGCGAGCAGAGCTGCGGACGTACACATCCGATCATAGCGCACATCCAGCGTTTCGAGGCCTCGATGCAACAGCCATGCTTCTTGTGGGCCGGGGATGCAGCCGGAAAACTTTCGCCACTCTTCGACAGCTTTTAAAATCTCAGTGTTTCGGCTGGCGACATGACCCATAAGGGCGTCGGAATGGCCTGCCATGGATTTAGTGTCTGAGGAGACGACAAGGTCTACACCAAAATCTAATGGTCGCTGACCAAGCGGTGTCAGGGTTGTGTTGTCGCAAATCGTGATACCACCTGCGGCGCGTACAGCAGACGCAATTGCTGTTAGATCCAGCAGGTCGAGGCCCGGATTTGAAGGTGTTTCCAAGAACACAACGCTGAACCCATCAAAGCCGCCTGTGGTAAACTCAGCGGTGTCGCGCTCAACGACTTCAACGCCGAACTTAGCCAGAAACTGGCTGGAGAGGATGCGGGTTACATAATACCCGTCTGCTGGGACCAGCAGTCGATCACCGGCTTTAAGCGTTGCGAAGAGGGCTGCTGAAATTGCCGCCATTCCGGATGGAAAGCAAAGGCAAGGCGCTGCTTCGAGATGAGCGAGCGCATGTTCAAGCTGGGTCCATGTCGGGTTGCTGACACGACCATAGTTTGGAAAGTCCTCAGGTAATCCTGGAAGATGGTACATTGAGCTCTGCACCAAAGGTAACGCAATCGGTTCACCCTTAGACAGGTTCTGACCACGTAGATGCAGGAACTCGCCCATGTTTGGTGAAGTGCGTTGTGTCATGCGGAATCTCCCATTGGATCGTATCAGCGCGCGCTCCGCACTGAGATGTTGTTTATGCTGGCCTTTATGAGGGGGCTCAACGGTCATTACAGTGATGGTAATGTACGCGTAACGGAGATGTCTATCTTCCTATCAAATAGGAGAAAGTATCCTTTTGATGAGCAGCGTATTTTCAGCTTAACACATTACTTTTTGCATTAGAGGGCTCGCTTAAACACGAGGTGCTGAACGTTATGCCAAAGCGTTCTGCAGCCGTGTTGTAGCGATGAGTTTTGGCAGACGCCAGATGATTGGGAGGGAGATGAGGACTGCGATGAGGATGTAGTAGACGGGGGCGTAGTCTTTGCCGGTCTGGGTTACCAGATATGTGGCGACGATTGGGGTCGTGCCGCCGAAGAGGGCCATGCTTAGATTGTATCCGAGCGCGACAACGCTGCAGCGTAAGTGATCCGGCGCCATTAGGGTGAGGGCTGTGATGGAGAGCGCCCATCCGACTGTGCTTGTTAAGGTGAGACCGAACTGTCCAAGAAAAACGGATGTGATGTCCTCCTGGAGCATAAGCCACCAGCAAGGGCCCGCGAGGATGAAGGTTGCCAAAGCTCCAGCGAGAAAAGCTGGCCGCAACCCAAACCGGTCCGCAGCTAGTCCGCAAACCGGAATAAACAGAGCCATAACAATCAGGTTGAGTGTTGTGACATTGAGAGCCGTGGATGCGCCAAAGCCTGGCTCCGCGCTTAAATATGAGACCGCATAGACGTAAATTACAAAGTAAATCACAGCAGTTGGAATGAGCAGCAAAATCATTTGCCCGATCAAACCAGAATGATCCCGCAGGCTTTGCCAGACAGGTGATGAGTTATCTGCCGGGTCTTCGTCCAGCACTGTATCGGTGATGTTTCGCCTGATGACCGCGCTGAAGATTGCGACCAGCGTGCCGAAACCGAAAGCCAGACGCCATCCCCAATCCGCCATCTGTTCGGCTGAAAGAAGGAGGCTGATACCGGCTGGAACAGCCGAGCCGACGAGGCAGCCGGAGATCATTGCGCATGCAATCCATGCTCCCGTTAATGCCCGGCGTTCCGGCTCTGCTTGCTCCACCAGGAGGACACCGGAGGCGGTGTATTCTCCGGCGACAGCAATACCCTGAATGATCCTTACCAGAACCAGAAGTATGGCTGCGGCGATCCCAATCTGACCATATGTGGGTAGCAGGGCAATCGCGAGTGAACCTCCGCCCATCAACAGGACGGAGATCATCATGGCGGCCTTGCGGCCCACACGATCTCCAATATGACCAAAGATTACACTGCCGATAGGGCGCGCTGCATAGCCGACAGCCAGCACGGCGAATGCAGAAAGCAGTGAAGCCACTCTGTTTTCTAACGGGAAAAATTGGGTGGCAATTGTTGCCGTGAGAAAGCTGTAAACGGTGAAGTCATACCATTCCAGAACGTTTCCACTCGTCGCAGCGATGATTGAACGTGGTGTTAGCCTCGTTTGCGATCTGGACATTCAGCCACCCTTTGTTCCGAGAGCTCGAGGCCTTGAAGTGCGAGCACGTGACAGAGCAATGATTAGCAGCATTCTCTTACGGAAAAGGTATCGTGGGTGGTTGCCTGCCTTACTTCGCCAACATGGGGTAGGTGAAGAAGAAGATATGGGTGAGGTTGACGAGGAAGTGGACGCCTATGGCGGCTTCTACACGACCTGATTTCCAGAAGGTGGCGCCGTAGAACAGCCCGGCGACGAAGGCAAAGGCTGCGTAAGGCAGGCCGCCATCCAGATGGTAGTAGGCGAAGTGGAGTGAGGAGATTACGAGTGCCGCGGTGCCTGCCCAAAAGCTGCGCCCGAGCTTTTCCATCAGCTGGCCCATGATGAACTGGCGAAAGAAGACCTCTTCTGCCACGCAGGTGAACAGCAGGTTCGCAAAGATCCAGATTGGTAAGAAGGGCACCAGTTTCGGGTCGAACACCACTAGCCCTGCGGCGTAGGTTGCGCCGATCAGTACTGCCGCTGCCGGAATGAAGAACAGCAGTGTTATACGCAGGCTGCGGAGCCAATCTTTGGCTGTGCGGATGCGGGGGGCTGCGAAGAGAAACAGCAGGAAGCCCAAAGCTGCCTTATCGAAATTGAGGTAAAGCGAGTATGGCACAGCATCCGGGCTGGTTTTTGCACCAGACAGGACCTGAAGATTGTGAAAGCCGGGAGCTTCATGCGTCATCACCAGATGCCCTGCCAGCAACAGCTGACCAACCATCACATAATAAAGCCAGACAGGGTGCTTTTGCTGGAAGAGGACCGCACAGACCACAGCCCAGCTGAGAACGAGCAGGAGCCCGGTTGCATTCAGTACGCCTGCGGTGACTGCAAGAACCAGCGAGAGAGCGAATAAGGTGAGCGGCACCCATCGCTGTGTGATGAGCGGGACGCTTGCAATAGCTAACCCGAGACTAAGATAGGCACTCAATGAAAGCGGCATGATGAAACTTTGTGGGTGTCGCAATGGGCAGAAAAATGAACTCTCTGAAACTGTGAGGTAAAGCTGCCGCTAAGTCAAATGTGCAATGGTTGGGTTGCGCGTAAGGAAGCATCACCCGGCCTGAACTCAGCGGCCAGATACCGGGGGATGCGCGTTTAAATGCTCTGGAAAATAATCGGGGTGCTAAACCAGAATTTCCTCTTTCAGGCTGCTCACGAAACCAACGGTGTCGTTGAACTCAGCTTCTGGCAGGCTGAAAGCTTCCAGAGTGGCTTTCAGGTGGGCTAAAAATACGTCCCAATCTGCTTCGGTGATGCCCATGCCAGTGTGTGTGATCACCATGTCGCGGCCTGTGTAATACAAAGGTCCGCCGGCGCTGTTTGCCAGATAATCGATCAGGAGCTGCTTTTCTCTGGCAATCCCATCATCACCGCGGTTCTGCCAGAAGCGTCCAAGCAGCTCATCGCTCTGTAGGCGTGGGAGGAGGTTGTTGACGACTGCAGAAATCGCGTCATAGCCGCCGAGGCGTTCGTATAAAGTTTTTTCGCTCATAATTCAGACCTTTTGTCCTAGGGGGTTAAAGGGCTGAGGCTAAACAGCATTTAGGTAAATCTACTTGATGAATGTTAAGTCTGCATATTTCATGGATAAACAGGCTAAGGTCACTCATTTGGTTAGAGTAGATAGTATTAACCTATTGAAAATAAAGATGTTTTGTGTGTGAAAGAAGGGTGTTTTGAGGTGATATGAGCACCGATTAGGAAACAGTGGGCTCTTCACGCTATTTCGCAGTGTTTTGAGATTTTGGGATTGATTACAATGAGGTAGCTTTGTTGCCATCCTCATATGTGGTTGCTAGACACTTTGATGTGATCGCTTTTATGATCATAATGATTTTGACCTTGTAAACCGAGAGAACTCCTATGATCCGTTTTGTTGCATTGCTCGTTTCGCACACCATAGTGCTTGTTGTTGGCTTTGCGCTTGGGATCTACTTCCTGCCTATCCTGACTGCACCGGATTCTCCTGAGACCGCCGTACTGGAGCAGAAAGCTCAGAACGCGCAATATTCTGCGGAGTTTAACCGCGACCTGCGTGGCAGTGACTTCCTGCATTGGGGTGAGGGCAAGGTGAGTATCTCTCCAGAGATGATCGTTCATCAGGGGCGTCTCGCACCGGGTCCGGATTACAAGGTTTATCTGGTCCCTGAGTTCGTTGAGCATGAAGATGAGTTCCTACCAATCAAAGACAACTCGGTTCTGATCGGTGACGTCAAAACCTTCGACGGCTTCCTGCTGAATGTGCCTGAGGGCGTTGACATTGAGACCTACAACACCGTGCTGGTGTGGTGCGAAACCTTTGGTGAGTTTATCTCTGCTGCGAAGTATCGGTGAGACGGAGTGAGGCCGTGCGCCTTAAGGGCCATGGTAAGATTTTGTGCTCGAGCAGCAGATAAGCCTTGCGTGCTTGCTTCAGACCGGTAGAGATTAGGAAAGACCTCTCAAATCCCTTTAGGTAAGTGCTGCTGCTCATGACCCTCGCGCAAGATATTGTTGCCTCGCCACATGATGTTCTGAAAAAAATATTTGGCTATGACGCGTTTCGCGGCAATCAGCAGGTTGTGATTGATAGCGTAATGGCTGGTGAGAGCTGCTGTGTTCTTATGCCGACGGGGGCGGGTAAGTCGCTGTGCTATCAGGTGCCTGCCTTGTGCCGCCGTGGGGTGGGTGTTGTCGTTTCTCCGCTGATTGCGCTGATGCAGGACCAAATTGCGACACTGCGCGAGCTTGGGGTGCGAGCGACGTCTATCAACTCCGCGCTTTCTCGTGAGGACATTCAGGCCGCTTATCGGGATCTTCGGGCTGGGGAGCTGGATCTGCTTTATGTGGCGCCGGAACGGTTGGTGCGGCCTGAGTTTGTTGGTTTGCTGGAAGAGCTGAACCAGCGCGGATTGATTGCGCTGCTGGCGATTGATGAAGCGCACTGTATCAGCCAGTGGGGCCATGATTTCCGCCCTGAGTATCGTGAGCTGACCAATGTGCGGGCGAAGCTTGAGGGTGTGCCTTGTCTGGCAGTGACCGCAACGGCGGATGAACCGACGCGGAAGGACATTCAAGAGCGCCTCAATCTGCCGCGCCTGATTTCCTCCGGGTTTGACCGGCCCAACATCACCTACACCGTGGGCATCAAGAGTAATCCGAGGCAGCAGTTGCGGCGTTTCCTGAAAGATCGGCCAGCTGGCGAAAGTGGCATCATCTACTGCCTGTCGCGCAAGAAGGTGGAGGAGACGGCTGCTTGGCTGGTTGATGAGGGCTTTGATGCGCTGCCTTATCATGCGGGTTTCGACAGTTCGGTACGTGAGGCCAATCAGGATCGCTTCATCAAGGAAGAAGGCATGATCATGGTTGCCACGGTCGCGTTTGGGATGGGCATTGATAAGCCCAACGTGCGGTTTGTGGCGCATTTGGACCTTCCGAAGAACATTGAGGCTTATTATCAGGAGACGGGCCGCGCTGGGCGTGATGGCCTGCCGTCTGAGGCGTGGCTGGTTTATGGTATGCAGGATGTTGTGTTCCTGAACCAGATGATTGACCGAAGTGAAGCGCCAGAGAGCCAGAAGCAGATTGAACGGCAGAAGCTGCGGTCTTTCCTCGCTTACTGTGAGACGGCGACCTGTCGGCGCTCTGTTCTGCTGCGCTACTTTGGCGATGAGTGCGAGCCTTGTGGTAACTGCGATACCTGTTTGAATCCGCCGAAGACTATGGATGGGACTATTGCCGCGCAGAAGCTGCTCTCCTGCATTTTGCGCACGGGGCAGAGCTTTGGGGCGAACTACGTGATTGATGTTCTGCTTGGTAATGCGAGTGAGCGGATCATCTCACGTGGGCATGACCAGCTGTCGACGTTCAACATTGGCGGTGAGTTCGACAAGATCAAGTGGAACGCCATTGCCCGGCAGCTGCTGGCTGCTGGCCTGATCTATGCTGATCACGATGCTCATGGGGCTTTGAAGATGACGGCGCTGGGCATGGAGTTCTTGAAGGAACGCCGGACCATTGAGTTGAAGGTGGACCAGCTTGCCAACTCTGCGAAGATGGAGCGCCGGACTAAGACGCCAGCGCGGGATCAGATTGATGACATTGCGGATCAGGAGCTGTTTGAGAAACTTCGAGCGCGGCGGATGGAACTGGCGCGAGAGCGGAATGTGCCTCCTTATGTGATCTTCAATGATAAGACCCTGATTGAAATGGCCGTTGAACGTCCTCAGCGGCTTGAAGAGATGCTGGAGATTTCTGGTGTTGGTGAGTCCAAACTAGAACGGTTTGGCCCAGACTTCCTGGAGATCATTCGAGATTAGAAATCAGCCGCTACTTGTTGCGACTTGAGATTACCTCGATTATCAGCTCAAGTTAATTGAGACTCTGCTGAGACTGGACATAACGCTGAGAGAATGAGCTGACCAGTTACGGGCATTTCTGATAAATGCCCAAATAGTACGCTACGCTAGAATGATCTCGACATCTTTTGCCAGAATCGAAGTATCTATCCTTCACCATGCATGATGTTATCATGCCCTACTGGTTGCTCGGCAGGCTTTAAAATGGTTTTCACAGGATGGCGATAATGTATTTTTTGAGAACTGATGGCAAAATTAAAAATGGTGCTAGGAAAATTTTAATAGCACTTGTCATCGGTGCTAGTTTTGTAGGTGCCCGCGGACTAGTTAAACAGTTTTGGGCAAATAGCTCAGACCAACAGTTAGAAGCGGCCATTTTGAAAAGTCTACAGCCCGCATTTGAACAAATGCCTATGAAGGTTGATGAATATACCATGTGGGTGGGCGCTGATGTAAACGCAGCCAAAAAAACGCTGACATACAGATACACGCTGGATACAGGTGGCGAATGGTTTGTGCTGACAGAGGAGGACAAAAACTCTTTAAAACAGCCGATTGTACAAGTCATGTGTAGCCAGCCCATTGTCCAAAAAGCCAAGTTCACCTTAATCTATCATTACACAGATCTGAAAGATAACTTCATGGGTGATTTCACTATGAATCGTCACGACTGCCAGTAAACGAGACCCCACTGTGGCTCTACTTAGGTGCAAGGCAAGATCGTACGCAATCGACCAAGGAAGTTTGCTCGTAAGAAGCGTGGTAAGGGAATGGGGAGACAACCCATGCCCCTTACAAGAAAATATTAGATATATGAAACAATCTCGCGATGATTTTCTCAACGGGTTTTCTTATGCTTAGCCAGCATTGTTCAGGCGTGTTTCTCGATCGCAAGAATAATGTAGGTTTGTCTTGTCAGCGTGCTCCTGATTTGCGCTGTATGTCATCGGTGGCTTAATTTAAGTTTCTAATCTTGAGGGCGAAAATTTGTGCGGCTTCTAATCTTAAGCCCCCCACTAACCTGATTGTTAGTAGGGTCTGATCTGCGTGAGTTGCAGGGTTTTTGAGGTTTCTAGGGTCAAAAGATCAGCGAATAGAGTACGCCTGCGCTGACGGCCATTCCCAGGATCACGACCAGGAAGGCGGCGATCATCTGGTTTTTGAAGAGGGATTTCAGCAAGATTACCTCTGTCAGGCTGGCACCTGCGCTGCCGATGATGAGAGCCATGATTGCGCCGAGGCCCATGCCTTTGCCTGCAAGTGCTGCGGTGAGGGGGATCACGGCTTCTGCTCTGATGTAGAGCGGGATGCCGATGATAGCGGCCACAGGGATTGCGAGTGGATTGTTTTCACCTGCCCAAGAGGACACCAGATCTGTTGGCATGAAGCCATAGATCATTGAGCCGATGGCGATGCCGCCGATGAGGTATGGCAGGACTTTTTTGAAGTCTGCCCATGTTGAGTTCCATACCCTTGCCCATTTGCTTTGAACTGGCGCACTTCCGCTGCAGCTGCTGCCGCATGAAGAGGTGGATGGGGCAGCGTAGGCTTCTGGTTTCACAAACCTCTCGAAGCCAAGCTTTTCAAGCGTGTAACCTGCGATGATGGAAACCGCCAATGCGATGGTGAAGTAGAACACTGTGACACCCAGACCGAAAGTCACCGCGAACAGGCCGATGATAATCGGGTTAAGCAGTGGGCTGGCGAATAGGAACACCATCATGGTTCCAAAGCCAGCGCGGGCACGGAGCAGGCCTTTCAGGAACGGGATGGTGGAGCAGGAGCAGAATGGGGTGATGACGCCAAGCGCTGCTGCTGTGACATAGCCTTTGCCGTTTTGACTGCTGAGGATCTTCTGCACGCGGCTTGGCGGAATGTATTCCTGCAAGATGCCGACGAAGTAACTGATCGCCAGAAAGAGGATCGTCAGTTCCACAGCAAGCACTGCGAACATTTCCAGGCTGCTTATGAGCATTTCAGAGGACAGTGACATTGGGTATGATCCTTATTACGACATTTCCGGATTTGTCGAAATAATAGAATAATAGGTTTTCATGTCAAGATATTTCTAGTAATGTCGAAATATAGAAAATTCTGGTGAATGAGATGGATATCGAAAAAACTGCTAAGGCCTTGAAAGAGCTTGGACATGTAACGCGTCTTGCAATTTATAAGCGGCTTGTAAAAGCTGGCTATAAAGGCCTTGCCGTGGGTACATTGCAGGAAGAACTGGAGATTCCGGGCTCAACACTGTCGCATCATTTGTCTGGTTTGGCCTCTGCAGGCTTGATCAAACAGCGGCGCGAGGGGCGGGTGCTTTACTGTGTTGCTCAGTTTGAGCAGTTGGATGAAGTTCTGCAGTTTTTGCGAGCTGAGTGCTGTATCGACGACAAGTTCTATACGGATGACGATGGCCTTAAAGA
This sequence comes from Pseudovibrio sp. Ad46, assembly GCF_001623065.1. Taxonomy (NCBI): domain Bacteria; kingdom Pseudomonadati; phylum Pseudomonadota; class Alphaproteobacteria; order Hyphomicrobiales; family Stappiaceae; genus Pseudovibrio; species Pseudovibrio sp. Ad46. The sequence continues at coordinate 51,753 of NZ_LMCG01000001.1, read as the reverse complement.
GCTGAAGCGTGGCTGATCTTTGAAAGAGGCATAGTTGAGTTTCTCTGACTTGATGGTCAGCGCGGAGGAGTTACAGTATCTGCATTTCACAATTGCAGGCATTTGAAGTGGTTGATCAGATTGAGTTTGTGCAGGCTGTAGCGGAGAGCTCCAGCTTGCAGGAGGCCGCACAGAAAGCGGGCGTGTTGTTCTCCAAGTTTCCCGGTTACAAGTTGTTTACGCTTACGGTGACGCATCCTGACGGGAGCCATGTGGTGCGGTTGTTTTCCAGCGCGGAAGGCTCTTATGGCACCTCTGGCACCAAGCCGATTGAAAAAGAAGGTGGCTGGTATGAGCGCGTGCTTGTGCAGCAGAAGCCGTTTCTTGGGTACACCATTGAAGATGTGAAGGACTACTTTCCCGATCATGAGAAGATCGCGGCCATGGGGCTTGGTGCAACGCTAAACCTGCCTGTGGTGGTATCTGGCGAGGTGATTGGCACGGTGAACCTGCTGGATGCAGACCATGCCTACACGGAAGCAGATGCGGAGAAGAGCTTTGCGTTGTCGCAGGCGCTGGCGCCGCTCTTTTTGAAGGCACGGGAAGAGCTGGCTGCGGTTTGATTTCAATTCATCTGTTTTCGCTTAGTGGGCCTTTACCTTAAGGCTCGAAACCTTCCATTTTCGCCGAGTTTCTCCCGATTTGTTTCTCTCAGGGTAACCATGAATGGGGCATGAAAGATGCTCCATTCCGTCCGCGTTCTGCGCTGGCACCATGCAACCCCTGAGAGACGAGCGGTACAGGCTATGGCTTCTGGTGGCGAACATGAGCAATTCGCTGGGCATCTTCCTATCTTCATCACTGCACCGGGCAGTACAGATGTTTTGATGGTGGTCACCATCTTCATCGCCATTGGTGCGGTGTTGCTGGCGGGTGTCTTTTACTTTTCCCTGCATGCCCTGCCAGAGAAGATGGCGCACAAGTATGGGCGGTCGCATATGCAGATCGTGGCCCTACTGGCGGTGTTGGCGTTGTTCACGCACAACAACTACTTCTGGATTGCAGCGCTGCTGCTGGCTGCGATTAACCTGCCGGATTACGAGACGCCGCTGAACACCATCGCCAACTCTTTGCGCAAGACGATAAAGGGGAAGAAACAGAATGATTGAGTTTCTTCTTTGCTCGCTCGTGACGATCCTGCCGGACTACCTGTTTCGTCGCTACAAGCAGGGTAAGCGGATCGGGCACGAGATTACGTTTTTTACGGTGTGGTATGAACTGCGCTGGGGGATTACCGGGGCGCTGATGCTGACCATTGCGCTGATCACGCTGGTTTTCTTCTATCACCCAACCACGTCCAACGTGCTGTCGCTGTATCGCACCGTTTCCATCCTGCCGGAAACGGCGGGGCGGGTTGATCTGGTGGTGGTGGAGAACAACCAGCATGTGAAGGCCGGGCAACTGCTGTTTACGCTGGATTCCTCTACTGAGAAAGCTCAGGTGGATACGGCGCAGAGTGAAGTGGATGAAATTGATGCTGAGATTCAGCTGGCGAACTCTGAGCTGATCAGTGCGGAAGCCATGATCTCTCAGGCGCAGGGCGCCTATAATCAATCCGTCAGTGAGTTGGAGCGGACGCTGGACCTGCAACGGCGTAATTCTGATGTGGTGACGCAGAAAGAAATTGATACGCGCGAAAATCAGGTGGTTGTGCGCAAAGGGCAGCTGGATGCGGCTGTTGCTAACCGGGATATCGTGCAGACGAAGATCACCGTGAGCCTGCCTGCACAGCGGACCAGTGCGATTGCGCGGCTGCATCAGGCGGAGTCCGCCTATCACAAGAAGTTTGTTTATGCTGGCGTTGATGGTGTGATCACGCAGTTCATTCTTCAGCCGGGTGATATTGTAAGCCCGATCCTACGTCCTGCTGGTATTCTCGTGCCTTCTACGACGGGGTATGGGCGGTTTCAGGCGGGCTTTGGGCAGATTACTGCTACTGTGATCAAGGTTGGCATGGCGGCAGAGATCACCTGTGCGTCGCGACCGTTTGAGGTTATTCCGATGGTCGTGGTGGATACACAGGACTTTATCTCCTCAGGTCAGTTTCGCCCGACGGATCAGCTGGTGGATGCGCAGGATGTTGCGCGTCCGGGAACCTTGCTGGTGATCATGGAGCCGCTTTATCCCGGTGATACGAATGGTATTCCTCCCGGCAGCAAGTGCATTGCCAATGCCTACAGCAATTATGGTGAGCAGATTGCAGCGGGTGAGTTTGGGTTCTGGGGCGGCCTTTACTATCACATGGTGGATGCGACCTCGATCATGCACGCGTTGATCTTGCGGTTCCAGGCGTTGGCTTTCCCAGTCAAGGTGTTGGTGTTATCCGGTCATTAAAGCAGTTCGCATTTAAGTTGAAACACCTGAACTGCTTTAGTCTTTGTTTTTGCGTATCTTTATCCGAAAATCGGTTTCCATTTTTCGGAGATACGCTGTAGAGCGTGTGGGGCGCTATTTTCGAGCGCCCACAAAGATGCCGGTGAGCACCATGCCGACCAGGCCGATGACGGTGGTTGCAGTGCTGCCTACGAGGAACTCCAGTACGCTGTCGGCCAGATTGAACGAGTTGCCATAGACATTTTTGAAGCCTGCCAGCACGAGGATGAGGGCAACTGTGCCGCAATACACGCACATGAACCAGTAGGCTTTGCCTGCGTAGGGTTTGATGAGGGCGTCCAGCTCCTGCTTGGTCGCGAGCCGTGACTTAAGCTCCATCAGCTCGTTCTGAAGCAGGGTGTTGTCGTCAGAAAGGGCCTGACGGTCTTTCAGCAGCTGCTCGAACCCGATCTTGGCGGGAGGATCCACCTCAATAGGGAGCTTGGAGACGGCTGCGTCAATGTCATCCACAGTGAGTGGCTTTTCGAGTGTGTCCTCGAATGTATCGTTAGGCGGCATTGATCCGACCCGCTGTTTGTATGGACTGCTCTTCTTCTGCGTGAGAGCGGCCCGCTAAGGCGAGTTTGATGTAATATTGTCGGGTGCGTTCTGTATCGATTTCTGCGTTTCTCCCTTTTTCGAAGTAGGCATGGGCCCATGGAGAATTCGCTTGATGGGTGAGATCTGACAGTTGCTGTGGTGTGTAGTTACGGTACTTCTTCCAGACGTGATCAATGATGTCTTGCTCACTACCATTGATGCGACCAGTGACGATCTGGCCGGTGACGGGATCTGCAATTTCACAATTGGGGCCTTTGTGCCCACCTTCCTTTATGAAATCCCATATCTGCCGAAATACTGGGCCATTTTTCCAAGCTTGGGGAGCTGAGTTCACTAATGGCTCGCCGTTGATTGCGAGGTTCCAGCCGTTGGCGATGGCAACGAGTTTTTGAATGTACATCTGAGATGGGTATTCAGAGCTGCCTCGGCGTCTCAGAAATTCATTGGCGATGGCACAAGGCGAGTGTCTTGGCATTTTTTGCCCCTACAAATGCTGTTGGAACAAGCAGAAAATTGCTTAGAAAAACATATGGTACGCTACGTTAAGAAAATAAAACCTCTTATTGATCTTGGCTAGTGAAATTTGGTTGTACCCCTGAAAACTAAGCGGTTACGTTGTGGTTATCTGTGCGTGTTGGATGCATTTAACTGGCTATAAATCAGGGAATACAGCTTTTACGACTGCGAATTGTAGCTGGTGATGTTTCCAGTGATTTGAGTCGGCGTACCATCGCTTACTCGGGAATGCGGAGTTGTAAACGTCGTTTCGTTTCTCTTTGGCCCGATTGATTATGTAGCTAAGTGGGGACTGCAAAACATAGGCAGTTCCTGCAGGTATCAGCAGAACTGGCAGGTAGATGGCGGCGGCGATAGTGGCGATGACAGCCACAATGCTTGCGATCATATGGTAGCGCTCGGCCATGGTTGGGTGGGCTTTGTGAAAGTCCCTGAACTGGAAAACCTTGCGTTCATACCAATGGAACAGTGAGAGCGGTCCGTACATTTGGTGTCCTGCAGTGTGACTATGTTTCTGATGCCAGCTTGAAGCCTATATCTGCAGTGTCACTTGGCCAAGAAAAAAGCCCGGGGCGGGTGCCTCGGGCTTTTTCTGATTTGTATGCCTGATGGCTGCTGCGATTACTCGCGGTTGCCGAACAGGGACAGAAGCATCATGAACAGGTTGATGAAGTCCAGGTACAGACGCAGCGCGCCCATAATGGCTTTCTTGCCTGCTACTTCGCTGTCATCAACAGCTGCATACATTTCCTTGATCTGCTGGGTGTCGTAGGCGGTGAGGCCTGCGAATACCAGAACGCCAACCACGGAGATTGCGAACTGCAGAGCAGAAGACGCAAGGAAGAGGTTGACCACAGACGCGATGATGATGCCGATCAGGCCCATGAACAAGAAGGAACCCCAAGCGGAGAGGTCTTTCTTGGTGGTGTAGCCGAACAGGCTCAGCGCGCCAAAGGAAGCTGCAGAGATGAAGAATACACGAGCAATGGAGTTGCCAGTGTAAACGATGAAGATCGATGAGAGAGAAACACCCATCAAAGCTGCAAATGCCCAGAAGGTCATTTGTGCGGCGGATGCGCTCATCTTATTGATCCGTGCGCTCAGGAAGAACACGAAACCAAGTGGAGCAAGCATAACAACCCACTTCAGCGGGCTACCATACAGTGCAACACCAAGGCTGGTGAGCAAAGTATTACCCATCTGAGCTGCTGCCATAGATGGATCAGTCGTCGTCGCCATCATTGAGGTGAGCAGTGCGAGCACACCGGTGATTGCAACACCGACTGCCATGTAGTTGTAAACGCGAAGCATGTAGGCGCGCAGACCAGCGTCAAATGCGGCTGCATTGGCATGAGAGCCAGCCATTCCATACCGCGTAGAATTATTGCGGTCGAAGGTCGCCATGTGGATCCTCTCTCTTGTTAAACACGTGTTTGCTGTTGGTCATACCAAACAGCACGGGTGACTGACCCGAGTTACATATCAGCAAATATGGTGGGAAAAAGGGCGTAAGACAAGAGTGCACCCTGCCGATTTTTGTAAAATCGCCCCTTAAAGCAAGGTCTTTTGGTATAAACTTGGTAAAACCGGACCCTATTATTAACCAGTTGTAATGTTGCTGGCGGTGCAAGACCTTAGCCGGAAAATAGAAGAGTTGGTCTGTTAACTCATAATTCTGAGAGATGTGGACTGCATCTGCGTTGATCAACGCTTTTTTACTTGATGCAGTCCACGGAGTTTTACAGATTTCGTAAAACGGGTGCAGGTTTTTCTCCCAACACTCTCCAAGTGCCCAGTAAACCGAAGCCTACTGTGAAGATGAGAGCGCCGATAATGGCGGTGATGGCCGTTACGGGCAGAAGGGTGAAGCTGCCTTCCATCACACCTGTGATGATGAAGTAAGCCGCCAGTGAGCCTGTAAAGAGGGCGAAGATTGCGGTGGTGCCACCAAGGATCAGGTATTCCAGAATGTATGCCTTGATGAGACGTCCGCGTGTGGCGCCCAGTGTTTTCAGGATAACTGCATCATAGATGCGGCTTTGATGGCCTGCTGCCAATGCACCTGCCAAAACCAGCACACTTGCGAGGAGTGTGATGGAGGAGGCGCCACGGATGGCCCATGCCAGCTGACCGACAAGGTCATTTACCTGTGCGATTGCATCTTTCACTCTGATTGAGGTGATCGTCGGGAAGGCTTGTGTGACTTCCTTCAGTAGATCAAGCTCTTGTTGCAAGGTGGCTTCGCCTGGCCATCCAACGGTGGCCAGATGGGTGTGCGGTGCGCCTGCGAAAGTGTTTGGTGAGAAGATCATCACGAAGTTGATGGACATGCTTTCCCAGTCCACCGTGCGGAAGTTCGCAATTTTCGCGGAGATCTGACGCCCAAGCACGTTGACGGTGATCTTATCGCCAACACTCAAGCCCAGCTCGCGGGCGTTGTCGTCAGAGAAGGATACGAGCGGTTCACCGGTGTAATCCTTCGGCCACCATTCGCCTGCTGTCACAACGGAGTTTTCAGGCAAGGTTTCAGAATATGTGATGCCACGGTCACCGCGCAGGATCCACTCCGCTTCTGGTGGAGCGGGATAGTCTGAGGCAGGGATGCCTTTCAGTGCGACGATGTTTCCGCGCAGCATTGGAACTGCGTTGAACTCTGTGCCCGCAGCTTTTTCAATAACGAGAGCTTCGAAGGCGTCTTTTTCGTGGTTTTGAATATCGACGAAGAAGAAGCTTGGAGCCTGTTCCTGAGCGGCCTGATTGAGCTCACGGCGTAGGTTGCCATCAATCAGTGCCAAAGCAACCAGCAGTGACAAGCCGAGGCCGAGTGAGAGCACGACGGATGGTGTTAAGGCGCCGGGGCGGTAGATGTTGGTGATCGCCAGACGCAGCTCTGTAGAGCGGACTGTTGGCACCTTCCGCGCTGCGGCCATGATGAGGCGGGCCACGACGAGCAATAGCAGATATGTGCCGGTACATGCGCCGATGAAGATGATGGCGATGGTTTTGTCGTAGGCCATGACAAGGGCAAGGCCAGCAAGCAGAACCAGTGTCACCGCAGCACCTGCGATATACAGCGGCTTTGGATAGCGGCTGCGGGTGCTGACTTCATCCCGGAACAAGACGGTTGGTGCGATGTCATGTGCTCTGCCGAGTGGCCAAAGGGCAAAGGCGAGGGCGGTGAGATAGCCGTACGCCATGCCAAGCAGCAGCTGAAGCGGATAGACCGCCTGTACTGCGTTGATTGGCAGGATGGATTGCAAGGCTGCCATGGCGACAAGTGGAATCAAGGCGCCCAGTGCCATGCCGATGATAATGCCGATAGTGGCCAGCACCATCATCTGAATAAGGTAGACCTTGAAGACAAAGCCACCTGATGCGCCGAGGCATTTGAAGCTGGCAATGACTTCCCGGCGGGTATCCATGTAACTGCGCACAGCGTTTGCCACGCCAACACCGCCCACCACGAGGGACGTGATACCGATGAGCGTGAGGAACTGGGCGAAGCGCTGAATGTTCCGTTGCAGGCTTGGGGCTGCTTCCAACTTGGAGCGGATACGCCAACCAGCATCAGGGAACTGACTGTTTGTCCGGTCAATGGCTTGCTGGAGCTGATCTTCCGGCACGTTGTCGCCCATGCGGACGCGGTACGTGTAGTTGACCAATGAGCCGGGGCGGATCAGGCCAGTGTCTTGCAATGCTTCCTGAGAGATGAGGAGGCGAGGACCGACTGTCATGCCAGACGAGAGTTTGTCCGGTTCCAGCTCAATTGTATCGGCGATGCGGAACTCGGTTTTGCCGACGGCAATCTGGTCACCAACTTCCAGACCAAGGCGTGCCAGTAGGGCAACTTCAGCCACAGCATTGCGCAGGCCTTCTGTTCTGCCGTTGATGGTCGCTTGCAGGTCCTTGCCAGAGGAGAGGTCGAACTCACCAATCAACGGGTAAGGATTATCAACTGCCTTTAGCTCAACCAGTGTCTGGTTACCTGCGGTGTCGGTACGGGCCATCGCGCGCAGGCTGGAGATTCTGGAGATGTCGCCCATACTTTGCAGGTGGGCGAGCTGATCTGGTGTTGCTTCTCGGTGAATGAGAGAGAATGCGAGGTCGCCGCCAAGGATGGCCTGACCTTCTGCTGAAATGCCTTCTGTCAGCGCACGGGAAAAGGAGGCAACGCCAGCAATGGCGGCCACGCCCAGTGCGATACAGGCGATGAAAACGTAAAACCCTTTGAGGCCGCCCCGCATTTCACGCAGGGCAAAACGGGCAGCAAGGCCAAAGCCGGGCTGGAAACCGTTTGAGTTGCTTTGGCTCATTGGGCGCGTACCTCACGCACAGCAGGTGTTTCTTCCTCAACGGTGCCGGAATGCACCCGGATCTTGCGTTGACAACGGTCTGCCAGAGACGGATCGTGGGTGACGAGAACCAGTGTGGTGCTCTTGCGCTCCTGCGCATTAAACATCAGCTCGATGATTTGCTCACCAGTAGTTTCGTCCAGATTGCCTGTTGGCTCATCTGCGATCAGAATTTCAGGGTTGGTGACGAGGGCACGGGCGACGGCAACGCGTTGCTGTTCACCGCCAGAAAGCTGAGTTGGGTAGTGATTGAGGCGGTGGCCAAGGCCAACGGCTTCCAGCTCTTCCTTCGCACGATCAAATGCTTTGAGGTCACCAGAAAGCTCAAGAGGTACAGCGACATTTTCCAGAGCGGTCATGTTTGGGACCAGGTGGAAGGATTGGAAGATGATGCCGACGTTCTGACCACGGAAACGGGCGAGTTGATCCTCGCTCATTGCGCCGAGTTCCTGCCCTGCGGCTTTGACGGTGCCTTTGTCTGCGCGTTCCAGACCTGCCATTACCATGAGCAAAGTAGATTTGCCTGAGCCGGATGGTCCAACGAGGCCGACGCTTTCGCCGGTGCTGATAGAAAGATCAATACCTTTGAGAATATGGGTGCGGCCTGCGCCATGGCCCAGGCTGAGGTGAACGCCGTTTAAGTCTAATGCGGGATTACCTGTCATTCTTCTACCTTGATGTGCAGGCGATGCAAATCTCTGAATTACATCTTATAATAAATTTGTTGGCGGCTCTTGTCGCAGCCGCACTTGGGAAGCATATGGGTAGGGTGGATTGCATCGTCCAGCTCGGTTTGAAAAAATCTAAGGTATTTGAATGTCTGGATCACGAAAAGTTGAAGCTAAATCTGGTGTGCTGCGTTTTTTCAGTGGTGCTGTCGTTGCGCTGGGCCTTGTGTTTGCAAGTGCCTCAAGCGGAATGGCGCAGGATGGAGCCGAGCCGGTGAAGCTGGTTGCCTTCGGTGATAGCCTGACGGCTGGTTATCAATTGCCACCTGAAGATGCCTTTCCCGTAAAGCTGGAGAAGGCTTTGCAAGAGCGGGGCTATAACATCACCGTGGTCAATGCTGGCGTATCTGGTGATACCAGCTCTGGTGGCCTTTCGCGGCTCGACTGGTCCGTGGGCGATGACGTAGACGGAGTGATCCTTGAACTGGGTGCAAACGATGCGTTGCGCGGGCTGGATCCGTCAATAACGCGCAAAAACCTGGATGCAATGCTGGAACGGTTGGGATCACGCGATATTCCGGTGCTGCTTGCTGGTATGATGGCGCCGCCTAATCTGGGTGATCAGTATGGTCAGGAGTTCAACTCCATCTATGGTGATCTTGCGCAGAAGCATGATGCGTTGCTTTACCCGTTTTTTCTGGACGGTGTGGCAGCGGAACCTGAGCTAAACCTTGGTGATGGCATGCATCCAACGGGTAAAGGTGTTTCGATCATTGTCGAAAAAATTCTGCCTTCTGTTGAACTGCTCATCGAACAGGCTAAATCATAAGAGCTGATACTCTTCCTTTTCAGGCTGGAACGCAGAGTCTGCTTTAAAGTATTGACTTACTGCGCCTTCCTGTCGGAAAAACACATCCTACTTTTCTAAGATGTGCTTGGTATGCTTACCAGACCACTTCCTCTGCCCACCTCCATCCATGAGGCAGATTTAGCAAAACAGAATTCGGGGCATGATCCGTTGTCTTTGGACGAGGCTGGATCTTTGTCCTTTATGTCCAATTAGGGCGTGAGAATGAAAAGCAGCTTGGGGCTGCAAATGGGGAATACATGGAATTTCGTAAATTGGGGCGTACAGACCTCAACGTTTCCAGCATCTGTCTTGGTACGATGACATGGGGTGAACAAAATACCGAAGCTGAAGGCCATGCTCAAATGGATTATTCCTTAGAGCAGGGCATCAACTTCTTCGATACTGCAGAGCTTTATGCTGTGCCGCCGAAGCCAGAGACCAAAGGCCGTACTGAAGAAATTATCGGAACATGGTTCAAGAAATCCGGTAACCGCGACAAGGTTGTTCTGGCAACCAAGGTTGTTGGCCGTTCTGCTCAGGACTGGCATCGTGAAGATGGTTCCACAAGCCAGCTCTCCCGTGCGCAGATCATGGAAGCAGTGGATGCCAGCCTGAAGCGTTTGCAGACAGACTATATCGACCTTTACCAGTTGCATTGGCCAGATCGTAATGTGTCCGGCTTTGGTTCTGTCAGCACCATCTGGCAGGATGCGGACCCGGCAGAAGACGAAAATGCGATCCATGAGACTCTTGAAGTTATGCAGGAGCTCGTGAAAGCAGGCAAAATCCGTCATTTCGGTCTTTCCAACGAAAGCCCTTGGGGCACCATGAAATTTGTGCAGGAATCTGAAGCGCGTGGATTGCCACGGGTTCAGTCTATCCAGAATGCTTACTCTCTGGTGAACCGCTTGTTTGAAGTGGGTGGCGCCGAGATTGCACAGCGGGAGAATGTTGGTCTGCTGGCATACTCTTCTCTGGCACAGGGGTATCTGACTGGTAAGTACCGGAATGGTGCGTTGCCAGCTGGTGCGCGTAAAACACTGTTCAAGCGCCTTGGCCGTTATGAGAACCCGTTTGGTCAGAAAGCTATTGATGCGTATTGCGACCTGGCAGAAGAGTTGGGTGTTGATCCAGCAGTTATGGCGCTTTCGTTTGCTCATTCCCGTTCATTCGTGACCTCTGTGATCATTGGTGCGACGAACATGGAGCAGCTGGCGACAGATATTCGTGCAACAGACTTTGAGATGACTGACGAGGTTGTGGCACGGATTAATGATATCCATCTGCAGTACTCCAATCCATGTCCGTGATTGGCAGATAGTTCTCTTTTATCTGTAGAGACAGAATTGTGCCGGAGCCTTGTGTGGGCTTCGGCATTTTTTGTTTTAAGGGATGGAAAGAAAATCCCCAGATGTTCGTAGAGCTGTGATTTTCTGCTTGTACTCTGGCGTTAAACGTGAGCTAATTTATCATCTGCATTAGTGGAGGGTCCTGATATGCCTCGCCTTTTCACTGGCCTAGAGCTGCCTTCGGGCACAGGGATGATGTTGAGCCTTATGCGCGGAGGGCTGCGCGGCGCTCGATGGATCGACCCAGAAAACTACCACATCACATTACGGTTTATAGGCGATATTGATGATCGCATTGCTGACGAAGTTGCCTATGAGCTGGCACGGGTGAATCGTGCTCCGTTGACGATCAAGCTGACCGGGCTGGGATCGTTTGGGGGAGCCAAACCACATGCGCTTTGGGCACGTGTTGAGCCCACTCAGGAGCTAGCTGAGCTTCAAGCTGAGCAAGAGCGCATCTTGCAGCGGCTCGGCCTGCAAGCAGCTCGGCGCAAATATACGCCGCATGTGACATTGGCTCGGTTGAGGGGGACATCCCCTGCAGAGTTGGCACATTGGCTCGAGATGCGTGGTGAATTCTCAGCGCCTGCATTCACCGCTGGGCGGTTTGTGCTCTTCTCAGCAAAAGCGGCAGTGGGCGGCGGACCGTATTTGGTGGAAGAAAGCTATCCGCTGGCTGCCTGACGTGATGAGTTGATTGGGAGAGAGATGCCGTACTGGTGCACGCGTCTCTGCGGGTAGGACCGCTTAGGGCAGGTAGGAGGAGACGTTCTCTACTATCTGACTGCTCTGTCTCTCCAGCCGCCATGAGGTTTGGTGTACTAAGCCTGCTGCTGAGTGGGTTCCTGTCAGCTGATAGATGTCCTTGTTCAGGAAGGCGAGCAGTTCGTCTAGTTCCTGACGCGGGACATAACTGAGGGCGCCAGTTACATGCGCGTAGGCCAATGATGCTGGTTTAGTTGGAATAGTGTTAGCCGCTGTTTTCACTCGATATCGGATCAGCTTTGATTTGGGCTCAAGCCGTACAAGCTTTGATTTTGCTTTGAGCGGTTTCAGAGAGGACTTTGCTGGATAGCGTATGAGTTTGCTGGTGGTGGAAATTGGTTTCAACGCATTTTTAGAGGGGGCATTGATTTGGGTAAGGCCCGGGCCAACGGCGCGGGTCTGGGTTAGTGCCCAGGTGCTACCAGCTAATGCCAGTGCTGAGCCCACGATAAGACTTGCAAAAATAAGAGGCCGCAACATCGCGCTCTCCAGTTCGGTATAAATTAAATAAAAATTTAACTAAAATGTACCGTGCAAATTGCATAATGCAACCGGAGATGGTGAATTTGTTACTGTAAAGTTAAAATCGATAATTTGGTCCGATTGTAAGTTAATTGTATTCAGCAAAAAAATTTAGAAAAATTGCATATGAACATGTTGCAGCCACAGTCATCAGAGAAATTGATCTAAGAAAAACAAAGGATAGAGGTCTGTTTATGGGAATGGATCGACTAATCGAGCAACAAATTCGCCGATCACAGATGAATGGTTCTATGGATCACCTTGAAGGTGCGGGAAAACCTATCCCCAGAAGGTCCGGGACAAATTTCGCTCAGAGCGCACAAATGAGTGTGGTGAATGGAGCTGGTGGTAGCATTCAGGGAGAACTGACTCTGCGCCGCGAGATCTCCACATTGGAAGATCAGCTTAAAGCTGCGACCAAGACTGACGAGCGATTTGAAATAAGAAAGACGCTTATGGATAAGCGCCTTGAACTCTCAGTTTATGAAGAAGCGCGACGGAAATAGTCGCGCTTCCTGTTCTTTTCGGGAAAACGCTTTACAGCTCGGTTTCATCCAGCAAACGGCGTGCGATAACTTGCGCCTGAATTTCTGCTGCCCCCTCAAAGATTGAGAGAATACGTGCATCGCAGAGTACGCGAGAGATCGGGTATTCCTGTGCAAAGCCGTTGCCGCCATGGATCTGCAATGCGTTGTCTGCTGCAGCCCAGGCCACGCGTGCGCCCAGTAGTTTCGCCATGCCTGCTTCCAGATCACAACGTCGGCCACTGTCTTTCTCCCAAGCAGAGAAGTAGGTGAGCTGGCGGGCGATCATGGTTTCGCAGGCGATGATGGCGAGCTTGTCAGATACACGCGGGAAGTTGATGAGTGACTTGCCAAACTGGACACGCTCTTGCGCATAACGCAGGCCAAGGTCCAGAGCACATTGAGCGACGCCAATTGCACGGGCGGCAGTTTGAATGCGGGCGGACTCGAAGGTTTGCATGAGTTGTTTGAAGCCCTGACCTTCCACCTGACCCAGCAGGTTCTCGTCTTTGACTTCAAAACCGTCAAACGCGATTTCGTATTCCTTCATTCCGCGATAGCCGAGAACTTCAATCTCGCCACCTGACATGCCTTCAGCCGGGAATGGGTCTGCATCTGTTCCGCGAGGCTTTTCCGCGATGAACATGGACAGGCCTTTGTAACCAGGCTCTTCCGGTTTGGTGCGGGTGAGCAGGGTCATGATGTCGGCACGGACCGGGTGGGTGATCCATGTTTTGTTGCCGGAGACCTTCCATGTGTCGCCGTCTTTAACTGCGCGTGTTTTTAGTGATGCGAGATCTGAGCCGGTGTTTGGCTCGGTGAAGACTGCGGTTGGCAGAGTTTCACCAGAGGCGATGCGTGGGAGCCACTTGGCTTTCTGTTCTTCCGTACCGCCGCCGAGAATGAGTTCTGCTGCAATTTCGGAGCGGGTGCCAAGGGAGCCAACACCGATATAGGCGCGGGAGAGTTCCTCTGAGACCACGCACATGGATTCTTTGCCAAGACCCATGCCGCCGAACTCTTCAGGAATCGTCAGGCCGAATACGCCCATCTCTGCCATCTCATTGATGATCTCAAGAGGGATGTATTCGTTTTTCAGGTGCCATTCGTGAGCAAACGGAGTGACCTTTGCTTCGGCAAACTTTCGCATCTCTTCGCGAATTTGCTCGTAGGTCTCGTCCAGTCCAGTTGCGCCAATGGTGGATTGACCTTCTGCGTGCTGCATGAGTTCTGCAAGACGCGTGCGCAGAGCTGGTTGGGTGCCGTCTGCAATGACTGCTTCAACAGCTTCTGTGTGATGGCTGTTTGCTTCACTGCGGCTGATGCCCAAATCAGAGAGACGAAGGATTTCGCCCTGACTCATTGGCAACCCGCCAAAGACTTGTGCGGTGTATTCTGCAAGGCCAATGCGCAGGATCAGGCTTTCCACTTCGCCGAAAGTGCCTTCGGTTTCCAGCCGTTCGCCATATGCGTTCAGCTGCTTGAGGGCTTCCACATAAGTTGCAAGCCAGGCAAGACCGTGGGTGGCGCGCTGTTCCTGCTCCATGAGAGCGGAGGCGATGCGGCCATCTTTCAATACGCGCAGTTTTACGTTTTTGCGCGCGATGCCAAGCAGAGCTTCAAGAGATTTTAGCGCCTGAGCACGTGTTTCTTTCGATGGTGCGACTGCTTGTTCTATTGTATTCACCGTTTCCGACACGGCTTGCCTCCCTCAATCCACTCGGTCATTGTGCACTGCAAACTTAAATGGGATGTGTATTTGTGCAATGCCCTAAAGGTGGGAGCTTTCTTCATGAATATTTCTTGAAGTCCCGTCTATTATCTAACTTGAAACTTACAGAGAGACAGACCAGATCAGTTTTATGAAGAAACGTGGCCTTTGGGGAAAATTGTATCAGGTGCTTGCAGATGCTCTCGGGCATTTCAACTCTGATGATGGCTATGCAGTGGCGAGCCATGTGGCTTTGTCATCGTTGATGGCTCTGTTTCCATTTTTGATATTTGTGGCGGCGTTCTCTGGTTTTCTTGGTCTGAACTCGGTTGCACAAAGTGCGACGGAGTTGATCTTTGATGTCTGGCCCGAACGCGTGGCTGGTCCGGTTTCCGGCGAAATCAAAGCTGTTCTCACTCAGCCGCGTGGTGATTTGCTTACCTTTGGTGTGGTCGTCACGCTGTGGTTCTCGTCCAATGGAGTTGAGGCCATGCGAGTCGGGTTGAACCGTGCTTATCGTGTTCGAGATAATCGCAGTTGGTTCTTCTGCCGAACACAATCCATTCTGGCGGTTCTGATTGGAACAGCTGTTTTGATGGTTTCAACGTTCCTGATCGTGTTTGGTCCGCTGGCTTGGGAATGGGCTGTTCATCTGGCACCGGTTATGGAGCAGTTTAGCTACAAGGCGAATATTGTCCGTTATGGCATCACATCTTTGTTGCTGATGTTTGCACTGCTGGCAGCTCATATGTATCTGCCGGCTGGCCGTCGTAGCTTCTTTGAAGTGTTGCCTGGTATTATACTGACCATGATCCTTTGGATTATCGCTGGTACAGCTTTTGGTGCTTATTTGGCGCGGTGGGCGAACTATGTGTCTTTGTATGCTGGTCTAGCTGGTATCATGACGGCCATCATCTTTATGTATCTGACAGCCGTCATCTTTATTTTGGGCGGCGAGTTTAATGCGGCGCTTATGCGTGTTCGCCGCGTGAACCAGCGTGTTGAGGCTGGTCCTTGTTCTGATGCAGAAGGCTGAGCTTAAGCTTTCTGCTTTGGCCGACAAACTGCGATTGCTACCACAACGATTGCCATGCCAATCAGCTGAATGAAGTTGAGCGTCTCTCCGAAAAGGAAGTAGCTTTCGATAGCCGCTGCGACGGGTGTCAGGTAGAACAGCGTTGCTGTTGTTGACGCGGCTCCATGCTGGAGCAGGTACATGAGCAGCAGGACTGCCCCCACAGACAACACAATGACCAGCCATGCCAGCGCGAAGATCAAATCCCCTGACCAGGTGATGACCCAGCTTTCTGTCATGGACAACGGCAGCGTTATGAGCAAGGCGCCGAAATACTGGTAGAAGATGCCTGTAACCAGATCAGTATTCAATGGCTGACGCTTTTGCCATGTGGTGCCGAAGGCGATGCCAAGGGTTGCCACAAAGGCGGCTGCTACAGTCCAAAGAGGGATCTGCGCAACGCCGCTTCCCATCTTAGGCAGGATCACCAGCACGATACCAACAAACCCGGCGGCCAGGCCGATCCATTGGCGCGGCGTCACATCTTCTTTCAGTAGGAAATATGCAAGTGTGCCGGTGATGAAAGGCTGCAAACCAGTGATGAGAGCGGTTACGCCTGCTGGCATCCCGTTGTCGATGGCCCAGAAGACCCCCGAGAGATAGATGCCATGGACCAGCATGCCTGTGATGACGGCATGGAGGACCTGCTGGCGCGTTAAAGCAAAGCTTCTGCCAGACAACCAGATGATGATGCCCATCAACGGCAGGACGAGCAAAAAGCGGAGACTCAAGAACGCAAAAGGCTCTGAGTAGGGCGCTCCAAGGCGGGCACCGATGAAACCGGTGGACCAGAGCAAAACGAAGATAATGGGAACTAATTTGGTAAGCGAGAGCAATGGTGTGTCTTATTTTTATGCGTCCTTAGCACATGACGCTGGGTGGGGTGAGCAACAAAATCATTTGTGCGATGCATTATTTGTAATCTTTAAACGATTTGAACCTATACCTGTGAGGAATAATTAAAAATACTATTAGTAATTTTATCGGTCTAGGGGTCTCCGATGCGAGTAAATTGGAAGCAGGCTATTTCTTCTACGGGAAATAAAGTTTTCTCGTTAACTCGAAATGTAAGTATTCGGTTTCGGGCAATTGCTCTTGGTATTCTGACACTTATCGGATTTGGTGGTGTTGGCTTTGTTTATCTTTGGAGCCAACAGCAAACGGAGGCTGCCTTTCTGCAGTCGAAAGAATACACCGAACTTGCTGAGCTGAGCCAGACAATTGCAATTACCGCAGGTGTGCTGCAATCGACTCAGAAAGATTATGAAAATGTGCCGAGTGACAGTCTGAAAAGTCGATTCGACACGTTGGTTGGTGAAGCGCAGACTGAATTGCAGGAGTTAAATGCGCTCCCGGTTGCCATGGATTATTTCCTTGAGATCTCTGATGCACGGGACACGATTGATGCAATCAGTGGTGCCTTTGAGATGTTGCATGGCTACCAGTCCACGCTTGGATATGATGCGGACCGTGGCTTGCAGAAAGAGCTGTCCGCCGCGCTTTCTCAGGCAGAATCCGCTGTTAAACAAAAGCACAGACGTAGCAAAGACCCTAATACGCTGAAGCTGATGCATACGTTTAGTGATCTGGCGCGTGCGCAACTGGACTATGCGCTTACGGGTAGCCAAAATTCTCTGGGTGCGTTTGAAGTTGCATTCTCCCGTTATGAGCGCACCGTGCCGCGAGCACAAATTGACCCGGCTGTTGCTGAGAAGGTCAAAACCAATATGCTGGCCTACAAGAAGGCGTTTGAGGCTTACTCTAAGGCCTTTGATAAGCGGGCGACGAGTTCTGAGCTGCTGGCGAATCTGTTTGACCTTCTACCGCCACGGCTTGATGAGCTGAAAAACTCTGCAGTGCAGGGCGCGAATGATGCGCAGGCGCGTCTGACAGAGACCACACAGCAGACAAACCTTTATCTGGGTATTGCAGTTGGTGGTATTGCACTAACGCTGTTCATTCTTGGCTCTCTCCTGATCTTCGGTATTTTGCGTAATCTGAATGCGTTGCGTAATGCTATGGCATTGCTGGCGAAGAATGATTTGTCAGCTGTGATCCCTCTCAATAAAGGCGGTAAAGAAATTTCCGCGATGGCGCAGACACTTCAGGTGTTCCGCGACAATATTGAGGAGCGCCGGATGCTACAGGATCAGCAAGATCATGAAAATGCTGAGAAACAGGCCCGTGCCGAGCAAGTCGACAATCTCATTGTTGGTTTTGAGCAGACCGTTGCTGAGGCTTTGAATAGTCTGCACAGCGCTGCAGATGGGCTTGGGAAAGCCTCTAATGATGTGGGATCTGCTGCAGACAACGTATCGAAAGAAGCCGTATCTGCTGGTCGTGCCGTTGAGAGTGCTGCTGAGAATGTTTCCAGTGCATCTGCTGCAACGGAAGAGCTGGCCATGTCTATCAACGAGATTGCTGGACAGGCTGAGCAATCAACGAGTGTTGCAGACCGTGCGGTTGAAGGTTCCAAGGCAACTGCTGAAACCATGAATCTGTTAAGTGATGCCGCAAACCGTATTGGTGAAGCTGTTGGGCTCATTCGTGATATTGCGAACCAGACCAACCTGCTTGCTTTGAACGCGACCATTGAAGCGGCCCGTGCAGGTGAGCACGGCAAAGGCTTTGCTGTGGTGGCATCGGAAGTGAAGATGCTGGCAAACCAGACTTCTCAGGCAACCGAAGAAATTGCACAACAGGTTGGTTCCATTCAGGAGGCCTCAGCGGAAGCGGTTGGTGCTATTGGTGATGTGAGTGATGTTATTCACGAAATGAGCCAGATCGCAGCGGCTGTTGCGGCATCTGTTGAGCAGCAGAACGCAGCTATTCAGTCGATTACTGAGAATGTGGCGAATGCGACGCAGAGCTCTCAGGAAGGGGCGAGTGCAATGCAGATGGTTGAAAATGCATCCAGCAATGCACGTAGCACTGGCGGGACAGTGTCTGATCTTGCCGACGCGCTTTCTCGTCAGGCAGATCACATCAACAATACTGTTGGTGCATTCCTTGAAAAAGTGCGTGCTGCCTAAAGCAGTTTGCTTTCGTTTCGACGGCTTCAAACTGCTTTAGGGATTTGCCTGGCGTATCTTTTTCTGAAAACCGCGAGGCACTTTTCAGAGATACGACCTTAAGATCTTCACAAATTTTCATTTTAAATGTGGCGCTTGCTCTGGTTTTTGCCAGAGCTAAGCGCCACATTGCTTTTGCGGTACGGGTTTGTTGAGCAAAGCAGACAGCACGGATCTGTTGTGGTGTTTTTCTGCGGCTAATACGGGTTTTGAGAATGATAAATAAGATTGTTGTGGTGGGTGCTGGACAAGCAGGTGTGCAGGCCGCGCAAACTCTTCGGCAAAAGGGATATGAAGGTGAGCTTGTGATGCTTGGAAACGAGCCTCAGCCGCCTTATCAACGCCCACCGCTCTCCAAGAAGTTTCTGAGTGGAGATGTGGAGCCGGATGCGCTGTTTATTCGTCCTGAAGCGTTTTATGAAACCAACAATATCGATCTGAAAGTCAATGCGCATGTCGAAAGCATTGATCTGGAAAAGAAAAGTGTCACGCTGGCAAGCGGTGAAGAGCTAAGCTGGGACAAGTTGCTGCTTGCAACCGGAACCCGCGCTCGCGACCTGCCATTGCCGGGTGCTGAGCTGGAAGGCGTTGTGACGCTTCGCTCTATTGGTGATGTTGAGCTCATCAAGCAACTCTTTGTACCGGGCAAGAAACTGGTTGTTATCGGTGGTGGTTATATCGGTCTGGAGGTGACGGCTGTTGCAAAAAACATGGGGCTTGATGTTGTTGTGCTGGAAGCGCAGGAACGCCTGCTGAAACGTGTGGTTTCGCCTGACATCTCATCGTTCTTCCATGGTTTGCATTCCGGCAACGGAGCAGAGCTTTTTTGCGGGACCGGCGTGACCAGTATTGAAGGGGCTGACGGCAAGGTTTCTTCCGTGAAACTTGCTGATGGCAGTGTAATTCCCTGTGATTTGGTGCTTTCTGCTGTTGGCGCCGTGCCGAATGCGGAGCTTGCTGAAGCAGCTGGCCTGGATGTGGATGACGGTATTCTGGTTGATGGAGCAGGGCAGACCTCCCACGAGGATGTTTATGCCTGTGGTGATTGTGTTCGCTTCTTCTCAGAGCGCTATGGACGTAGCATTCGTCTGGAGAGCGTTCAAAATGCGATTGATCAGGCAAAAGCAGTTGCTGTTGCATTGACTGATCCAGACCATGATCACAGTCATGATTATGATCCTCTGCCGTGGTTCTGGTCTGACCAGCACCATATCAAACTGCAGATTGCCGGATTGTCTAATGGATACGATGAGGCTGTGCTTGTTGGGGATACAAGTTCCGACAGCTTCTATGTCGCGTATCTGGAAAAGGGCAAGCTGATTGCGGTTGATAGTATCAACCATCCGCGTTCTCACATGATGGCGCGTCGGGTGATTGGGCAGGAGTGGAAAGACGGACTGCTTCCACCAGCTTAATCCAGTGATTTTAAAAGCGTGCCAGAGAGATCTCCGGCACGCTCTTTTTGTCAAAGCCCAGCACTAAGGTGGGATGTTGGCTTTAACGGGTGTTCTCCAGAATTAGCCGGATCACTTCCTGTGGGATCTCCATGTGAACCATGTGGCCGACACGATCGAAAACGTGGCAGGCGATTGGTCCTGGCAGTTTATGGCATTGGCGGGTTGGCAAGATCTTGTCCTGCGTGCCCCAGACCACCTTGATTGGCATTGGCATTTCGCCGAGTTTGCCAGTTGGCAGTACGCCCTGACTTTCGCCTTCCAGAATAAGTCCTGATACAGCTTTGAGTGCTTCAGCAGCGCCCGGAGTGGAACGCTGTGTGGCAACATACTCTGCCAGTTTTCTTGGAAGTTCGAATTCAAGACCGACAAACTGTTCCAGCAGGACCTGTTGTTCTACTTCGGTTTGGCCAACTGCGTAACGGCGCAGAAGCTTTGCATTGATCTCTGGACCGAATCCGCCCGGAGCAAGCAAAGTGAGGCTTGCGATACGTTCTGGACTGCGCATGGCGATCAGTGTTGCAATTGCACCGCCCATGCTGTGACCGACTAGGTGGACGCGATCAAGTTTCAACGCATCGAGAGATTTCACCACGGCTTTTGCTGAGCCCACAGCATTGCATGGCTCAAAATCGGCCAGTGCACGTCCGTGAGCAGGAAGGTCAAACGCTATTGTGCGACGTTTGTTTTCTAACTGGACTTGAATATTGCGCCATGTGCTGGCGTCGCCGCCAAAGCCATGGATGAAAATAATTGGTTCTGCGCTTTCAGGGCCAAAGGCGGTGAAAGGCAGGCAGGTTACATCTTGGATACTATCGATATTCATATAAGGCCTCCCATTGGCCGTATTATATGCCCCTTTCATTCAGAGGTTTACCTGTGACTTAGGCTAAGGCAGGATTTTTTTTATCAGCGGACGAACCGATAGAATTGAGCGAAAATTTTGCTTGGCATGAGGAAAATTGAAAAAAGTGAAACAAATGACCCGCGGAAGTGAGGTTTTGCTTGGATATCGATTATCAGATGTTGATAATCAGTCTCAATTTGAAACATATGGAAACTCAGAGGTCCGAGAATTTTTTTTGGTAGAGTTTGTTCTTTCTCGGCGCTGACTTATTTTTAAAATTCGACAGGTCCCGCAGGGTCAGGGGCTATCGCCAATTTCAGGGGGTGACGATGCGAGGACATCTTCGCAAGGGAATATTTGCTGTCATTTGTACGTTGGTTAGCTTTGTGTTTGTAGCACCGGCAAGCGCGGGCAAGCTGTGGAATCCAGACACACGCCAATGGGACATCTTCCCAGATTCTCCTGCTATGGCATCCAACTCAGCTCGCCGTAAGTTCAAGCGTAAGCTGATCACGTACCGCACTAATGAGAAGCCAGGTACCATCATCATTGATACCGAAGAACGCTATCTCTACCACGTGCAGGAAAGCGGCAAAGCGATGCGTTATGGCATCGGTGTTGGCCGTGAAGGTTTTGAGTGGAATGGTACCGAGCGTATCACTCGCAAAGCAAAATGGCCGGGTTGGACACCGCCGGAAGAAATGCGCCGTCGTGAAGCGAAAAAAGGCCGTACTCTTCCACGTTACATGAAGGGTGGTCCAGACAACCCATTGGGTGCGCGTGCGCTGTATCTGGGTGCTACCATCTACCGTATCCACGGTACCACTGAGGACTGGAGCATCGGTCGTGCTGTTTCATCCGGATGTATCCGCATGTTCAACGAAGATGTTTCCTATCTTTATGACCATGTTGATATTGGTGCCAAGGTTGTCGTGAACTAAGTCACGAATGACAGGCTAAGAGCATTAAACCCGGGGTGACCCGGGTTTTTTATTGGGCAGCTGGATGCGGTTTAGCGATAGCCATCTGAGACTGGCCTGCAGCACCCTTTGAGGGTCACTGGTTTTTGTCCAGGCTGTGTGATGGTGGCGACGGCCTCTCCCCAGACGAAAGAGTCCAATGGGGTGAAAGTGCATTGCTTCTCGGAGATAGTCATTTTTAGATCGATGCTTTCATTCCCTGCCTGAAGTAATGTGGCGTTCTTGTCTGTCTCAGCCTTTACTGACTGAAACGGGACGCGATGGAGCAGTCCGGTGATGTTCGAGTAAGTTACGACGCTGGAGTTCCACTCAATGCTCCAAGACGGCTCAGTTCCTCCGCAGACACCCAGAACTGGCAGATTTGTCCCGGTGAATGGGACGGGTATGGCGGCTTTCAGCTTTTGGGCTTCAACCCAACCCTCTATCTCTCCGAGGCTGACATGTTGCCAGCGTAGATCGTCAACCTGCTTTTGTTCACCGTCGGAGTTGAGGATTGTATCTCCCGGCAGTTGAACAATAACAGCTGCATCGTCTGATGGTGCATCGTAGATGGAGAGTAGAACGCCGAGGCTTTGGTCTACCTGACTGTAATAGCCGGGGGGCACTTTGAGTGCCTGGGGAGTGGCTGGTTGCTCAGAGGCCGTGCCTGAGACTGGTGCCTTATCTTTTTGCGAAGAGGGTGGGGTTTCTGATTGTGCCGTGGCTGGCCGTGAGAGCATTCCCATTGAAATGCTGCTCACTAACATCAATGTTAGAAACTTATGAAATGCATTCCCAGAGAAATCTGAGGTCATCTTTTGCTCCTGAGACGCGGATGCTAACATCTCCGCTGCCGCTCGTTTTGTTTTCTCAGGATAGTAGCGGAGTATCGCCTAGGAATTCTTAAGTTGTAAGGTGCTGTTGTTTCTCGTCTTTTGGTTTAATGATGCTTGCAATTCTTTGTCGAGCCCGAGATGGAAGTTTGAAACAGCACCTAGATCACAGGTTGCCTGATGACCGTTTTTCTCTTTTCCGGTGCTGTTCGGGTTGGGTCATTAAGGTAGATTTCGTGATGATGTCCGTTAGGTTTCAGAGAATGTTCCGGGAGAAACTCCTGATGAAGTTTTGCGCAAACATTGCGAAGATCCTCATAAGGACCCTTGTGAAGGATCTGGACTGAACGGCCTTCTGTCAGAATACCTCTTTGCAATGATGCTGGTTTTTCTCCGAGACGCTCTATTGCAGTTTCCACGCCTTGAGCGAAGAGGGTGTCATCGGTCCAGTGAGGCAGGACAATCATCAAACGCCACTTCAACTTATCTTTGTTGCCGGCGACGAGATCGATCATATCGTCGGCCCACCACAGACACTCCAAAGGTGGTTCCACAAAGCGCTTGCCAAGTCGTTTCTTTGTGTCGAGCTTGATGGGGTAGATCACGGTGAAAAGCCATTTGATCGCCTGGGCGAATGCTTCTCCTTCCGGATTGCCATGTCCATCAATCATAGCGAATTGCATGTCGGGAACATCGACAAATGTAAAACGGTCGCTTGGTGGTCGATATAACTCATAGAGTCTGTCTCTGAAATCGGTTGTCGTCATAGCTATGTCCTCATGTGTTCCATGGTTTGCAGGTCATGTAGTCCAGAGTTTTCTGAAGCCAGTCGGCCTCTGATTTGAGCTGAGCGATGGAGTAGTCAAAGAGGGCTTCGACGTGATCAGGCAAAGGTTGTTGGTCTAATTGGATGTTTCCAATTCGGGAGATGTCTTTTTGTATTGCTTCGGCACGCTCGCTTAAAGCGTTAAGGGCTTGGTCTCGTTGCAGCGTCGGCCAATGGATCATGCCCAAGAGGAGGGATGAGTATGTTGGACGAACTGTTGTGATAGCTGAGAGGGTTTGTGCGATGAGAGCTTGGTGGCCTGCCTCTGTCATGAGGAAGCTCTTCTTAGCTTTGGCACCAGTGGGCTTCTCTGAGGTGACGAGGCCTTTCTTTTCCAACTTGCCCAGCACGAAGTAGATGGAAGAGAACCCGATTTGCGTCCACTCGCGCATGCCTCGCTGCTCTATGACCTGCTCCAGCTCATAGCCATGGCGGGGCATCTCGGAGACAAGGCCGAGGACGAGCAGTTCGCTGTCAGTGAGGCTTTCAGACATACTATTCTAGCCTTAGAATAAAATTATATTCTAGTACTAGAATAGGTAGTGTTGAGTCGTCAACGTCTGGCTTTTCAGAGGATGATGCGTGGGGAGGGTTATTGTTTGCGGGTGATCATGACGAGCATGTTGTCGCGTAGGCTGACATGCTGGCGATAGAGCAGGAGGCAGCGGCAGCTGAATTCACTTTCCCGCTTTTGGAAATACTCGGCATAGCGATGAATGTCGTGCCGGTTCACATCCTCGATCATGTAAACGCCATTGCTTGCGAGCAGGTCTACAATGTTCTCGAAGAAGGCAATCCCCGCTTCGTAATGGTGGAGGCCATCATCGATGATCAGGTCGTAGGGCTCTGGCTTTGCGGTGGTTTTGAAGCTTGAGATGCTTTCCGGGCTGGTCTGATCCACCTGATATGTCTGAATGCGAGAATCAGAGAACAAGCATTTTTCGTCGATGTCGAGGCCGGTTATCACAGCATTGGGGAAATAGTCTCTCCAGACGCGAAGGGAGGCGCCGGGCTTACCTTCTTTGCCCATGTTCGAAAGACAGCTGGTGTCATTCGTACCGATGCCGCATTCGAGCACGTTTGCGATCTTGTCGCGACAATGATCGAAAATCATGCTGTAGAAATCGGTGTAGGTGTGAGGCTCCCAGTTGAACTGGGTGGTTTCCGGGCAGTTGGTGCCTTTATCGCTGCCGTACGCATCGCAGAGTTGAGCCAGATAGCTGTTTTTTGTAGGTGCGTAGAACGCTTCAATACGCTGTCCGAGATGCACTTCAACGGATGCTCGTGTTCTTTCCAGTTTGGTTTTTGGGGTGAGCTGTCGGAGGACCTTGTTAAAATCGAGCGTGCTTGAAGTGTTCATGTTTTGCCGCTTCTTACAAATTAGAGCTGAAAGAAGCGTAGATTAACATTCTCAGGTTCTGGGAATACTCCCGCCTTTCTGGTGCAGATTTCCTTGGTGTGAAGCGGGAGGTCGTCTGTAATAAAAAAGGGCCGCCGAAGCAGCCCTTTCTTGAACTTGATTAATGCCGGATCAGACAAGTGCACCGTGGCAATGCTTGTACTTTTTGCCAGATCCACATGGACAAGGCTCATTCCGACCTACACGACCCCATGTTTCGGGATCATCTGACTCACGACCGTCTGGTGCAGATGCTGCACGTGCTTCAGCCAGTTGGCGGTCCGCTTCCATCATCTCGTCTTCACCAGTCATAGGATTGGTGTGATGTGCTTCCATGTGGGAAGGCATCTGCGGTGTTTCCGGAGCCTGCTGCTGAACCAATTCAACCATCATCAACTGTGATGTGGTGGTCTGGCGCAGGGTGCTCAGCATGTTTTCAAAGAGAGTGAAGGACTCCGTTTTGTATTCCTGAAGTGGATCACGCTGTGCGTAGCCACGCAGACCAACTGCAGAACGCAGGTGATCAAGGTTCGCCAGATGCTCACGCCACAGGTTGTCGATGGTTTGCAGAAGAACTGCACGCTCGATCTGACGCATAACGTCTGGACCGTAGTTTGCAGCCTTACTCGCCATAACCTGATTGGCTTCCTTCTTCAGGCGCGCGGTGACTTCTTCGTCTGCAATGCCTTCCTCGTTTGCCCACTCAATAATTGGCAGATCGAGGTTCAGCTTTGTGCGTGCTTCTTCCTGAAGGCCTTCTGTGTCCCACTGCTCAGGGTAAGCGCGTTCTGGAATGTGTGCTGCGACGAGATCTTCGACGAACTCTTCGCGCATTTCCACAACAGCTTCCTGAGTAACTTCAGGGTCCATCATTTCGAGGCGCTGATCGAAGACGACTTTACGCTGGTCGTTCATCACGTCATCGAACTTCAGCAGGTTCTTACGAATGTCGAAGTTGCGAGCTTCCACTTTCTGCTGAGCTTTTTCCAGTGCTTTGTTGATCCAAGGGTGAACGATTGCTTCACCGTCCTGCAGACCAAGCTTCTGAAGCATGGAGTCCATGCGCTCAGAACCGAATATGCGCATCAGATCATCCTGAAGAGACAGGAAGAACTTGGAGTGACCAGGGTCACCCTGACGGCCAGAACGACCGCGCAGCTGGTTGTCAATGCGGCGGCTTTCGTGGCGCTCGGTTGCGACAACGTAAAGGCCACCAGCCTGAAGAGCTTTTTGCTTGAGCGCCTCAACTTCTTTTTTGATGGCGTCTTCTTTTGCAGTACGCTCAGCGCCCTCAGGCATGTCGCCCAGTTCGTTCGCGATACGCATTTCAACGTTACCACCGAGCTGGATATCTGTACCACGGCCAGCCATGTTGGTTGCAATGGTCACAGCACCAGGCACACCTGCCTGCGCGATGATGCTTGCTTCCTGCTCATGGTAACGTGCGTTCAGAACTGCAAAGACCTTCTTTTTACCTGCATCCTTGCCGGTGTACATGCTTGCAAAGCCGAGCGGGTCTGACACATCGATCTGAGTGTAGCCGTTCTTGATGAGCAGATCGGCGAGCATCTCGGATTTTTCAATGGATGTTGTGCCTACCAGAACAGGCTGACCGCGTTCATGGCAGTCATCTACGAGTACCTGAATGGCGTCGTACTTTTCGGCAACTGTGCGGTACACTTCATCGTCGTCATCGACACGCTGAACAGCAACGTTGGTTGGAATATCCACCACGTCTAGGCTGTAGATGTCCATGAACTCTTCAGCTTCCGTCATTGCTGTACCGGTCATACCAGCCAGCTTGTCGTACATGCGGAAGTAGTTCTGGAATGTGATGGACGCGAGTGTCTGGTTCTCTGGCTGGATAGCAGCTTTTTCTTTTGCTTCCAAAGCCTGGTGGAGGCCCTCAGAGAAGCGACGGCCCGGCATCATACGGCCAGTGAATTCGTCAATAATAACGACTTCGTCGTTGCGGACGATGTAATCTTTATCGCGTTGGAAAAGCTTATGCGCTTTCAGACCCTGCTGAAGATGGTGAACAGCTGTCACGTTCTCCACGTCATAAAGCGATTCGCCCTTTAGAAGATCTGCTTCTGTCAAGAGTTGCTCAAGCTTCTCGTTACCTGCTTCGGTGAAGGTTGCGGAGCGAGCTTTCTCGTCGAGTTCAAAGTCCTCTTCAGTCAACTGAGGAATAAATGTATCGATGAGATTGTAGAAGTCTGTGCGATCTTCCAGCGGGCCGGAAATAATCAGAGGGGTACGAGCTTCATCCACGAGAATGGAGTCGACTTCATCCACGATTGCATAATGATGCGGGCGCTGGCACATGGACTCGCGATCATACTTCATGTTGTCACGAAGATAATCGAAGCCAAATTCGTTGTTGGTGCCGTATGTGACGTCTGCTGCATAGGCGGCTTTGCGCTCTTCATCAGAGATGCCGTGGACAATCAAACCAGTTGTCAAACCGAGGAACCGGTAAACCTGACCCATCCATTCGATATCACGTGTTGCCAGGTAGTCGTTCACAGTCACAACGTGAACGCCCTTACTTGTCAATGCGTTAAGGTATACTGGAGCCGTCGCAACAAGGGTCTTACCTTCACCGGTGCGCATTTCGGTGATTTCTCCAGCATGGAGAACCATACCACCGATGAGCTGCACGTCGTAGTGACGAAGACCAAGGACGCGGCGGGAAGCTTCCCGCACGACTGCAAATGCCGGGACCAAGAGGTCGTCCAGCTTAGCGCCGTTTGCCAGTTGCTCGCGGAACTCGTCAGTTTTGGCTCTCAGCTGTTCATCTGTCAGAGCTTCCATTTCCGGCTCCAAAGCAGAAATAGCGTCTACTGTGGGCTTGAGTGTCTTAATCCGACGGTCATTTGCTGAACCAAATATCTTACGAGCGAGTGCGCCGAGCCCCACCATGTGGCGGTCCTTCCTACTTTGGGCGCGCCGGTTTTTTCACGTCGCGGTCGGGCCCTAAAAATCTTCACATTCGTGATCTAACCAGTCAAAACTCTGTGAGTCTGATCTGGGTCACAGCATATTAAACACCTGCGAGTAAAAAAGCAGGCGACAGAGAGATAAGAGTGGGCCGAAAGGTTGTCAACGGCAGTTGCCGTCGCAATATAGTGCTTTGTTGTTTTGCAACTCTTTTTAAACTCTCCATAAACAGGAAAGAAAGTGATCTTATGCTTCGTAAATTTACAGGGATCCTAGGTAGTTCAGTTGCTGTTGCTGCTCTGGTTATTGGGCTGAGTGCAGCGCAGGCACAGGATGCTGATGCGGCTCCAGATCTGGACAAGCCAGTTGCGAAGGTTGGCCAGAGCGTTATTACCGAAGCTGATCTTGCTTATGCAGCTCAAGATTACGCGCAGCAGCTGCAGCGTGTTCCACCAACCGAATGGCGCAAGGTTTTGACCGATGTGTTGGTTGAGATGAACCTGCTTGCAGAAGCCGGCGCAGAAGAAAAACTTGCAGAAACTGATGATTTTAAACGCTTAATGGCATTTGAGCGCACGCGTGCACTTCGCAATGCGTATTTCCAGAAGTACATTCAGAGCGCTATCACCGAAGACGAAGTTAAGGCTGCTTACGAGGCTGAGTATGCCAACTATCAGGGTGCTCCAGAGATCAATGCAGCGCACATCCTTGTAGAGAAGGAAGATGAGGCGAAGGACATCATTAAGCAGCTCGAAGGTGGTGCAGACTTTGCTGAGCTTGCAAAGGAAAAGTCCACTGGTCCTTCCGGCCCTAGCGGTGGTGACCTTGGTTTCTTCGGAAAAGGCCAGATGGTCCCTGAGTTTGAAACAGCTGCTTTTGCTCTGAAACCGGGTGAGTTTACAAAAGAGCCTGTGCAAACACAGTTCGGTTATCACGTAATCCTGAACAAGGAAGCACGCACACAGTCCGCTCCAGCCTTTGAAACGGCTGAAGGTCAGATCCGTCAGGAGCTGGTTCTGACGAAATTCCGTGAAGTGCTTGAAGAGCTGAAAGCCAAGAACACTGTGGAAATCATCGGTGCCGATGCTGATGAAGCGAAAGCTGAAGAAAGCAAATAATAGGCTCGTTCTTATTAGCTCTGCTGATTATTGAAATAAAACATCTTGTTTTTGTAGCCTCGGATGGCTTAGGCCTTCCGGGGCTACTTTTTTGCAGTACAGACACAGTTTTCTTCGGGAGGTTTTCATGTCCGCGACCATTTCTCCACTCGCACCCAAGTCCTATCCAGAACTTCCGGAAGTTAAGGGCGTTCGAATGGCAACTGCTGCAGCTGGTCTGAAGTATGAAGGACGTACTGACGTTCTCCTGGCTGTGTTTGATGAGCCTGCTCAGATTGCTGGTGTGTTCACGACATCTAAATGCACGAGTGCTCCGGTTGACTGGTGTAAGCAGAACCTTTCCAAGGGTGTTGCGCGTGCAATTATGGTCAACTCCGGGAATGCGAATGCGTTTACGGGCAAGAAGGGGCTCGCATCTGTGGAGCTTTCAGCGGACATCCTTTCAAAGGCGAGCGGGTTTGCTGCGGATGAGCTTTATCTGGCGTCTACCGGGGTGATTGGCGAGCCGCTGCCGGCTGAGAAATTTGCTGGTGTGGCTGGTGGCCTGGTGGCTGATGCTGTCGCTGACAAGTGGATGGACGCAGCCAAAGCGATCATGACCACGGATACCTATCCTAAGATGAGCACACGTCGTGTGAAGTTGGGTGATGTGACGGTTACGTTGAATGGTATTGCAAAAGGTGCCGGTATGATTGCGCCTGATATGGCGACCATGCTTGGCTTCTTGTTCACTGACGCTCCGATTAAAGCGCCTGCTTTGCAGAGCTTGCTTTTTGAGTGTGTGGGCGGCTCTTTTAATTCCATCACGGTTGATAGTGATACGTCCACCTCAGACACTGTGCTGTTGGCAGCTACTGGGTCTGCTGGGGGTGACTGGATTGAAAGTGCTGCGGATCCGCGTCTCGCGGAGTTCCGTGAAGCTCTCTCCAGCATGATGCTTGAGCTGGCTCAGATGATCGTTCGTGATGGGGAAGGTGCGACCAAGTTTGTTGAAGTGCGAGTGGAAGGTGCTGAGAGCGATACTTCTGCAAAGCGGATTGCTATGGCGATTGCAAACTCTCCATTGATGAAAACTGCATTTGCTGGCGAAGATGCGAACTGGGGCCGTGTCGTGATGGCTGTTGGCAAGGCGGGTGAGCCTGCTGACCGTGATAAGCTTGCGATCTGGTTTGGCGACATCCGTGTTGCGGTTGAGGGAGAGCGTGATCCTGACTACAGCGAAGAAGAAGCGTCTGCTGTCATGAAAGAAGACGAGATCATCCTGAAGGTTGATCTTGGTATTGGAAGTGGCGGTGCGACTGTCTGGACTTGTGATCTCACCAAGGAATATGTGGCAATCAATGGTGACTACAGAAGCTAAGCGAGTTCAACCTCGCCAACCGAACTGCGATCTGGAAACGGTGTTGAAGCTGGAGCAGGCAAATCTGAATTGCTTTCCCAGCCTCATGGCGCATCATGATGGGAGCTGGATTTCCCGTCTCTCACCGGGGGGCAGTGCGCGCCGTAATAACTCTCTGAATTTTTATGATGCCCAAGACGGTGATGAAGCCGAGAGCCGATTGGATTCTGCGCGAGCACGCTTCAAACGGCTTGAGACGACGTTCCATGTTCGCTGGACACCTTTGGTTCCCACAGATGTGGATCAGGTGCTGACCTCTCAGAAGTATGCTCGTGTTGATGAGACTCTGGTGCTGTCACGATCCATCTGGGGGCTTGGCGATACTGATGTGCCTAAAGGGTACAAGCTCTCCGAAGTCTCACTGAATGAATGGATTTCTAGTTACGCGCAGGTTGACGGTGCAAAGCGTGGGGAGCCTCTGAGTGAAACAGAGCAGGCACTTCATGATGTGCTTTCAAGAGTGACTGTCGAACTGATCGCGCTGGTGCTTGAAACTGAAGATGGTGTCCCAGCAGCTGTTCTGCTTGGTGTGGTGGATGGCGATCTACTCGGCATCTTTAGTGTGAAGACGGCTGAAGCGTTTCGTCGTCAGGGGCTGGCTTACGCTTTGATGTGCGAAGTACAGAGTCTTGGGGCTAAGCGCGGTGCGGAAACTGCCTGGTTGCAAGTGGTGGCAGATAATACTGCTGCTGTAGAGCTCTACGATTCCCTCGGGTATCGAGAAGCCTATGCTTATCACTATTGCAAAGATGCCCAGCCTTAAGAAAATCAGTAAAATTTCACTCGGGACCTTTGGTATGGTTTCCAAAAGGTTTTCAGAGTGGTCCTTTGTGAAACGGGAAAATAAATGAAAATTGTGATGGTTGCGGCGTGCGCCTTGATTGATGCTGATAACCGCATTCTGCTTGCTCAGCGTCCTGAGGGCAAATCAATGGCAGGTTTCTGGGAGTTTCCGGGTGGAAAGATCGAAGCTGGTGAGACCCCAGAGGACTGTTTGATCCGTGAATTATCTGAGGAACTGGGAATTACAGTTAAAAAAGAGTGCCTTGCTCCCCTAAGTTTCGCGAGCCACACTTACGAAGATTTTCATCTGCTGATGCCACTTTACGTTTGTAGGCGCTGGTCGGGCACACCTCACGGGGCAGAGGGGCAAAACCTGAAATGGGTACGGGCAGTGCGTTTACGTGATTATGAAATGCCACCAGCAGATGAGCCGCTGATCCCGCATCTAATCGACCTTGTGTCTTATTAGCGGGAGATCACGGAGAACAAGAGGCAGTAATGGCGTTGAATGAGAAAGCGTATCACAATCAGAAATGTGGATTTACGATTGCTCATATGACCGAAGACGAGCGCGGAGCCGCTGCAGTTGAATACGCCATTCTTGCCGCTTTGATTGTTCTTGCCATTGCCGCTAGCTTGACTGCAATTAGCAGCACGATCTCGGATAACTTCCAATTCATCTCAGATACTTTGCTTGCCGCGATTTCTGGCTAATCAGGACTTAATTTCTTTTGTTCCAAGAGCTTCGGCCAGACTGTGCTTTGCAGAGCCGGGCTTTAGAGGTTTTTGCTGAGATTCATGTGGTGCCCAGCCGGACAGGGATGCGAAAGTGAAGGTTGCACGGATGCGTCCATCTGCATCTGAGTAATCCTGTGCATAGATCTCTGCCGCTTTCATGAAGACCTTCTTGCTTGTCGGTGACTTCAAGCGATCTTTCAAAGGGTTCGTTGCGCCCATTGCGCGCAGATCTCTGATCAAGTCAAACATGGTGTCGTATCTAACGGTTAACCGATCTATGTCGGTTACTGGGAGTGCGAAACCTGCGCGTTGGAGAAGGCCGCCAAGATCTCTGGTATCTGCAAATGGGATAACGCGTGGTGATACGCCTTCACTAACTTCCATCTCGGCGCGCATCAGACAGTCTCTTAACTCCGCAAGGGTATCAGTCCCTAATAAGAGGCCGAGGAAAAGGCCATCTGGTTTCAATGCACGTTTGATCTGGACAAGTGTTCCTGGAAGATCGTCGAGCATCTGCAAGTTAAGTGAAGAGACAATTAGGTCCAGACTTTCCGGTGCGAAAGGCAGGACGGCATCATCTACAATCAAATCAGGATCAGACAGGTTTGAGTCTGCACCGAACAGATCGGCTCGCAGCAGGTGTTTGACTTTTCCTGACGTCTTTAGTGCTTCAAAGATGTGGCCGGTGTGACCGCCGAGATCTACTCCGCAGTCAAACTCTCTGCTGATGAGTTCCAGACGATCTTGCAAATCTGCGGCAGCTGCCTTCATCAGGAAGTCAGCGCCGTCTTGCGCTCTCTTCAATGCAGTCATGCGACGTTGTGCAATGAGTTTACGATCAAAGAGAGTGTGTTCGCTCATGAGGGCGCCTTTGGCCAGATTGTGCTGTGTGTGCACTATTGGAAATTATAACCCCATTGAACATGGAGTGATGTTCGACGGAGGCTTTGTTAGCTTATTTCTTCTGCAGATATATACGGTGAGCACAGATGAGCGACAAGTTTTCTTCTCTGGAGTGGTTGCCTGATGCAGTGGATAGAGCTGAGCAACCGCTTAAACCCAGCTTTCTTGATATGAAGGTGGCCTCTCATTTAAGGCGAGGACTGAACTTTGCTCTGGATGCTCTGTTTCCTCATAGCTGTCCGATTTGTAACGATTTGGTTCAAGGTGAAGGTGGTTTGTGTCTGCCTTGTTGGCAGACACTGGAACTGATATCGGCGCCTTATTGTGAGCGGCTTGGTGTTCCTCTGCATTATGAATTGGGACCGAACGCCTGGAGCGCTGCTGCTCTTGTTAATCCGCCTGATTATGACCGAGCCCGGGCCGCAGCCCTCTACAACGGGCCCGCGCGCGAGCTGGTGAAGCGGTTTAAGTTTTATGGAGAGATCCGGTTATCGAAGTTTCTTGCCAGGTGCATGCTCAATGCAGCGGCAGAACTTGTCGCTTCTGAGAGTTTTCTTATTCCAGTTCCTCTCCACAAGTCGCGCTTACGTGAGCGCACCTATAATCAGTCTGCTTTGCTGGCGAACGACGTTGGGCGTCATTTAGAGGGGCAAGTGCTTCTTGATGGCTTGGTTCGAACTCGGCGTACTAACCAACAAGTCGGCCTCAAGCGAGGGGCACGGACAGCTAATGTGAAAGGTGCCTTTGCAGTTGCGGATCATTTCCTGTCAGAGGTATCTGGTGCTCATGTGGTGCTGGTTGATGATGTGCTGACGACAGGGGCAACTGTTGAAGAATGTGCGCGGGTTTTGAAGGCTGCGGGTGCGGAACAGGTTGATGTACTTGTTTTTGCTCTGGTCGATCCTGAAAATATGTCTGATGATAGTGATTGAGTGTTGTTGAGGGACTGTCTTAGCCTATGCGATATAACGAAGTGATCAACTTGAGTTGAGGTGGACTTGCGGTTTACTTGGACGTGAGCCATATAGACTTCAGTTTTGATGGCTGAATTTCTATTGGCCTTCGCTGTGTATCCAAAGGACAAGAATATGGCTCAAGTTACTATCTACACCCGTGATATGTGCGGTTTCTGTGCTCGCGCAAAAAGACTTCTTGATGAGAAGGGTGTTGATTATAAAGAATTTAACTACAGCGAAGATCCAACGATCCGTAAGGAAATGATTGCCAAAGCAAATGGTGCAAACACATTCCCGCAGATCTTTATCGGATCTGAGCATATTGGTGGTTGTGATGACCTGTTTGCATTGGAGCGCCGCGGACACCTTGATGGTCTGCTGAGCGTTGGTCTTTAAAGAAGCTTAGGAGGCGTATTGCAAACTACGCTTTGAAAGTGAGAATTGATGACAAGTTTTGTGGCTGCATGTGTCCAGATGAGAACGGGACGAAACCCGCTCGAAAATCTTGATGTCTGTGAGGCGTTGATAAGAGAAGCTGCTGCTGAAGGCGCGGTTTATGTGCAAACGCCTGAGATGACCAATGTGCTGGAACGTAGCCGCAAAGCGCAGCTTGCTGCCTCCAGTTTCGAAAATGATGATCCGTTTTTGAAACAACTGGGTTTGCTTGCTGATGAGTTGAATATCTGGGTCCATATCGGATCTCTGGCAATTCGGCTTGAAGGTGACAAGCTGGCCAACCGCGGCTTTATGATTTCTCCTCAAGGAGAGATCACCGCTCGTTATGACAAAATCCATATGTTTGATGTGGATTTGCCAAATGGAGAAAGCTGGCGCGAGTCTGAAAGCTACAGTGCAGGCAATGTGTCTCCTGTTATTGATCTTGGTGTGGCCAAGCTTGGAATGGCGATTTGCTACGATATTCGTCAACCAGCGTTGTTCCGCGAGCAATCAAAGGCTGGCGCACAGGTTTTGACTGGTCCGGCTGCTTTCACCAAGCAAACAGGTGAAGCGCATTGGCATGTGCTGCAACGCGCGCGGGCGATTGAAAACGGTGCCTTTGTTGTGACTGCTGCGCAAGGTGGAACACATGAAGATGATCGTCAGACCTATGGTCACAGCTTAATGGTTGACCCTTGGGGGCAAGTGATCGCAGAACTTGATCATGATGCACCAGGTGTTTTGTTGGGTGAACTTGACATGGCTAAAGTGGATGAAGCACGTCGGCGTGTTCCAGCCATCAAGAATGCGCGTGAGTTTTCCGTAGCAACTGTTTCCCTCAATGGGGAGATGGTCAGTTGATTAACTATTCACTTGCCTGCGATGATGGGCATGAATTTGATGGATGGTTCCGGAATTCTGGCGATTACGAAAAGCAGAAAGAATTAGGTCTGGTCACGTGCCCGTTTTGTGACAGTGCATCGGTCCATAAACGCTTGATGGCGCCGAATGTTTCTACATCGAGAAGCCAGAAGAAGGCTCAGGTTGAACATCAGGTTTCGCAGGCCGTTGCTGCTGCTCAGGCAAAAGCTACAGAAAAGGCCACGAGTGAACCAAAGCCCGGCGGTGGAACTGCGCCAGCAAGTTCTGAGCAATCTGTTGCTACGACAACTCCAGCTGTTGATCTGCAGAAGGTTCCTGAGAAAGCAAAGGAGCTGGTGGAAGCTCTGCGAGAGTTCCGCAAACAGGTTGTGAGCAACTCAGAGTATGTTGGCGACAAGTTTGCTGAGGAAGCACGCAAGATCCACTACGGCGAAACTGAAGAGCGTGGGATTTATGGAGAAACTACTCCCGATGATGCTCAGGAGCTTTTGGAAGAGGGTATTGAGCTGATGCCGCTGCCGGTGCTGCCAGAAGACCGCAACTGAATTTTTATGCTGTCATGATGGCAGAACGAAAGGCGCCTCGTTTAGCAGGGCGCCTTTTTTGTTCTGTTACTCAATCAGGCTGACACGTCTTTTCTGCCAGGGGCTCGGGGGGCGGAAGGCTTATCTGCGCTCTTTGCCCGGCTGCGTGTGCTTGTTGACTTGCGAGGCACTCTACGGCGAGGTTTAGCCGGAACTTTTGTTGGTGCGGCCTGTGCCATTGCCTTCAAATCATCAATGCTCGTCAAAGCTTCTGATGTTGCCTTCTGTGTTTTGGAAACCGTGCCCTTCATTGTAGAGGACATCTGGTTCATCTGGCGGGCGCCTTCCTGACGGCAATCTTCAAAAGCTTCCTGCATGAAGTCGCTGGCAAGTTTTGAGAATTCAATGCCAGTTGGACAATCCCAGATCTCCTGAACGAAATCTGTGTTGGCTTTCATGCGCTTGTTAAAGAAGGACATGTTTGCGTGCATGATTGCCTGATAGTTCTCAAGCATGGACTTGTTGTTGGAAATTGCGTGCTCCAACGCTGTGTTGGAAAGTTGGTCTCCGCCCTGTGCCCAAAACCAGCCTTGCCAAGGCAGTCCATCTGTCGCAACGGTCCAGCGGTCCATTGCTTCTTTCATTTCTTTGTCGATGTTTAACATCGTGTCTCCTCCGGACTTTGATCAAGTTCTCGGGCGGCGATCTAGGTCTTGAGACAATATTCTTCGAGCGATCAGGGAGTTTGGAAGAAGCTCGTTTGCCGGTAACTTACGCCGCGTACACCCTCTTGTTTATAGGCGCTAATATTGGCAAAATGATATTCTGGATTCTAAGGGATTTCAGCGGCTTTTTTCTGAAGAACTAGTTAAATTTGTAGGCGTAGCTACGTATCCAGCCAGTCCTGAATGAGTTCGCTGGTGTGGACCGGGTGTTCCAGAGTAGAAAGATGGCCGCAATCCGGGATGATGTGAAGTTTGCTATTTGGTATTGCATCATGCATTTCGCGGCATCTGTCTAGCGGTAGTAAGCTGTCTTCTTTGCCTGCGACGATCATCGTCGGGCACTGGATTGCCGGAAGGTCGGGTCTTTGGTCTCGGCGGTTGATGATTGCATTTTGCTGCTTCAGGAAGTTATCAGCGCCAATATCAGCAGCCATGTCGAAAACCACTTGCCGAAGCGCTGTGTCGTCGTGGCGGGCAGGGTGGACAAGTTGAGGGTATTGCATGGAGGCGATTTTGTGGAAGCCTCCCTTCCTCGCAATCTCCATCTGCGTATGGCGAAGCTGCGTCTGGGCCGCAGTGTCGTCTCTGGCATTGGTGTTTATGAGGGCAAGACGGCTGACACGATTAGGGGCCAATCGAATCACCTCCAGAGCGATGTAGCCACCCATGGACATGCCGAGGAGAGCGAATTTTTCCGGGGCATGTTCCAGCAATCTCTTTGCCATGGCTTCAATGGAATCCATGTCGCAGGTTTCAGCAATGATGATTGGACGCTCTTTCATAGAGTTGATCTGAGGGCCAAATAAAGCGCCGGTGCTGGTAAGGCCGGGAATGAAAACGACAGTTTCGGCAGGTGCTGTTTCTGGCATTTTCATTCTCCTTAGTAATTGAATGCCAGCTGCTACTCTGGCTTTCGAGCTATTACCATGTAGTTTACATTCAGATCGGTTGTTCTGGACCAGCTGTCTGTCAGCGGATTGAAGCTCACACCGCAGCGCTCGTAAATGTTCATGCCGGATTCATTGAGGGGTGCTTCCAGTTCTTCCGGGCGAACCAGCTTCTCATATTGGTGGGTGCCTTTCGGCAACCAGCGGAGAACGCGTTCAGCTGCGACAATCGCGAGGGCATAGGCTTTCAGAGTTCTGTTGATAGTTGCAACGAACATCATTCCACCGGGACGCACAAGATCTGCACAGGAGTTCATGAACAGTGGAACGTCGGCAACATGCTCCACGACTTCCATGTTGAGCACGATGTCGAATTGCTCGCCTGCCTCAACCAGAGATTCAGCGGTTTGTGCGCGATAGTCGATGTTGAGGCCGGATTGCTGTGCATGAAGTGTGGCGACTTTGATGTTGGTTTCAGATGCATCTGCTCCGACAACGGTTGCGCCCATGCGAGCCATTGGCTCAGCGAGTAGGCCGCCACCGCAGCCGATGTCCAAAATCCGTAGGCCTTCTAGTGCCTTAGGGGATGTCTCGTCTCGACCAAAGTGGTCACAGGCATACTCCTTAATATAGGAGATGCGAACTGGGCTGAATTTGTGGAGAGGGCGAAATTTTCCAGTGGGATCCCACCATTCCGATGCAATTGATGAGAAATGCGCAACTTCCGCTGGGTCGATTGTGGTTTGTGCCGGGTTTTTGGCGGCGTTGCTTGGTTTTTGCGCGGTGCTCATAGCTCAACTCTCCACTTTCATCCCGGTACTGGTGGGTCTAATCGTGGTTTTTGTCAAGCCGCTGGTTGCGATAGAAGGGCGCTAGTTGTATGGATTAGCGCCGTTTGTAGTGATGATCGGTTCATCACAAAGGCCCTCGGAGGAATTTGGGAAGCGATGGCCCGTTTGGTTATGAAGTTTGGCGGCACCTCCGTTGCCGACCTAGAGCGTATTAGAAATGTTGCGCGGCATGTAAAGCGTGAAGTGGAAGCAGGCAACCAGGTTGCTGTTGTCGTGTCCGCTATGGCTGGCGTGACGAATACCTTGGTCGGTTATACAAGAGATGCTGCAGCGCTGCATGATGCGCGTGAATATGATGCGGTTGTTGCCTCCGGTGAGCAGGTAACTTCTGGCTTGTTGGCGATTGTGCTGCAAGATATGGGTGTGGAAGCGCGGTCCTGGCAAGGATGGCAGATTCCTATCCGTACGAACGAAGCCCATGGCGCAGCGCGTATTGAGAGTATTGAAGGTCAAACTCTCATTGAACGCCTGGAGCGTGGACAGGTTGCTGTGTGTGCCGGTTTCCAGGGCGTCGCCCCGGACAACAGGCTTGCAACGCTTGGACGTGGTGGATCTGATACCAGTGCAGTGGCAATTGCTGCTGCAATTCAGGCAGACCGCTGTGATATCTACACGGATGTGGACGGTGTTTATACCACTGACCCGCGTGTGGTGGCCAAGGCAACCCGTTTGGAACGTGTTGCGTTTGAAGAGATGCTTGAAATGGCTTCTCTTGGTGCAAAGGTTTTGCAGGTCCGCTCTGTTGAGATGGCGATGGTTCACGGCGTTCGTACGTTTGTACGTTCCAGCTTTGATGATCCAGATGCCCCGCAGATTAGCGCTGACGGAACACCTGTAGGTACACTTATTTGCGACGAGGACGAGATTTTGGAACAACAAGTCGTCACTGGCATCGCTTACTCAAAAGACGAAGCACAGATTTCTATCCGCAACGTTGCTGACAAACCTGGCATTGCGTCCAGAGTGTTTGGCCCGTTGGCTGAAGGCAACATCAACGTAGACATGATCGTCCAGAACATCTCACCAGATGGGAAGACGACTGACATCACCTTTACCGTTCCAGAGAGCGATTACGAGCGTGCGCGCAAGGTAATTGAGGAGAACGTCGAGGAAATTGGCTTCGAGAATATCGAAGGCGCGACTGATGTTGTAAAAGTTTCCGTAATCGGCATGGGTATGCGTTCGCATGCCGGTGTTGCAGCCCAGTGTTTTGAAGGCCTGGCTGAGAAGGGGATTAACATCCGCGCGATTACGACATCTGAGATTAAAATCTCTGTTCTGATCGATTCCGCGTATACGGAACTTGCGGTTCGTACTCTCCATTCGCTATACGGACTTGACGGCTAGGTTTCCTACTGTCGAGAATATTGTTGTGTCTTGGACAGCTTCCAAGGCACAACGTGGCCTGTTAAAAAGGCCAGCAGAATTATAGGTAGGGCGGAGCATGCGCAGCAGCTTGGCCGGACCGCGCGTACTCCTCCGTAAGCTTCGTGAAGTGATGGCGGAGCCGATTAATGCGCAGGAACGGCTCGACAAGATTGTACGTCTGATCGCGGCAAACGTGGTTGCGGAAGTGTGTTCCGTGTACATTTTGCGCGCGGATGGGGTTCTTGAGCTGTATGCAACAGAGGGCCTTAATAAGGACGCGGTTCACCATACTTCTCTGAAGGTTGGTGAGGGTCTTGTTGGCTTGATTTCCTCTGATGCCAGACCGCTGAACCTACCAAATGCGCAGGCGCACCCGGCGTTTGCCTATCGTCCAGAGACGGGCGAAGAGAACTACAACTCCTTCCTTGGCGTGCCGATCCTGCGTGCGGGACGTACGCTTGGCGTGCTTGTTGTCCAGAACAAAGACCATCGGACCTACTTTGAAGACGAAGTGGAAGCCCTGCAGACCACCGCGATGGTTATCGCGGAGATGGTCGCAGCTGGTGAGTTGGAAGCAATTGCACAGCAAGGCACAACGATTGATGTGATCCGTCCGATGCATCTGAAGGGCGTCGCCCTTGCTGATGGTATTGGTCTTGGTCACGTTGTTCTGCATGAACCTCGTGTGGTTATCACCAATTTGATTGCCGAGGATGCGGACACTGAAAAGAAGCGCCTCGAAGAATCTGTCACGCGCTTGCGTCAGTCGCTTGATCATATGTTGGCAAGTGGTGAGTTTTCCCAGCACGGTGAACACCGTGAAGTTCTGGAAGCTTACCGGATGTTTGCCTATGATCGCGGCTGGATCCGGAAGATTGATGAAGCGATCCGCAATGGTTTGACGGCTGAAGCTGCTGTTGAGAAAGTTCAGAGCGATACACGTGCTCAGATGCTCCGGCAGACAGATCCGTATTTGCGTGAGCGCTTGCATGATCTTGATGATCTGGCGCACCGCCTCATTCGCGAGCTGATGGGCAAGAACCACAGCGGCGAAGATGATCTGCCGAAAGACGCCATCATCATTGCGCGTAACATGGGCGCCGCTGAGCTGCTGGATTATGATCGGGATCGTATTCGAGGCCTCGTTCTGGAAGAAAGCGGCCCGACAAGTCACGTGACCATTGTTGCGCGTGCGCTTGGCATTCCGACAGTTGGGCAGGTTGAAGACATTGTTTCCCTGGTGGAAGCGACTGATGCCATCATTGTGGATGGTGAGATCGGTCAGATCTTCCTTCGTCCAGCCAATGATGTTGAACAAGCTTTTGCAGACAAGGTGCGTCTACGTTCCAAGCGTCAGGAAATTTATCGCCAACTTCGTGATGAACCGACCATTACCAAAGACGGTGTGGATGTTAAGCTTCAGCTGAATGCTGGTCTGCTGGTTGATTTGCCAAGTATGGAAGACGCCGGCGCTGATGGTGTTGGGCTTTTCCGTACTGAACTGCAATTTATGGTGGCCTCTGCTTTCCCAAGAATGCAGGAACAGCACACACTGTATTCCAAGGTGCTGGATGCAGCTGGTGACAAGCCAGTTACCTTCCGCTCTCTGGATATTGGCGGTGATAAAGTTCTGCCTTACTTGCGTCTGGCACAGGAAGAGAACCCGGCCATGGGCTGGCGCGCGATCCGCTTTGGGCTTGATCGTCCGGGTTTGCTGCGTACTCAGATCAGAGCAATGTTGCATGCAGGGGCAGGGCGCTCCTTGCGCATCATGTTCCCGATGGTGGCAGATGTTTCTGAATTTCAGCAGGCGAAGGATTATGTTGAGCGCGAACTAAAGCATCTGCGCCAGCACGGTCATGATACGCCTAAAGAGCTGAAACTTGGTGTTATGCTGGAAGTTCCGGCGCTGCTTTACCAGCTTGAAGAGATCTACAAGGAAGTGGATTTCGTCTCTGTTGGCTCCAACGATCTGTTCCAGTTCTTCTATGCGGTTGATCGAGGCAACACGCTGGTTGCGGAGCGGTTTGAAGCTCTGTCTCCTAGCTTCCTACGCGCATTGCGTAAGATCGTTGTTATTGGCGATAAGATGGATACGCCCGTCACCCTTTGCGGTGAGCTTGGCGGCCAACCCCTTGCTGCGATGGCTTTGCTGGCGATCGGATATAGAAATCTCTCTATGTCTCCGGCTTCTATTGGCCCTGTTAAGGCGATGTTGCGCTCTTTGGATCTATCAGCACTTTCAGAAGAGTTGCTGAAACAATTGGAAGCGGGTAAAGGGACGGACGACATTCGCGAGTTCCTGGCGAACTTTGCATCCGAAAATAATATTCCGGTATAAGCAGCGTATATTTCGATTGCCGCAGACCCGAGAGGCTGTCGCGCTTTTAGATTAGCTGACTAACGCTTGAGGAGTTGCCGCGAAATGCTGGCACCAGAAAAACTAGACACACTGCTAGCACGCTTTGAAGGTATTGAGGCCGAGATGGCATCTGGTCCTGCACCGGATGTTTATATCAAGCTTTCAAGGGACTATGCGGAACTCGATCCAATTGTGAAGTCCATTCGTGAACTTCGCAAAGCCGAGGGTGATCTGGAAGGTGCGGAAGCACTGTTGGCAGACCCTGAAAGCGATGCGGAGATGAAAGAACTTGCGCAGCTTGAGCGTGATGAGCTGACAGGCGTTGTCGAAGAGCTGACCCAGCAAGTTCGCATTGGGCTTTTACCAAAAGACAAAGCGGATTCTCACGACGTTATTCTTGAAGTGCGTGCCGGTACAGGTGGTGACGAGGCTGCGCTGTTTGCTGGTGATCTCTTCCGTATGTATCAGCGCTTTGCAGACAATAATGGCTGGAAAGTTGAAGTAATGTCCTCTTCTGAAGGGGACATGGGCGGTTTCAAAGAAATCGTGGCGGCTGTAACTGGTCAGGAAGTGTTTGGTAAGCTGAAGTTTGAGTCCGGTGTTCACCGTGTGCAGCGTGTGCCTGAGACTGAATCCGGTGGCCGTATTCACACGTCCGCAGCGACCGTTGCGGTTCTTCCGCAGGCTGAAGAAGTGGACGTTGAGATCAACCCTGCTGATTTGCGCATCGATACATACCGTGCATCAGGTGCAGGTGGTCAGCACGTAAACACGACTGACTCCGCTGTTCGTATTGTGCACAATCCAACCGGGATTGTGGTTGCCGTGCAGGATGAGCGCTCTCAGCATAAGAACAAAGACCGCGCGATGAAGTTGCTGCGGGCGAAGATCTACGATGTGGAGCGTGAGCGTGCTGCGAATGAACGGACCGAGGCCCGCCGTGTTCAGGTTGGTTCCGGTGATCGTTCTGAGCGTATCCGTACCTACAACTTCCCTCAGGGTCGTGTGACTGATCACCGTATTGGTTTGACGCTGTATAAGCTTGACCAGATGATTGCAGGCGAAGCTACGGGTGAAGTGATTGATGCTCTGATTATGGACCATCAAGCGAACTTGCTCGCCGATGAAGGACTTTAATGTCCGGCCTCTTCGATAACTTCGACCTCAAAAATGTGCAGGCTTTGTACCTAGCGGTGCGGAGCCTGTTTCGTGATGCAGATCTGGCTGACGCAGATTTGGATGCACGTGTCCTTGTTGCAGAAGCCCTTGAAATTGAGCCGAGAAACTTGATCCTTCAGTATGATCAGGTGATCAAGCCAGAGACATTGGCGGTTGTTTCCCGATATGTGGAAGAACGCCTTGCTGGAAAGCCAGTGGGACGTGTTCTGGGTAAGCGGGAGTTTTGGGGGCTGGAGTTTTCGTTATCTTCGGCAACATTGGAGCCGCGACCGGACACAGAAACGCTGGTTGAAACTGCGATTGCGTTTTGTCAGGCCCATGGCGGCTTGGAAAAAGAATGGGTTTTTGCAGATATTGGAACTGGCACAGGAGCGGTTGCGATTGCACTCCTGACTGAATTGCCCAATGCAATCTGTCTTGCTGTTGATATCAGTGAAGAGGCTTTGGAGACTGCGCGACAAAACGCAGCAAACAACAAGGTTCTTGACCGATTTATCCCTGTTCGCGGTTCTTATCTGGATACACTGAGCGGATCTTTTGATTTTATTGTGAGTAACCCGCCGTACATTCGCAGCTCTGTAATTGAAGGACTAAGCCATGAAGTTAAGCAGCATGACCCTATGCTGGCGCTTGATGGTGGAGTGGATGGTCTTACTGCCTATAAAGAATTGATAGGCAACGCTAAACGAGTTCTTAAGAGAAATAGTGGACTTCTTATGGAGATCGGGTTTGATCAAGCCGATGAACTTTCAACTCTTGCGAGGGAACTCGTAGGATTGGAGGCTTGTTGTGAACATGATCTGGCCGGTCAACCAAGGGTGATTGTTGTAGTTTTTCCATGATTGGCGAAGAATTCAATTATCTGGAAAAAAGCCCTTGGAAAATACGTCGGAACGAGATAGTTTCATCTCGCCGACAAGCGATACCAGCTAAAAGCTGAAAACGATGGGGATGGGCACTCACTGACTGTGAGACGAGCCTGGCAGAGACGTCGGTTGATAGTTTCAAAG
Organism: Pseudovibrio sp. Ad46; assembly: GCF_001623065.1. Classification (NCBI taxonomy): domain Bacteria; kingdom Pseudomonadati; phylum Pseudomonadota; class Alphaproteobacteria; order Hyphomicrobiales; family Stappiaceae; genus Pseudovibrio; species Pseudovibrio sp. Ad46. Next base: position 7,993 of record NZ_LMCG01000001.1, on the reverse strand, counting down.
CAGATAGTTGAGCAACCCCTCGTATCGTTGAACTGAGAGAGCAATGCATTTGTATTGCTGCGATCAGATGTCGGATATCGCATTGAAGCAGTTATACGATCGAATGCGATTGCATTTCGATGTTGATAGCCTTTGTGCTCATCAACACGCAGGCTTATTAACGGCATTTGGAATCCGGGAGATCTTACTCCCATGAACCTCACAGTTAGGTTCGATTGCTATTCCGGAAAGTTAACGGCAGAATGAGACCAGGAAATCAGAATAACAAGCGCATGCGTGGACGGGGGCGTAAAGCTCCAAATCCATTGACACGTACTTTTGAGTCAAATGGACCGGACGTTAAGATCCGAGGTACCGCATTGCATGTTGCTGAAAAGTACCAGCAACTTGCGCGTGATGCTCAGGCCTCCGGGGACCGTGTAACCTCCGAGAACTACTATCAGCATGCAGAGCATTACCAGCGCATCGTCGCTGCGGCTCAACCCCAAAGCACACAGACTGCTGCTCCTTCTGCGCGTACAGAAGATGAAGCTGCACCTGCTGCTGTTGAAACACCAAACGCTGTGGCAGCGACTGAAGAGCAAGAGGTTGCGGTTGCAACCCCTCAGCCTGTGATCGGTCTGGATACGCCTCAGCCGTTTATCGAAACAGCTCCAGCGGCTGACGAGAATGCAGAGGCTTCGGGAGACGCATCTGCACCAGCTGACGAAGATGATGGCAAAGCACGCCGTCGTGTTCGTGGCACTCGTGGTCGTGGTGTTCGTCGTACGCCTTCCTCATCCTCCGCAAGTGCAGCAGCGCCAGCTGAGGCACCAGAGGGTGGTGAAGATGATGCAGCTTCTACGAAGCCACGTCGTACGCCTCGTGCTCGCACACCTCGTGCAGCTCGTTCACAGCGTACCCGTACAGCTCGTGTTCCTGCTGAGGATACACCTGCATCTGCACCAGCACCTGCGGCTTTGGAAACAACCGGAGACGGTGAAAGCTAAGCACGTCTGATGATGTGCTTGCTGGCTCACTGGTTTGCCGGAGATCTATGAAAAACCCCGCTCAAAAGGCGGGGTTTTCTTTTTGCTGACTGGCAAATAGTTCGTTGTGGGTGCTGGCTTACTCAATGATGAGTGTGTCGCCGACGGAAAGTGTGCCGTTGTTGAGCACTTCAAGATAAATACCAACATCCATATGCCCCAGTGAGCCATGAAGCGCCTTGTTGATGTTGGTGTCGCGCTCGGCTGTGACTGGATTTACATCTACGGCAGCACAGCGGCGGGTGCGTTTCGCGAATTTGAACTCTACGCCTGAGCTGGACCGGATTTTCTTGTCGGCCCAGTCAAACTCCTCATAGGCTGCCAAGCCTTCAACATAGATGTTTGCGCGAAAGCGTCTTGGATCAATCTCCACGCCCAAAGTCTCAGAAAGCGCTTTCACGCTGGCGAGATTCACGACATGTACGAAATTCTCAGCAGTATCCGTGAAAGCATGGTCGTCTGCGTGGCGGACTTTGAGCGGGCCAGCGGCTTTCTCACCCATGTGTGCTGTGAAGTAGGCTGCGAGTGCATCCTGTCCTTCAGCTGTTTCCAGCGGTAACGTGATGTCTTCACTCTCTGGCTTGGACAGAGTGATGCTTTTGTTTTCCAGATCGTATGTGCATTTGACCTGCGCCACGTCTTCATAACGAACCAGCACTAGAAACTTGCTCTTTGAAATGTGCTGAGGGGCTGCTGGATCGAAACCGCATGGACCATTTTCAATCGCATAGGCACGATCCAGCGGGAAGACAGCTCCGGCTTCTACTGTGGTGGTCTGAAGTGGATGAGCCGTTAAGCCTTTAACTGGATGTGTTGCGAGTGCGGTGATATGCGCAGGCGAAAAAGTCATATTAAATTCCGTTGTTTAAGCTATTCGAAACTATGAGGAACAAAGGATTGTGGCAAGATCTTGCGAGGACCCTCTTTTGTCGGCAGTTTGAACTACTATATGAAGAGTGCAGGGGGAAGTCTCCTGCTTCGGGTGCTCTTTATGAGGCTCGGATCCTCCCAAAATGCTTCGTCATGCTTCGGGTGACACGGCACATAGGAGTTATATATGGACTTTGAGAAATACACCGACCGTGCGCGTGGGTTCATTCAGTCTGCGCAAACATACGCTCTGGGACAAGGGCATCAACAGTTTACTCCCGCACATATTTTAAAGGTCTTGCTGGATGACAGCGAGGGCATGTCTGCTGGTCTAATTGAGCGAGCCGGAGGACGTGTGCAGGATGTCCGTCTACAGATTGAGACCGATCTGGCTGCGCTTCCTAAAGTGAGTGGCGGCAATGGGCAGCTGTACCTAGCGCCTGAAACCGCTCGTCTTTTTGAACAAGCCCAGAAAATTGCAGAAAAAGCAGGCGACAGTTATGTCACCGTTGAGCGGCTGCTGCTTGCGCTTGCTATGGATAAAGACAGCAAGGCAGGTAAGGCTCTCGCTCAAGGTGGTGTCACGCCAAACGCACTGAACGAGGCTATCAACGAAGTGCGTAAGGGCCGTACTGCGGATTCCGCATCCGCTGAAAACCAATATGACGCCCTGAAGAAGTTTGCTCAGGATCTGACTGAAGCTGCCCGCGACGGTAAGCTCGATCCTGTGATTGGCCGTGATGAGGAAATTCGCCGTGCCATTCAGGTTCTCTCCCGCCGTACCAAGAATAACCCGGTTCTGATTGGTGAGCCAGGCGTTGGTAAAACCGCAATTGCTGAAGGCCTTGCGCTGCGCATTGTCAATGGTGATGTGCCGGAGAGCCTGAAAGACAAGGAACTGCTTGCGCTGGATATGGGCGCACTGATCGCTGGTGCGAAATATCGTGGTGAATTTGAAGAACGCCTGAAGGGTGTTTTGAATGAGGTGCAAGCTGCTGCTGGTGGCGTGATCCTCTTTATTGATGAAATGCATACGCTGGTTGGGGCTGGGAAAGCAGATGGAGCGATGGACGCTTCCAATCTTCTCAAGCCTGCGCTGGCGCGTGGTGAGTTGCACTGCGTCGGTGCGACCACGCTTGATGAATACCGCAAGCACGTTGAGAAAGATGCGGCGCTGGCCCGTCGTTTCCAACCTGTGTTTGTAAGTGAGCCAACGGTTGAAGATACGATTTCTATTCTGCGTGGCATCAAGGAGAAGTATGAGCTTCACCATGGTGTACGCATTTCAGATAGTGCGATTGTTTCTGCGGCCACGCTGTCGAACCGTTACATTACAGACCGCTTCCTGCCGGATAAGGCGATTGACCTTGTTGATGAAGCCGCCAGCCGCTTGCGCATGCAGGTGGATTCCAAGCCGGAAGAACTGGATGAGTTGGACCGCCGTATCATTCAGCTGAAGATTGAGCGGGAAGCGCTCAAGAAAGAGGATGATGACGCCACGAAGGATCGGCTTCAGCGCCTTGAGAAAGAGCTGGTTGATCTGGAAGAAGAATCCAATGCACTGACACAACGCTGGCAATCTGAAAAAGATAAGCTGAGCGGCGAGCAGAAAATAAAAGAGCAGCTGGATGAAGCACGCACCGAGTTGGAGCAGGCGCAGCGTATCGGTAATCTGGCTAAAGCGGGTGAGTTGGCTTACGGCGTTATTCCTGATCTGGAAAAGAAGCTCTTGAATGCCCAGACAGCGGAAGATGTCGATAACACCATGCTCAATGAGACCGTGAGCAGTGAGAGTATTGCTCAGATTGTGTCTCGCTGGACTGGGATTCCCGTCGACAAGATGCTGGAAGGCGAACGAGAAAAGCTGCTTCGTATGGAAGATGAGCTGGCCAAGCGTGTTGTTGGGCAGCAGGAAGCTGTTCATGCTGTGTCTACTGCTGTGCGCCGGTCTCGTGCCGGGTTGCAGGATCCGAACAGGCCAATCGGTTCGTTCATGTTCCTCGGCCCAACTGGCGTTGGTAAAACAGAGCTGACCAAAGCGCTCGCCAGCTATCTCTTTGATGATGAGACAGCCATGGTGCGCGTGGACATGTCTGAGTTCATGGAAAAGCACAGTGTTGCTCGTCTGATCGGCGCGCCTCCGGGTTATGTTGGTTATGAAGAAGGCGGCGTTCTGACAGAAGCAGTGCGCCGTCGGCCTTATCAGGTTGTGCTGTTTGACGAGGTTGAAAAAGCTCATGGCGATGTGTTCAACGTTCTGCTTCAAGTGCTGGATGATGGCCGTCTGACGGACGGGCAGGGCCGGACTGTGGACTTCCGCAATACGCTGATCATCATGACGTCGAACCTTGGTTCAGAATTTTTGGCTTCCCAGGGCGAAGGTGAAGATGCTGATGCTGTTCGCGGGCCGGTGATGGATGCGGTGAAAGCGCACTTCCGTCCTGAGTTCGTGAACCGTTTGGATGAGATTATCCTTTTCCATCGCTTGCAGCGGACTCAGATGTCTCGGATCGTCGAAATTCAGCTAGCCCGTTTGCAGAAGTTGCTGGACGATCGGAAGATGGAGCTTGAGCTGGATGATGGTGCTATGGGCTGGCTTGCCGAGAAGGGGTATGACCCGGCTTATGGTGCACGACCGTTGAAGCGCGTTATTCAGAAACAAGTGCAGGATCCATTGGCAGAAATGCTGTTGGCTGGATCAATCTCTGACGGTCAGGCCATCCGGGTCTCTGCGGGAACGGACAGACTGCTTTTTGAAACGACCTGACAGGTTGGATCATGAGTTAAAGAAGAGGGCCGGATCTTCCGGCCCTTTTTTGTGCCTTGTGGACATACCCTGAAACATAAAGCGACTGTTCGAATGTGTGCTTTTAGTGTCTAGTCATGCTGACTAAAACTTGAGTGTTCGTTAGGGGGCAGGGCATCGGGTATGAGACACGTTGATATTGCAATATCGCTTGTGGTTGTCAGTTATCTCTGGCTTGCCGCGACTGTTGTCATTGGCGGGCAGTTTTATCCAGATTACGATCATATATCACAGTTCATGAGCGCTCTTGGAGCAACCGGCGCTCCGTTTGGGCCTGCCGTGAATTATTGGGGTTTTGCGGTTGTGGAGCTGCTACTGCTGCCATGCCTCGTGATCTGCTTTGCTTATCTGATGCGCAATCGTGCAGAGCGTGTTGGCTTGATGATTTTTGCAGGCTATCCGCTGCTTATCGCTGTTGCTGCGTTCTTTCCGTGTGATTTTGAATGCAGCATGGATGATCCGACACGCAGCCAACTCATGCATACGGCTGCTGGCTTTCTGGCCTATTTCTGCGCTGTTGTGGGATTGTGTTTGTTGTCTCATGCCAAAGCTGAACGATCGTTTTGGGTGGCGCCTGGGCTGATCTTGCTGGTGATGCTCTTCAGTCTATCTATGGAAACCGCTTTCAGTGGTCTCATGCAACGTGCGTTGGAGACTGGTATTTATCTTTGGTTTTTCGTGATCCTGATGCGCAAGCGCTATCATAAAGAGCAAGTAGTTTGACGCTATTTGCTCTTTAATTGTGAGATCCCTTTGATGAACTGAGGTCAGTTCCGTAGTGAAGCGACGCGCTGGCTTGGACGGCCTGTTTCCATCAGAGCATTAATGCGGTCGCGTTCGCGCTTGAAGTTCTCAAGAACCTTAGCTTCAAGGATGCGGCCTTGCGGTACCTTGATCTTCAGGGAGTTCACGAAGCGACCATTCACTTTCACTTCGTAATGGAGGTGGTTACCCGTTGAAAGACCGGTGGTCCCAACATACCCAATAACGGAACCCTGTCTGATTTTCTGGCCTTTTTGAATGCCTGAGCCAAAGCGGGTCATGTGGTTATATGTGGTGACATAGCCGTTGGCGTGTTTGATCTCGACGCGTTTTCCGTAACCGCCTGACCAAGCGGCTTTTTGGATCACCCCATCGCCAGCTGCAAAGATTGCGGTGCCGCGAGGAGCGGCCCAGTCCGTGCCGGTGTGCAAACGGCGGGTTTTCAAAACCGGATGTCGGCGCATGCCGAAGCCAGATGTAAAGCGGCCAGCTGCGATTGGTTTACGGAGCAGGAACTGCTTTGCGCTTTGACCGTTCTCATCATAATAGTCGACGACACCATCGTCCGGTGTGCGGAAACGGTAGAAACGATGTGAGCGACCATTTACGGTGATGGATGTATAAAGAATTTCAGAGGTGCCAGTGGTCTGGTCTGCATCAAGGCCATAGAAGACGCTCATCTCATCACCGCTTTTTACGGAGGCGTTGAAGTCAACGCTATAAGAATAGATGCGAACGAGTTCTTTGATGAGGGATGTTGGGACGTCGTTATCAAGACCAGTCTGGTAGATCGAGTCATAATAGGTGGCGCGAGGGCCAACGGAGTTTTGCTGCTGTGATGCAAACGCGTCTGCGGCCATCTGTGTGGACGGCTCAGGTGCAACGACAAACTCGCCTTCATCGTTTGGTGCGATGGTCCCTACATGACGTTGATCTTCATAGATGCTGACACGTACAAGAATTCCGTCGTCCTCTTCGATCTCGTCCGTGTTGAGGGACAGGCGGAAGATCTGACCAGCTTTGATTGTGTCGATGCCAAAGTTTTCGGTAAATGCTTTGATGTAGCCTTCCGCTTCTTTCTCAGAAGCCTCACCATCCAGCAGAATGTCAATAAAGTCAGTCTGGGTCAGGATTGGAACTATGCGTTCTTCGATCTGATTGGCCTGGGAGATTTTACGGGACTTGGGCTGGAAGGAAACGTTTTCTTCTGTAATGCGGACTTCGATGTTTTCAAATGACTGTTCTGAAAGTGGAGCAAAGCCTGCGTTGAAGTCTTCGAGGCTCGGCACAGCCGCAATGTCAGTGGAATTATCCAGCATGAACATCGCTGCTTTTTTGACCTGCTCCTGAACGGCCTCTTCTTTATGATCGGGAAGAGCGACCATACTCATAGCTTCCAGTGGGAAGTCGCGCTGAGAAATGGAGACTTCGCCTTCAATGTCGGCACCGTAGATTGCATCACTGGCGACCTGTAATGGAGCAACCTGTTCTCCCTGATACATAGTGATCGGGTCGAATGGCGGAATGTCTGCAGCTGTTTCCTGTTTCTTGATATTCTCAAGGCTTGCGCTAACGAGCGCATATGGCTTGGCTTTTACGTGGTCACGGCCATCGCTGCGGGTCACTGTATTTACTTCAATGATCTGCCGATTGGAGAAGCCGTCGGTTGCGGAGCTCAGGCGGTCGCCTTTTCCGCTGGAATTACGCTGTGGTGTCAGGTCTGTTGAAGTGCTCGCGGGGGCTTTCGCTGTCTTATAGGTGTACTGGCCATCAAGCGCAGCCATCAAGGCACCACCCATTAATACAATGGAGGTCATGCCGGTCAGGATCGTCCCGATCAACCAACGGCCATTAAGCCGTGCAGGCTGGTCAGACGAACTTGCAAGGCTGTCCACCATCAAAGCAGGTTCATTGCCAAGATTGACGGAAGGCCTTCCATTAGTATGGAACCTACCAGAATTCATCGAGCTACTTATCTTTCCCCAAATCGGCAGAGATGCCATCTGCAGCAGAGTTCTGCATTACGTGTTTACGATTGATAGACAATGCTGAAGATAGGGACAACTGATGAAAGACAAATACGGCTGGATTTTGTCCCTGATACTATGAAAAATTATAGAAAAAATGGAATTGGCGAGAAAATAATGAATTTGGCTGGCAAACCACGATTTTAAGCACCATATAAATACAGGGTTTGCGATTATTGAAAAAGTTTCCCCAGTCCTGTGAAAATTTTGAAGTTTTCTCTCAAGGCTCGTTGACAGGGTCAGCTCATATCCCTATAACCCGCTTCACGCCACCGGGGCGGGCCACTGAGGCGCGGTTCTGGAGGCACAAAAACAGAAGGATTTACGGGGTTTTTAAGAGGTCTTGTAAGTCTGGATATTGAGGCGAAAGTCTCTGTTCATTGACAATTGAATACGGAAGAAGAAAGAGAAACGTGGACGGCGGTTATTCGCGAGTGTCTTGGTAACAAGACGCTGTTACGGAATAGCTGACTTAGTTTACGTTTTTCAGAACACCAAAG